>NZ_JACJSP010000001.1:0-300000 GCF_014698235.1 Limnothrix sp. FACHB-406 | reverse complement strand
TTGGTTTGATGGAGATGGGGCGGTGTTGGCGGTGCATTTTGGCCGATCGCCCGATCAACCCCAAGGCCCACCCCAGGCCCGAGCCACCTATCGGATGGTGCAAACGGCCGCCTACGAACAGGAAGAAGCGGCCGATCGATGGTTGTTTGCCAATTACGGGCAACTGGCTCCAAAACCTTGGTGGCAACGGGTGGGGCGCGATCTCAAAAATGCGGCCAATACTTCCGTTTTGCCCTTGGGCGATCGGCTCCTGGCCCTGTGGGAAGGGGGTTGGCCCCATGCGCTGGATTTAGACAACTTGACCACGATCGGCCCCGATTCCTTGGATGGGGTGCTGAAGCCGGGTCAGGCCTTCTCTGCTCACCCCAAGGTGGATCCAGCCACGGGCGAAATCTATAACTTTGGAGTGTTGCCGGGCCCCCGTCCCAAGCTGAACTTGCTGCGGTTCGATCGCGCCGGTCGCCTCCTGGCCCAACGCCAACTGCCCCTGCGATCCCTGCCCTTAATCCATGATTGTGTGTTGGCGGGGCCCTATCTGGTCTTTTGCATTCCGCCCTTGAGTTTGGAACTGTTGCCAGCGCTGTTGAACTTCAAGTGTTTCAGTGACGCGATGAAGTGGCAGGGCAATCGGCCCACGCAAGTTTGGTTTGTCGATCGTGAAACCCTGACCCTCGCCGCCACCATTGAAGCGGAACCTTGGTTTCAGTGGCACTTTGGCAACGGTTGGCAGAATCCCGATCGCTCCGTCAGCCTGACCATGGCGCGTTACCCAAACTTTGCCACCAATCAACACCTGAAGGAAGCGGCCAGCGGCAAAATCAACACCCTTGCAACATCCCAATACGTGGAATTGCGGTTCGATCTCCAGCGGCGGCAATTGCTGGATCAACGGATCCTGTTCGATCGCCATTCGGACTTTCCGACCGTGGCCCCCAGCGAAGTTGGCTCCCCCAACCGCTACAGCTACTTTTCGGCCCATCGACCCGACCTCGATCGCCCCGCCGCTTTCAAACAGGAACAATTCGGCACGATCGCCCGCCACGATGCCCAAACCGATCGCATCACCTATGCCAGCCTAGAACCGGGGTGCTATCCTTCGGAGCCATTGTTTGTGGCCGACCCGGCCGGCGACGGGCGATCGGGTTGGATCCTGAGCGTGGTCTATGATGGCAACCGGGATTGCAGCGACCTGCGCATCTGGCAGAACGATCGGCTAGATGATGTCCCGATCGCCCGCTTAGCCTTCCCCCACCCGATTAACCTCGGATTCCATGGAGTTTGGCATCCCAAATCCACTTCCTAAGTTGCCTGAAGGCGGTGGCTGAAAGGAGCCACGTTCAGCCACCGCTTTCATGCTTGCTTTTGCTTTTTCACGCAATCGGCAGCCCCAAAAA
Source organism: Limnothrix sp. FACHB-406 (assembly GCF_014698235.1). Classification (NCBI taxonomy): domain Bacteria; kingdom Bacillati; phylum Cyanobacteriota; class Cyanophyceae; order Pseudanabaenales; family Pseudanabaenaceae; genus Limnothrix; species Limnothrix sp. FACHB-406. The sequence continues at coordinate 298,606 of NZ_JACJSP010000001.1, read as the reverse complement.
ACCTAATTCATCACAACTCTTGAACCATGGCTAAATACATTTTGTTTGGCAGCTACTGTGAAGATGCCCTCGAAAAACGCACCCCCTATCGACAGGCGCACCTAGACGGCTTAGCTAAACAAAAAGCAGAAGGCATTTTGATCACCCTAGGCCCCACCAAAGACAACAGCAAAGTATTTGGCATCTATGAAGCAGACAGCGAAGAAATCGTTCGTCAGCTCATTGAAGCCGATCCCTATTGGGAAAATGGTATTTGGACAGAATACGAAATCAAAGAATGGATTCAAGCCTTCTAAAAAAGATGCCTGAGAGGATATCTCAAAAGCCTAAACAGCTACCAAACGGGTTTTACCAAACAGGTTTTACCAACCATATTTCCCTGTTGCGATCGCTCCCTGGCCGACTGGCGATCGGGCTGGTGCGTCTTTACCAAGTCCTGTTATCGCCCCTGTTGGGCCCCAACTGTCGCTATTACCCCACCTGCTCCCACTACGCGATCGGGGCGATTCAGCGGTTTGGCCTCGGACGCGGAGGCTGGTTAGCCTTGGCCCGCATCCTGCGCTGCCATCCCTTCCAACCGGGAGGCTATGACCCCTTGCCGGAAACCTGGTCTTGGCGGGCGGCCCTGGGCCCCGGCGCGATCGACTCCGATGCAATGGCCGGCCGGCCCCATCCCCTTTGGGCCAAATATCAGCGATCGGGCAACCAGTCGATCGCCTCTGTGGCGATCGAAACCGAGGGCATTGAACCAGTTAATTTAGCCAATTCGGAAGTGGCAAATTCAGAAACAATCCAGCCAAAAGATTGAAATCTAAAAGATTGATATCCAAAAAATTAAAAAACATAAACTAATTTTGAGTCTCGATATTTTTAGCCGCATTAACCAATCCAATCTATTAAGATTCATTCATTGTCGTGACCATCACAGTCAAACTTGCCAAGCGCTGCATTTTTCGCCCAAGCATAGACCTGATGGCTCACCATCTCTTCACCCATAGGAGCAACAGAAGATGAAAGTTCTAGTCGTTGATGACTACGCCACCATGCGTCGAATCATCAGGAATTTGCTGAGGCAGATTGGTTATGACGATATTGAAGAAGCGGGTGATGGTGTTAGCGCCCTTCAGAAGCTGCGAGAGAGCAAGTTTGGGCTGATTATTGCAGATTGGAACATGGAGCCAATGACAGGGCTGCAACTGTTGAAAGAAGTGCGAGCTAACAGCAAGCTAAGCACCACACCTTTCATTATGGTGACAGCAGAATCCAAAACGGAGAATGTGATCGCTGCCAAGGAAGCCGGTGTTAACAACTACATTGTTAAGCCCTTCAATGCCGAGACGCTGAAGCAAAAAATTCAGGCTGTTTTGGGATACTAGTTTGCTCCCGGTCAACTCCTAACGGTTAGTCATTGGGACAATTCATCCGGCGATCGCCCGTGAAATTCAACCAAATCTGGGCGATCGGCTTTGGTTACCAGAACGACGCTGCCACACTAACAATTCCTAACGGTTGATTTCATGCCGATCGCGGTTACTGATGCCATCACAAGTCTGGCGGTTGCAGAACAAACCCTGGCGTTGGCGCGTTGGGAAGAGGGCGGCGACTTCTTCACGGAATGGCGCGATCGTTTACCGCCGCTGTCGGAGAGCGATCGCGCGGCCTTGGCGCAATTGCGACGACGATATCTCTATCAGCGATCGGCCGGGCAACTTTTGGAAGGAACGGTGAATTTGTTGCTCACTTCGCCCCTGTTGGCGATCGCGGGTTTTTACGATCCACCGTTTCAAATTTGTGCGGAACCCTCGGTGGAATTGGCGATCGGGGATGGGGATGAAATCCTGCAAGGTCGTTTGGATGTGTTGGTCTTGCGCGATCGCCTTTGGATTGTGGTGATTGAGTCCAAAAAAACGGCTCTTTCGGTGTGGACAGCTTTGCCCCAATCATTGGCTTATTTGGCAGCGAATCCTGATCCCGATCGCCCCAGCTTTGGCTTTGTCACTAATGGGGATGAAATGTTTTTCGTGAAATTGCAACAGCAACCGCGTCGTTGTTACGATCTTTCGCGACTTTTTTCGCCCCTAACTTCCCTGGAGGAATTGGCGATCGCAACTCAAATTCTGCGCAATCTCGGCAATCAATAACGCCGACCGGCAGCCTCTCGATCGCCTTGCTAAACTAAGCATTAACCTAAAGTTCCCGTTTCCCTCGGGTTTCGCTATGGTTGCGTCAACCCCATCCGCTCCGAGCGTGCCGCCATCGCAGGGCGATCGCCTGTCGTTGGCTGATTATTGGCAGCAGGAAGCGATCGCCGATCAGCGGCATGAATATCACGATGGAATTCGAGTGGAAATGGCTGGCGGATCAGAGGCCCATAGCAAAATCGCGGTGAACCTGGTGGCGTTTCTGCATTTTGCGCTGCGGGATACGGATTGGCAGGTATATAACAGCGATTTGCGGGTTTGGATTCCTGACTATCGCTGCTGCACTTATACGGATGGGATGGTGGTGCGGGGGGAGCCAGAATTTCACGGCGATCGCAATGATGAAATCCTGAATCCTAGTTTGATTGTGGAGGTGTTGTCGCCTGCAATGGAATGGGGCGATCGGGGCGAAAAGTTCCGCAAATATCGATCGCTCCCCAGCTTTCAAGATTATTTGTTGATTAGTGCTGAGGAACCCTACATCGAGCACTATTGCAAAACTGATGCGGTGGCTTGGACGTTTACCAGCTACGGGGAAATCAATGCGGCTCTCTGGTTAAGCAATCTGCAACTCTCGATTCCCCTAGCCGAAATCTACCGACGGGTCAACTTCCCGATCGTGTGATATTCAGCCGAGGCAATGTTGATTCGCATAGTTCCCGTACTCTCGTATCGTTCCCGCGTGAAGTCTGGGAACGATATGATATCGGTCTCAACGGTACACAGAGCATTTATCCCGGTAGCTATCAAGTATTGGTATGCTTCAACAAAATGTTTGCAATAAGTGGATGAAAAGAATGAATACTCTCACCCTTAAATGCAGATGCACATACCCGAAAATGTCCCTGAGACTCATCGTTTGACAGAATTTCCATTTTAATTCTGTTTGCTACTGATTCTGTCAGTGCAGGAGAGCATTTAAGGAGGCATCTCTTCATAACAAACCAACGATTATGAGTTGCACCAAGCCGAGCCATTGCTACTGCTGCTTCTGCTTTGAGTGATGGCTTTCCTAAGTCAAAAATTTTCTCCAGACGCTTAACGATAACGTCGCAGTATTCAAAAACAAACTTCTGATGTGTCCACTCACAATAAGCACTAGCCAGTTCTTCCCAGCAATCTTCATCGCTTGTGTGTATTTTCTCAAGAATTCCTTCATCCACTATTCTAAAAATATTATCTAGGTTCAGGACTTCGGATCTGTTTAAAAATCTGACAAACAATCCTAGTTTTTCAATGTCAACTTTTGAATTTTCCTGGATGCTGATATCTTTTAGATAGTTTATCCACTCCTCATCTCCTGGTACTAGAGTTAATCGAGAAGTTGTCAAGCATGATGAAAGTGCATTTCTTAATGCCGAAATGTTTTTATATCTTCTTTTCCAGTCTTTCTTGGTACACTTTTCGATAATGAAGCCAATGTTCCCTTCGGCTCGATGTTCAGCAAATGGTATTCTTGTAGACCCGTCAAAAATATCATGTAAGATACATCCAAATGAATAAATATCTGCTTGTGGCTTTACATGCTTGAAATTTTCCATTTGCTCTGGAGCACAATAAAATTTTGATCCCCATTTTGCTGAATCTGTAGATGTCAGATCTGTGAAGTCTTCACCATGAGCTAAGATTAATCCAAAATCACATAATTTCCAATTTTCTTGATGCAATAGTACATTCTGAGGTTTTAAGTCTCTATGGACAAGATCCTGGGAATGTAGTTCTTCTAGGCAATTGAGAATATCAAATAGTGCTGATTTTAGCTCCTCGGGATTTTCCTTATTCTTTTTAATAAACTTTTCTAATGTAGTTTCTGCCATGGGCATTGTAAACCAAGGCTTGTCACACTCCAAGTTGGATTCTAAAACAGGTAGAAAAAATTGACTGGAACTGGATAAGCTTTTCTGGTACAACACTTCCTTTTTAAATCTTTTCCTAAGCTTGTTGATGTCAGTTCCTGACTTGACACTAGGTAGTGGATCAAATGTTTTTCTTGCGACAGAGCTACCATCTGCAAGAATGACTTCTTCCACTCTTCCAAAGCCTCCTCGACTGATATCTCGCTTAACCTTCATAAGTCTGAATGTAGTTGAGAGTTGACTAAAAAACAAAGTAGGCTTCGATACGAAGATTGCTGGTTTTAAGCTACTTTGAGTATTCTGAATTTCAGTTTAGTATCTAAATTTCAGTTCAGTATACGATCGCCCAGCCAACAAAACCTCACAAACCATTATACCAATCTTGAATTTCAGCCACCCCGCCAGCCCGGCCGTCAGCCGGTAGAATCTTAGGGACTGCAACCCTTTGATGACGCAAGCGACACCGCCGTGACTGCCGACAAAACTGCCAAGGCCGAAAGCCAATATAAGGACACCGTTAACCTGCCCCAGACCGCCTTCGACATGCGGGCCAACGCCAGCAAGCGCGAACCGGAAATTCAGGCCTTTTGGGCAGAAGCCAACATTTACGAAACCTTGGCAGCAGGCAACCCCGGCGAAACCTTCACCCTGCACGACGGCCCACCCTACGCCAACGGGTCGCTGCACATGGGCCACGCCCTCAACAAAACCCTGAAGGACATCATCAACCGCTACCAACTGCTGCGCGGCCGCAAAGGGCGCTACGTTCCCGGTTGGGACTGCCACGGCCTGCCGATCGAACTGAAAGTGCTGCAATCCCTGGGCAAAGACGAACGCGCCGGCCTTACCCCGATCGCCCTGCGCCAAAAGGCCAAAGCCTACGCCCTCGAACAGGTCGAGATCCAAAAAGCCCAATTCATGCGCTTGGGCGTGTGGGGCGACTGGGAAAATCCCTACCTGACCCTGAAGCCGGAATACGAGGCGGCGCAACTGGAAGTCTTTGGCGAAATGTTCACCAAGGGCTATATCTATCGCGGCCTGAAGCCGGTGCATTGGAGTCCCAGTTCCCAAACGGCCTTGGCGGAAGCGGAGTTGGAATATCCCGAGGGGCACATTTCCCAGTCGATCTATGCGGCGTTTCGGGTGACGGAACTGAGCGCGGCGGCTCAACCGGTGCTGGGTGAGTTCGCGGCGGACTTGGGCGTGGCGATTTGGACTACGACCCCCTGGACGATCCCCGGCAACTTGGGCGTGGCCGTGAATGGGGCCTTGGATTACGCGGTGGTGGACACGGCCGGAGAACTGGCGGGCCTGCCGCGCTATCTCGTGGTGGCTAAGGATTTGGCGGAGTCGCTGGCGGAGACCTTCGGGGCGGCCCTGACGGTGCAAGCCACGTTCAAGGGTGCGCTGTTGGAGCATTGCCAGTACCAGCATCCGCTGTTCGATCGCACCTCACCCGTCGTGATCGGCGGCGAATACATCACCACGGAATCGGGGACAGGGCTGGTGCATACGGCTCCCGGCCATGGTCAAGAGGACTTCATCACCGGGCAAAAGTACGGGTTAGGGGTGTTGTCGCCCGTGGACGATCGGGGGAATTTTACCGAGGAAGCGGGCCCCTTCGCCGGGTTGAACGTGCTGAAGGATGCCAACGACGCGGTAATCGCCGCCCTGACCGAGGCGGGATCCCTGCTGAAGCGGGAACCCTACGCTCACAAATATCCCTACGATTGGCGGACGAAGAAGCCGACGATCTTCCGGGCCACGGAGCAGTGGTTCGCGTCGGTGGATGGCTTCCGGGAGGCGGCCATGGCGGCGATCGGGCAGGTGCGCTGGATTCCGGCCACGGGCCAAAACCGGATCGAGTCGATGGTGGGCGAGCGATCGGACTGGTGCATTTCCCGCCAGCGCAGTTGGGGCGTGCCGATTCCGGCGTTCTTCGACGCGGAAACCGGCGAGGTGCTGATGAACGCCGAGACGATCGCCCATGTGCGCGACATTTTCGCCCAGCGCGGCTCCGATGCCTGGTGGGAACTGTCCGTAGCGGAACTGTTGCCGGAACCCTACCGCAGCAACGGCCGCACCTACACCAAAGGCACGGACACGATGGATGTGTGGTTCGACTCCGGCTCCTCCTGGGCGGCGGTGGCCAAACAGCGCGGCCTGGGCTACCCGGTCGATCTCTACCTGGAAGGCTCCGACCAACACCGGGGCTGGTTCCAATCGAGCTTGCTCACTAGCGTCGCCAACTCCGGCCATGCGCCCTATAAAACGGTGTTGACCCACGGGTTCACGCTCGATGAACAGGGCCGCAAAATGAGCAAATCCCTGGGCAACATCATCGACCCGCTGGAAATCATCAACGGCGGCAAGGATCAAAAACAAAACCCGCCCTACGGCGCGGATGTGCTGCGGTTGTGGGTGTCGTCGGTGGACTATTCCTCCGATGTGCCGATCGGAAAAACGATCCTGAAACAGATGGCCGATGTGTACCGCAAGATCCGGAATACGGCGCGGTTCCTGTTAGGAAACCTGCACGATTTCGACCCGGCAACAGATGCAGTTCCCTACGATCAACTGCCGGAACTCGATCGCTATTTGCTGCATCGGATCTCGGAAGTCTTTGGCGAAATTACGGAAGCCTTCGACAGTTTCCAATTCTTCAAATTCTTCCAAACGGTGCAGAATTTCTGCGTGGTCGATCTGTCGAATTTCTATCTGGATATCGCCAAAGATCGACTTTACATCAGTGCGCCGACCGCCTTCCGTCGCCGCAGTTGCCAAACGGTATTGGCGATCGCCCTAGAAAATCTGGCTAAGGCGATCGCCCCGGTGCTCTGCCACATGGCCGAAGACATCTGGCAAGCGATTCCCTACACCAAATCCCATCAATCGGTGTTCCAAGCCGGTTGGACGGCGATCGATCCCGATTGGTCGCAACCCGCCCTCGCGGAAAAGTGGCAAAGCCTGCGCCAAATCCGCATGGAAACCAACAAGGTCTTGGAAGCGGCCCGCAAGGACGGGGCGATCGGGGCCAGCTTGGAAGCGAAGTTGCTGCTCTATGTGGCCGATGATTCCCTGCGCGATCAACTGTCAAAATTCAACCCGGTTTCTTCCCTGGGCGATGACACGAACGGGGTCGATGAATTGCGCTATTTGTTCATCACCTCCCAGGTGGAATTGCTGGATGGAGTCGATCGGCTCCAGGGCTTGAAATACAGCTTTGAATCGGAGCCGCTGGGTGTGGGCGTGGTGGATGCCGAGGGGCACAAGTGCGATCGCTGCTGGAACTATTCGCCTTCGGTCGGCACGATTGAGGAACATCCCTTAGCGTGCGATCGCTGCGTTTCGGCCTTGGCGGGCACTTTTTAAAACTGGCGAAATTGCGGGCGCACATCGGTGCGCCCCTACCTGGAACATGCTGAATGATTCTGCTCTGCTAATCATCTCGGCCAGACTTTATGAATGATTTGAAAATAGATGACTTGCGATCACTCTCCTTGGGCGATCGGGCAACGTTGATTGATACCTATGCCAAGTCAATAACAGTTCCTCCACAAATCAAACCGAGTTTGCAAACTGCCTATCAGCGAGCAACTGCCATCAAGCCGCTATTGCTGGACTATTGCCGTGAACAAATTACAGCCGATCAGCAAGACAACTCTGTACTCGATCGCCAAAACCAATCAGAGGCGATCACCCAAAAATGTCATGCATTTGCCCAGCAATTTATCGACTCGATTCCGTCCCTAGTGCGATCGCCTCGCCAAGCTGCTGAAAATCCCAAAAATCTCTATGAACTCTGTGGTGCAACACTCTTTACTGCTAGTAATGCAATTTCTCGCAGTTTAAGCACCAAAATGGGTCAACTATGGGAAGATTTGGCTAAAATCAGTCCTTATGCCATCAGCCCAGAAAAAGACTTTGGGATCAAAATTACAGGAATAGACATCATTATTTTTGAGGTGGGCCACACCAACCCGATCTTCACGCAACTCAAAACGACACCTGGCACATTAACCGGTAGCCAAAAGCCCAGATCTCAGGAAGAGTTAGCTATTCATGAATTTTCCTTATTTGCTGCTGCATTCTGTTTAGGGACTTGGAACTTTTCTAGTCCCACAATTCCTCGGGCTTGCGGTCAGGAGTTTTGGTCAAAGATTGGGATTGAGTATGGTCTAGTTGAAGACAGCGTAAAAACCATGATTTTGAATATTGAAGCGGCTTATCTCGCTTTTCAAAGTGAGCAATAGATCAAAAGATATCTAAGCAAAGCTGCTGTGATTTGTCATGACCATGTTCAGGCTGTTCTGAGTTGCCAACAACGTCGGCCCACCAGCTCACGTCATCAGTTTTAGAGTAACGAGAATAGGGAAAGTCAGGATATTTGGTTTCTGTTTGACCATTGAGATAGTCCAGTAACATTTGGCCGATCGCCTTCCCTAGCGAACAGGGCACTGCATTACCAATTTGGCGATAGAGATCGAGCAATCCACCGGCAATTTTCCAATCATCTGGAAATTCCTGTAAGCGTTTATATTCTTGAACACTTAAGGGACGATCTTCCTCAGGATGTGCTAAATCGGTAGCCGGCATTGCTGGATGAGTCACGATCGTGGGCGATGGTTTATCCCAGGCTAAACGGCGATAAAAACCCGTTTTTCCGCCCACTGCTTGATAGGAACCGCCAAGGGCTTCCGCGTGTAATTCTGGTGGTAAATCTCGCCAATATTGTCCGGCTTTTAACAGGCGATAATATTTCAAGCGCTTTTCAGGGAATTTCACAAATTCATGACCTTCGGTGGGTAAGCCCGCTAAGGCATCCTGTAGCGTGCGCCATCGCGGCAAATTATACAGCCCTGTTTCAGAATGGGTTGGTGTTAAATAGGGCAATTTCTGCCCATCGCGACTGCAAGCAATCACCACCCGTTCTCGTTGTTGAGGAGAGCCAAAATTAGCAGCATTGTATAAATTGAATGAAACACTATAGCCAGCAGATTTAATTTTTTGAATGATGTGCAATAGGGCACTACCTCGTTTTTCCTCTGGATTCAGGGGTGGTGCTTGTTTGCCGCGCAGGTGCATGGGGCGGTGCTGGAGAGTTGCTGATAGCAATCCTCGGACGTTTTCTAGGACAAAAAAACGAGGATTTAATTCAATTACCAAATCAATAAACAATAGAAAAACATTGCCACGATCATCATTAAAGCTTTGACGTTTACCAGCACTGCTAAAAGCTTGGCAAGGTGGCCCACCCACAACTAAATCAAGATCCTGATTAGCTTTTAGCTTGGCTAGGGATCGAATTTCGGGGGCTGTGTAATCTCTCACGTCGCCTAATAGGGGTAGGTAGGGACGGTTCAGTTGAATAGTTTGTCGAGCGGCTGGATCAATTTCTGATGCGAGTAACACTTCAATACCCGCTTTTTCGAGACCTAAATCAAGGCCCATACACCCTGAAAAAAAACTTAAGGCTTGAATCATATGAAAGCTATTAACAGCTATTAATTGATGGTGACGGTAAGGAATTTGGGCTAACAGCACCCACTGATAATGACTAAGGATTGGGCATTGCCCTTGCAAGATCTCTGACTTTGCCATGATATGAAATTCCTTGCAAAAATCAAAAGATCTGAGGCTCAAGATCTGGGGAGAGTGTTGCAGTTCAGAATTAACAACCGCGCCTGAGGTGTTCTGTGCTGGCGTGCGATCGCTGCGTTTTGGCCTTGGCGGGCGTGTTTTAGCCGAAATCATTCCTGAAATGGATTGCCGATCGCCTGAGTGGGTGCTCGGGCCAATGGTTGCCGTTGATTTTTGGGCGGGTTCCATGGGCACAATTTGTGGCCCGGTCATTGCGAGAAGGGCCATGAAGCGGTACAAAGCGATCGCAGCGGGGCACTGTTCACTCGGGGCTTTGTGGCAATTGCGGAGCGGTGTGATCCATGACAGCGGATTTTTGGACTTGGTATGCGCAAGCGCGCCGCCAAGCATCGGAGCAGCAAGTGCCCATTGGGGAACTGGATTGGCTCTTGGTTGAATGGGCCGGGGTCGATCGGCTGCGGCTGCGGCTCCAGGTGGGCGATTTGCCTTCGGGAATCGACCTAGAACGCTTGGATCAACTGTGGCAGCGGCGATTGATCGATCGCGTACCGGTGCAGTACCTGGCTGGGGTGGTGGGCTGGCGCAATTTTCGGCTGCAGGTGTCTCCCGGGGTGCTGATTCCTCGGCCCGAGACGGAGTTAATTGTGGACTTGGCTTGGGAGCTGACGGCGACGAATGCCCTCTTGCGGCGGGGTGTTTGGGCGGATTTGGGGACGGGGAGCGGGGCGATCGCCCTGGCGCTGGCGGAAGCCATGCCGGAGGCAACAATTTGGGCGGTGGATCGATCGACAGCGGCGCTGGAAATTGCCCATCTCAACGCCATGCACACAGGGCTGGATCACCGAATTCACCTTGCGTTGGGGAACTGGTTTGAACCCCTGACGGATCTGGCGGGCCACCTGGCGGGGATGGTTTCCAATCCGCCCTATATCCCGAGTGCGGAAGTGCCTGCATTGCAGCCGGAAGTTGCTGACCATGAACCCCATGGGGCGCTCGATGGGGGATCCGATGGCCTCGATTGCTTGCGTCATTTGGTGAAGACAGCTCCGGCCTATCTCCGACCGGGTGGCGTTTGGTTGGTGGAGGTGATGGCTGGGCAGGCTCCGACGGTGATGGAACTGTTGTGGGCCAAGGGGTCTTATCAGGAGATTACGGCCCATCGGGATTTGGCGGGGATTGATCGATTTGTTTCGGCTAGATACCAACCGCTGCGTCGCCCGCTCTCTGTGGAAATCGCCCCCACCGCGTGATAATAGGAAGGTTATCTGAACGGGCTTTTGCCCTGGGTTGCCTGAGCGATTTCTAAGGGGCGATCGGGATGGCGATCGGGACTGGGATGGGTGCTTGATCGGGTGGTTGCGCTGGAATCAGTGCCGCCTCCAGAAAGAGCCGAATCCAGTTCAGTGGCGTTGACTGCATCCAGGAAAGCGTTCAGGCAAAAATGTTCAAGGAAAACGTGGCCTCTGGTCTGGGGCTGCGGCGTTGATGATCGTTCAGCTATGGTGTGTTGAAAGTTCATGTCCGTCACCGGTTCTACTTTGCCTAAAACCTTTTTGCTGCTTGGCTCCGGCGAGTTAGGCAAAGAGTTTGCGATCGCGGCCAAGCGTCTGGGCAACCAGGTGATTGCGGTCGATCGCTATGCCAATGCGCCCGCGATGCAGGTGGCCGACGAGGCAGAGGTCATCTCAATGTTGGATGGGGATGCGCTGGAGTCGATCGTGACGAAGCATCGCCCAGATTTCATCGTTCCGGAAATTGAAGCAATTCGCACCGAAAAGCTCGCGGAATTTGAAGCACGCGGAATCACCGTCATTCCGACGGCCGCCGCCACCCACTACACCATGAACCGCGATCGAATCCGGGACTTGGCGGCGGGCGAGTTGGGGGTGCGCACGGCTCGCTATGGCTATGCGGCCACCTTGGCGGAATTGCAGGCCGTGGCGGCGGAGATTGGCTTTCCGAATGTGGTGAAGCCGGTGATGTCTTCGTCGGGCAAGGGCCAATCCGTGGTGCGATCGCCCGAGGAGCTAACCACCGCTTGGCAATACGCCACCGAACAGGGGCGCGGTGACCAGTCCAAGGTGATTGTTGAGGAATTTATTCACTTTGAGCTGGAGATCACGCTGCTGACGATTCGGCAGTGGGCGGGGCCAACGTTGTTTTGCCCCCCGATCGGCCATCGTCAAGAACGCGGTGACTATCAAGAATCCTGGCAACCGGCCCCGATCGCTCCGGAGCTGTTGAAACAGGCCCAATCGATCGCCCAACGGGTGACGGAGGCCCTGGGCGGCGCGGGCATTTTTGGGGTGGAATTTTTCATCACGCCTGACGCTGCCATTTTCTCTGAGCTGTCGCCCCGCCCCCACGACACGGGCATGGTCACTCTCATCTCCCAAAACCTGAATGAGTTTGAGTTGCACCTGCGGGCCATTCTGGGGTTGCCCATCCCAGAAATTACGGTTTACGAACCGGCTGCGAGTGCTGCCATTTTGGCCAATCGCCAGTCGGATCCCGCAGAGTCGGTGGTCTATGACGGGTTGGCGGAAGCCCTGATGGAGCCGGGCACGGATGTGCGGTTGTTTGGCAAACCCAGCACCCGTCAATATCGGCGGATGGGGGTGGCCCTGGCGCGGGCTGACTCGATCGACCAGGCCCGGGCCAAGGCCAATCGAGTGGCGCGATCGGTTCAGGTCAACCTGACGGGGCTATAGGGAGCCGATGGGGCCGCTGAATGTGCTGCTGGAGCGATCGCCTCCGAGGCCAGCGACGATCGCTCCCCAAGGTCGGGCAGAGCGGAGGCCCCAACCGGTTTTCGATTGCGTTTTCTGGAGTCCAGTGTTTTTGCAAGGAGAATCTCGGTATGATGAGGGCGATCATCCAAATGCATCCTCAAAAATCTTGAGAAAATGTTGGCCGCCGTGGTTTTGGGACTAGATCATTTTTGAAGAACCTTCAGCTCCATCCAGCCACCTTCAGGTCAAGCCATCTTCAAGCCATCTTTAGGTTAAATCGCCAATCAATTCTTGTTTCAATGCTGATCATTTTTGCGTTAACTGGTGGCTTTTCAACCCGGTGCTATGGAAGCCCCAACTAATCAACTTATCCAATGCATTGCATCAGCCCGGTTGAATTAGTCGGATTGAATGAGCCTGAGCGAATTAGCCCGACTAAATTAGCCCAATGAAACTAGCTTGATTAGACTGGCTTGCTTGAACTAGATTAAGTTTGTGTTCTACCTGTGATTCAGTTCGCGATTCAAGGGGGGGATCCTAGCCAAATCACAGACTAACTACAGATCAATAACAGATCAACAGCAGATCAATATCGGTGTTGCCCATCTAATTGCAGTTGAAATTGAATTTTTGGGGTTTGTTTCAGATTTTTTGTGCAGCCCATTCCGTTGTTTGAAGACGGAAGGCCGGTCAACCTCCCTAACAGCCATTTGTAGCCCGCACCATGTTGGAGTTTTTGCGTCCAGATTTGGTTGAGTTTGTCGCCTATCAGGCTCACCCGGGGGGAGAGTTACCCACGGGCGTTGAGATTGATCGTCTGGACACCAATGAATGTCCCTATCAGTTGCCGGAAGCGCTGAAAGAAAAACTCTGCTTAACCTATCAGAACCTGATTGAAACTAACCGTTACCCGGGAGGCGATCATACGGATCTGAAGCGGGCGATCGCCCAATACGTGAATGAAGCCTGCTCGGCCATTGCCAACGGCACGGCGGAGGCGATCGCCCCTGGGCAAATTTCCGTGGGGAATGGCTCGGATGAATTAATTCGATCGATCTTGATTGCCACCTGTGTGGGCGGTCGTGGTCGCGTGTTGGTGGCCCAGCCCACCTTTGGCATGTATGGGATTTTGGCCCAAACCCTGGGAATTCCGGTGGAACGAGTGGGCCGATCGCCCAAAACCTTTGAAATTGATCTGGATGCCGCGCGTCAGGTCATTGCCCAAGCGCAACTGACCCCCTCGCCCGTGCGGGTGGTGTGGATGGTGCATCCCAACTCCCCCACCGCCAACGCTCTGACGACGGCGGAACTCAACTGGTTGCGGGGACTGCCACCCAATATTTTGGTGGTGATTGACGAAGCCTATTTTGAATTCAGCCGTCGCACCGTGGTGGGCGAACTGCAAGCGCGGCCCAACTGGGTGGTTTTGCGGACGTTTTCGAAGGCGTTTCGATTGGCGGCCCATCGGGTGGGTTACGCGATCGCCAATCCCGAGTTGTCCGCCATTCTGGAAAAGGTACGCCTACCCTACAACCTGCCCAGCTTTACCCAAGCGGCCGCCCTCGCCGCATTGGCCCACCGCCGAGACCTGTTGGCGATCGTCCCAGAAATTTTGACGGAGCGCGATCGATTGCTCCAGCAGTTACGGGCCCTGCCAGGACTGGAACTGTGGGACAGCCAAGCGAATTTTCTTTATGCTCGCCTGAAGGGAGCCGCCAACACCGATGAAGCCATGGCTCATTTGGTTCAGCAGCTTAAGCAGCAGGGAACCCTGATTCGTCACACAGGAGGCGGATTGCGTATTACCGTGGGCAGCCCGGCGGAAAATGCACGTACTGTCGATCGAATGCGGGTGGCCCTGGCGCAAACCGTTGCCTCCCGCTAGGCGATCGGGCTGCAATTTGCTGAACCGTGCTGCCAAAATTTGCTGAAAAATTTGCAACAAAAGCGCTTCCCTCTGATCGATCAGGGGGAAGCCGTTTTTTAGCAGCCAGATTTTAGCAGCGAAGTTCGCGAAATTTTAGGGGATATCTGAAAAGTCATCACTGCCACCTTGCGAGTCTCATCGATCATCGAAAACAAGGGGCTGAAGCCCCTTGCTCCACGATGACTCGTGCTTTGCAGGCCTCTCAAGTTGCTTCTCAGACACCCGCTTAGGCGCTAGATGGGATTACCTGTCTCAGGCATTAATTGCCGTAATTCCACCGGGCCCGATACCCCCGGTTATCCACATGGGTGAAGGTGGAGCCATATCCCAGGCCCCCTTCCCACCAAGGATCCAGAATCCGCTGCACCGCTTGGGGCGAAAGACCCTCGACCACAAAATCCACCCCATGGCCGCGCATGTGGGTTGAGTTGGAAGCACCGCCCACAGCCCGGTTCACCGCTGGCGGTCGATACCAACTGGTGATGGTGATGGCGCGATCGCCCAATTTGGTGCGAATTCGCTGCATCTGTTGAGCCATCCGCACAATGTTGCGGGCAATTTCTTCCGACTCAGGGAGCCTGGTGCCGTCCTTAGTCGCTTCTCCCCAGAAAAAGGAACCGTTCGGCACAATTGGATCACGGGTTCCCACCACACCATAGCCAGGGATCCGAATGGCGGGGCCGCGGGAAGGCGCGGGGCTAGGACTAGGCGCGGGCGCAGGTTGAGGGGCGGGCGCGGGCGCGGGAGCCGGGGCCGGTCTTGGGGCGGGGGCTGGAGCCGGGGCGGGCACGGGGCTAGGAGCGGGAGCCGGGGCAGGGCTAGGAGCCGGACTGGCCGAAAGCAATTGATCGGCATCAATTAAGTCCACATGGCCGGCAAACACAAACCAAGTTTGGCGATCGCCCACCGGCTCACTGAGCTGCACCTGATAGTGGCTGCCCGATCGACTGATGGCCCGAATCCGAAAATCGCCCGGCGATACGGACACCTCTTCATCATCCTTGAGTTCTGCGGAAGAGACGGGGCGCTGCTTAAAGATGGTGGGCACTTTGACCCGAATCTTGGGCAGGGGCGGAAAATTAGTTGCGTCCTTTGGCGGCGGGTAGGGCGGCACGTTCAATAGCTCGATGTGCCCCTTAAACACGACCCAATTTTTGCGATCGCGCAGGGGCTGCATCAACACCACGCTCAGGTGGGAATCGGGCGCTTCTTCGTAGCTTTCAAGGGGAAATTCACCCCGGGCCACGCTCAGCTTCTCCGCGCTGCTCAGGGCCGAAGACAGGGCCACACGGGTTTTAAAAACGGTTTCGCTCTTGACAACCAGGGTGGGGACGGCGGCAATTTCCAAATGATCCTTAAAGATGAACCACTCTTGGCGATTCCCGATCGGCTCGATCAGGGTCACCCGATAGTGACTTCCTTCCAAGACGGCCGCCTGTACCGTGAGTTCGCGGGGGGCAACCGAGAGTTTTTCTGCGGTTGGCAGTTCACTCGACGAGACTGGCCGGCTTTTGAAGATCGTGGGTTGAACGATTTTCAGCTTCACCATAGGTTGCACCACACCGAAATACAGCGCCCAGTGATCTTGAACTGGTTGCAGTTACTTGGACATGCTAGCCATCAATAGGTTGGATGGCTTGAAGCTTCAAGGATTTTTACGAATTTTGCCACTCTCGTTGCCCGATCGCCATGGGGCTTCAGCCCTCGATCGCTTGGATTGGCCCTAACAACTGGCCCTAACAACTCATTCGCGGTGTCTACTCGATCCTGACCATTGGTGTCGGCTAGCTCAACGTTAGTAGTCATAGCTGCTGCCGCCGAGGCCGCTGGGGGGCGCAATCCGGGGATCCGGCGCGATCGCCAGCCATAGGGGGAACTGCAACAACGAAAGGCTAATGCGACCGTCGGACTCGTCCACCACAATGAACGGCACGCCACCGCCCCGCTGGATTCGATCGGCCCGTTGCGCCAAGGGATCCGGGGACTCAAATAGCATTACGCCCTGTTCGGCCCCAAAGTCGGCGCGGGAAATGCCCAGGGAGTCTTGCAGGCCGCGCCGCCAGTCGCCCAGCCGCTCGGGACTGTCGATCAGGATCAGGGTTCGGAGTCGATCGCCATGGATGGCCCGCAGCACAGAGATGGTGGCGGAAACCACCAGGATGTTTTGTAGGCGGCTGCCCATGGTGCGCAGGGCCCCTCGACCGCTGAGGTCAAAAAACCACTGACTGACCCGATCGGCGTGAACCTGCTCAAAGGTGCGCCGCAAACGCCACGGGGGGCCGTAATAGTCCGGCCGGGTGCGATATCGCTCTAGGATTTGCTCAATTTTGCGGCGATCGCCCTGAAATTGTCCCTCGATCGCGGTGGGTGGCGTGGGGGCCGATCGCTCCGGAGCCGGGGCTGGAGTTGGGGCGGGCGGCGGCGCAAAGGATAACTCCTCAGCGGCGGCCACCAACTCTTGCAAACTGCCCACCAGGTAGTCCTTGAAACCCTGAACCCTGGCGGCAACGTTTTGGGATGCACCGGCGAACGTGCTTTTCATTTCCTGGCGAATTCGTTCCTGACGGCGCTCCAGTTGCTCAATGCTGGCGGTCAGGTTTTGGCGGCGCTGTTCCAGCTCGGCAGTTCCCAAGCTGAGAATGCGGCTGAGGTCGCGACGGGCTTGGGCAATTTCCGCCAGCAGTTGATCGCGTTGCTCTTGGAGATCGGCCACGCGATCGGCTAAGTCTTGGGTGGCTGATTGGGAATTTTGGGAATTTGAAGTTGGCGCTGGGTCGAGATTGGGCTGTGCGCTTGGATCGGGATCTGGGTTTGGATTTGGGTCTGCACTTGAAGTGGCTGCTGGCGTTGCTCGATCGGGGTTATCCGCCGGAGGCGCTGCCGACTCTGGGGCCGCGACGATCGGGGCCGGAGCCACCGGGGAGCTGTCGATCGGGGATGGTGCGCCGATCGTGTCCGGTGTCGCTGTCGGTTCCGGGGCGGGGGAAGCCTCGGGGGCCAAATCGGTGATCGATTCCCCTGTGGCTGTCAGCGCTGCTGTGCTCGATCGATCTGCCGAGCTGACCGGTGTTCCGGTCGTCGCCGCTTCTCCCACCTGGGGCGATGGGGCAGGGGTGGGCAACGGTTCATCGTCCCAGTTGGTTTCCGAGGGGCGATCGATCGATTCGGACAGATCAGCAATATCAGACATTTCAAGCACTAGATTGCAAACAGTGGAACGCTCAAGCGGAACAACACTGAGCGTTTAAACCTTGGCCGCCATCATCCCAGTTCCTTGGACAATTATGATTCGTAGCCCCACCCGATCTTCGGTCGGGTTTCCCGAAAGTGACCGATCTCGCCAATTCCATCGCGCCCGCTCGATCGCCCTCAGAAATTTCCCCGGCGCTCGATCGTGCCCCAGCGGCCCTATTGCCAAGCGCGGCGCTTAGGTAGTTGTTTCGCTTCCAAACAGGCCCGCAAGAGCTTGGGGTCAAACAAAATGGGCAGGAAATGCAAGCTCTTCACTTCCTTGAAATAGAACAGGGTCGGTAGGTAGTACCAAAAGATATCCCAGTTTTCCCAATCCTGGTAAGGAAAGCGCCGAATCAGCTTGTCGCCCCGGTAAATGTCCAAAGCCGTTGCCGTGAACAACAGCCGCAGGGTGGCCGCTTGCAGGGTCAAAAACGCCGAAAACGCCGCCAGCGCCAACGCCGCCAACAAGTTCCAAGCCAAAAACAGAATTGAGATGGCCGCCAACCCCGTGGGCAACACAAAATCCGGCGGCAGTTCGATCACCTCCGAATCAGGCAGCGAGCCAGCGGTGGTTTCCCCAGGGGCGATCGGGGACAAGTCGGGCGACTGGACAGCGGATGGGGTTGCGTTGGGTTCAGACATACTTAGGCGATCGCGAGTTGGAATCAATTGGGACGCGAGTTGAAATCAATGTTGAAATCAATTGGGATCAGTTGAGATCAAAAAAATACAGCAATAGCTCTGGAATAGCTCTGGGTATGGCTCTGGGATTGCTCCAGACCGCTTTGGCGTTGAGCACAGTCATTTCAACGCGGCAAACATTTCAACGCGGCAAAACGCAGCGATTGGATGACCAAGGGCAGCACTCGCTGTCCCATTCTAAGAGGATGTTTGGAACGGCGCGATCGATCCTGCCCTTCACCCCTGGTCTGTGACTCATGCGCCGGTTCTCAGCACCTTTCTCCGCAAATTTACGGCAACGACACCCACCCGATCGCCCTGTTAACCTGAAAGGCACGAAGCGTTGGGAAAGCATGGAGCGATGGAAACAGCAGTCGATCGAGTGGTGAACCCTGAAGCGATCGCGCCGGATGTGACCCCGGAAGTTGATTCGCCATCTTTGTCTCCTTTGCCTTGTGGGTTGGCATCCGCCCCGTCAGCGTCCGTTGGATTGGGACCAGCCACCCTGCGCAAGGTTCACCACATCGCCCTCAACGTCAAGGATATGGAGGCCGCCCGTCGCTTTTATGGTGGTCTGTTGGGTCTGGAGGAGTTAACGGGCGATCGGGTTCCCAGCACCCTCAAATCCCTGGTGGCGGCGGGCAAGGTTGCCAACTTTTTGCTCCCCGATGGCTTGATTTTGGATTTGTTTTGGGAGCCAGACCTACAGCCGCCGCACCCGGATCCGGGTCAGCAATTTACCCGCGCCAATCATTTGGCCTTTGATATTGCCCCCGAAGCGTTCGATCGCGCCCTTGCTGTCCTTCAGCAGCACCAAGTGGCGATCGCCCATGGGCCCGTCACTCGCCCCACCGGTCGCGGTGTTTACTTTTACGACCCTGACGGATTCATGGTAGAAATTCGCTGTGATCCGGATCCAAAGTCTTCGGAGTCCAGTTAAGAAATCACCGTTGTTGCATTCACCCTTCGCCCCATCTTTGAACCCAATTTCAAAACTCAATTTCAAAGCTCAATTTCAAAGCTCAAGTTCATGAGCCAGTTTCAAAACTCAAGTTCATGAGCCAATTTCGGAAGATATCTGAAAAGCCGAAACAGACACCTGAATTTAGCCATTATTTGCGAGCAAAAACCATGACTAATCTGAAAAATTCGACTGATCGCGCCACTCAATTTTATGATTGGCAAGGCTATCGCTGTAGCTATGATCAGTGGGGAACAGCCCAGCCGAATCAGCCAGTTTTGTTATTAATTCACCCGATCGGGGTTGGCCTATCGCGACACTTTTGGACGCGGTTCATTAATGCTTGGGAGCGATCGGGCAGTGCCTTAGCCATCTTTAATCCAGATTTGTTGGGCTGTGGGGATGCGGCCAAGCCTCGTTACGCCCTTTATCCAGAAGATTGGGCCGATCAACTGCTGCATTTTGTGCAAACGGTGGTGCAGCGGCCGGTGATTTTGGTGGTGCAAGGGGCGTTGTTTCCCGTGGCGATCGAGATGGTGGAGCGATCGACCCATGCCAACAATGCCAACGGGGCGATCGACATTCGCGGCCTGATTCTCTCGGGGCCGCCTGCTTGGCAAGTGATGGCCGAAGTTGCGCCAAAGTGGCAACAGAAATTGCTCTGGAATGGGCTGTTTGACTCTTGGATCGGGGCTGCTTTTTTTCAATATGCGAAGCGGCGGCAATTTTTGAGTTCTTTTTCGGCAAAACAGCTTTTTGCTGCCTTGCCAGACATTGACGAAGAATGGCTTTCCATGCTGGATCAAGGGGCTGCGGATCCGGCCAGTCGCCATGCGGTTTTTGCGTTTCTGGCTCGGTTTTGGCAGAAGGGCTATGCCGAAAAAATTCGCAAAATCCCCTACCCAACCTTGGCCTTGTTTGGGGAAACCGCTTCTAGCATCAGCAAAAGCGGCAAGCAGGAAAGTCCCGATCAGCGTCTCAATCTTTACCTTGAAAACCTTCCCCAAGGTGAAGGCTACAAACTTCCAGGACGGAATGTTTTGCCCTATGAATCCACCGCAGCTTTCACCCATGCGGTTTCAGAATTCACCCTCAAACTGCTTGTAAAGATAGATTGACTGGAAGGGAATAAAAACTAAATCAATCGATAATTAAGCCAACTCGTTTCTACTCATCGTTATTCTGAACAGAATAGAGGGAAGCAGTGAGATTGTCGATTACCCAGAATTGATGACAATACTTCGTCATAATTCAGTCATATTGAGCAGTAACAGCCCTTTGTGACGACAAGGGGCGATCGATTTGGCTCATTCCCAAGCCAATTGAAGTAAATGGGGTGAATAACGTCATGGATGCAGATGAACTGTTGGGGCGCTATCGCTTAGGAGAACGGAATTTTCGAGGTGCAGATCTCAGTGAAGTTAATCTGATTGCGGCTGAGCTACCGGGAATTAATTTGAGCGAAGCCAATTTGGTGTTGGCTAACCTAACCCGTGCCAACTTGAGTGAAGCCAATTTGAACGGTGCAAACTTGATTGGGGTGGATTTGATTGGGGTGAATCTCAGTCGAGCTAGCCTCACTTGGGTCAGGGCGATCGGGGCCAACTTTACCGGAGCCAATTTATCAGCCACTAACTCGATCGAAGCGGTCTTCACCGGGGCAACCTTTGATGGTGCTAATCTTCATCGACTCTGCGCTTTGGGAGCTGATTTTGTGGGCGCATCGTTGGTGGGAGTGAACTTACAAGAAGCAAATATTTTGGGAGCCAATTTTGCCGGGGCCGACCTGCATATGGCAAAGTTAGCCGAGTCCAATTTCCAGGATGCCTATTGGAAGTCTGCCAAGTTGCCTCCCGATTTAATGTTGAAATTACGTCAACATCAGCGCCATCGAATTCATAGCGCTGACACGAGTGCTGAAACGGCCTAAAGGCGCTTAACTGATTTTTGGGAGTGTGGTTTTCGCTCTGTTCACTAGTGAAAAAAGCAGGCCATAAACTTGTAATCCAAAGGATCGATGGCATTGATCAATCATTTCTGGCGCTGCGAGTAATTGCAAAAATGGCAGAAATTTTGGACACCATGCCTGTTTGGATGCTCAAGAAAGTCTGACAGTCATCAGGGTTTATCTTTTTTATTTGAGAATTGATTGCAAAGTCACAACAAGATCACACAGTTACTTGAGGCTGAGTTTCAAGTCTAATTCTGATATTCGCTTGATACAGCCTTTACCTAAAATAATTGGCACGCCATATCACAGATACCATGAAGCAACGGCTCGGTGGGCAGTGCCCACCCTACGGGCTACTAATCGAGGTAAGGGCTGTATTCATTGGTTCTGATATTCATTGCGCTAAAGAATTACGAATGAAAAATTCGGCGTTTTTGTCTGTAATGAGAAAAATTAATAATAGAACTTGATCAGTAATTTAATTGACGGTTTCATCAGTTTTTGAATGGATTCAGAACCGGATCTTGAACAGCCTGCATCGTTTCTAAATTTCATAAACGAATGTTCTAGACTGGCCAGGGAGCGTCTGGGATCAAATTCTTGCGAAAAATGGGTATGTTGCTTGTTGAGCAGCTCTCCAGAAACTTCAGCGATTTGATGGCATCTTGATTTTGCTTGCGTCTTGATCTCGCTGGATCTGACTCCTACTCACTGCTTGTTGTCCTTACCATGCATGTCTTGCGGAACTTAGGTGGCTGCTCCTTCGTGGGGGCAGGTGTTGGGGGCTGTTTAATTGCGGGAATTGCGGGTTTTTTGACGATCGGGAGCCTGGGTGCTGACTCGGGGGCGGTTTGGGCCCAGTCGATCGCCCCGGCGGCCGACGGCACGGGCACGGTGGTGACTCCCCAGGGCGATCGCTTAGATATCAGCGGCGGCAGTCGATCGAGCGATGGGGCCAACCTGTTCCACAGCTTTGAGCGGTTTAATCTCAACACCCAGGAAATTGCGAATTTCCTGGCCACGCCGGACTTGCGCAACATTCTGGGGCGTGTGGTGGGGGGCGATCCGTCGCGAATTGATGGACTCATCCAGGTCAGCGGTGGCAACCCCAATCTGTTTTTGGTGAATCCAGCGGGTTTGGTGTTTGGGCCCAATGCTCGGCTGAATGTGCCCGCTTCCTTCACGGCCACCACGGCCACGGGTGCGAGCTTTGGTGAGTCTGGGGAATTTTGGTTCCAAGCGACAGGAGCCAATCAATACGCGAATTTGTTGGGCGATCCAACGGGGCTGGCGTTTGCCCTGTCGCAACCGGCAGGAATTTTGAACCGGGCGGCCCTGGCTGTGCCAACGGGCCAAAGCTTGAGTTTGGTGGGGGGCGCGGTCTTGAGCGTGGGAACCCTGTCGGCTCCGGGGGGGCGGCTGATGGTGGCGGCGGTTCCGGGCGATCGCTTTGTGCGGTTCACGCCGGAAGGGTCGGTGCTGGCGTTGGATTTGCCGATCGGGGGGCGGCCCGGTGCGGATTTGGCGTTGGACCCGATCGCCCCGCGAACCATTCCGGAACTGCTGGCGGGGCAACCGGTCACGGCCAATGCCTTGACGGTGCGGCCTGATGGCACGGTTTCGATCGGCCATTCTGAGGGCCCCTTGGCGGCGGGTGATGTGGCGGTGCAGTCAGCCACGGCCGGAACGGCCACCCTGTCGGCGGCCCATAACTTGCTGCTGCTGTCTAGTCAGCTCAGCACCACGGGCGATTTACATTTACTGGCGGGACAAGCGGCGATCGGGCGCGACAATTCCACGAATCCTTTGCGGTTGAGCGCCGGGGGACAGTTGACCCTCTGGGGCGATCGGCAGGTGGATCTATACGGCTTGCACCACTCCGACAGCGGCATCATCAGTGATCTCAATCTTTTTTTAGTGAGTTCAGGGGCGATCGCCGGGAATTTGCCCCTGCGCACGGGTGGTCAATTGTTTGTGACGCAACCGACGGGCGATCGGGTGCTGTTTCGCACGGTCTTTGAACCGATCTTCAGCGATCGCGATGGTCAAACCACCCTTGCCTTCGGCTCCACACCCGCCCGCAGCAACCGCGCTCCCTTCATTTCCTCGCCCGTGGTTGCTACCACCACCACTAGACCCACTACGCCCTCACCCAGCAGCACCAGTTCCAGCAGCAGCACCAGCACTGGCTCCACAACCCTACGCCCTGTCGTTCCTTTGAACCCTACGGGCACAACGGGCACGGGCACGGGAACAACGGGCACGAGCACAGGGACAACGGGTACGATCAACCCCGGATCCATTACCCTGATTCCCGGCACAACCAACGATCCCCCCAGTACCAATCCAACCCTGAGCAGTTCAGTGTCGCTGATTCCGGTGGCTCCCATGCAAACTGGCTCCAATTCCAGCACCACCAACACCACCGTTAGCGGCCTGAACACTTCCTTTAGCTTGATCCCGATCGCCCCTGTGGACTCAACCACAACCAATTCCACCAATTCAGAGGATGAGGACGATCGATCTGCTTTCTTGCCTGTGAAGCCGATCGTGGTGAACAACAATTCCAACACCGCTAATACCGGGAACACTGGCCCTTCATTCACGGTGGCTACGGTCAACATCAGCCTTGACGGAGCAAACTTTGGTGGCTTATTGACACCAACCAATCAAGGAATCCATTTCTCTACCGGCAAGGCACCCATTTCGGCTCCTTGGGCCGCCAATGTGGATGGGTTAGTGCAGTCCACCTTGGCCAACACCACTGAACAACCGGTGAGCGCGGGGGGGAGTAGCCCAGTGGCGGGAACTGCCAATGCTGGGAATACGAACCTGATTGGCAATAACCTAAGCGCGGCCATTAGTTCCGATTCGATCGTGCAGCGGGCGAATCTGGCCTCCGCTGCCTTTGCGGCGAACCCGGCATCGGTGAACGGCGTTGCTGGCAATGCGGCCCCTGTGACCAGTGCAGTTCCCACATCCACGAATTTGTCGATCGCGCCATTGATCGCGCCTTCTTCCGGCCAGTCTCCCAATGCAGCGCCTTTGGTTCCGCCCTCGGGGGTGACGGATGCGGCCAACAACTCGATGGTGGGAACCTTGGCAACGGGGCTACCGGTGAGCAGTAACCCCTTACCTAACAGTGGTGCAATTGGAGAGGGTGGCTCGAACCTGGCCCATTCGGCCGGCGTGGTGGATTTCCAAACCAACCAGGCGATTAACCAAACGGCTTTACTGGGGTCTCGATCGCCCGGTTTGGAGAGCACAAATTCCTCGGGAATCCCCGCCAACGGCTCAGTAACCGATCCAGGGCAAGTGTTGAATTTGCAAGCCTTGCGGGCCGAAACCCTGCAAGCAGCCCTTTGCGACAACACCGTTTGGTTAGATTGCCAACGCAAAGACCTTGAGCGGGCCCGCAACAGTGGCGATCGCAAGGCGATCGTGGTGGCCTTGCAGCGGTTGGGTCGGGCCCACTACCAAGCGGGTGAATATGGCGATGCGATTTTGGCCCATCGTGAAAGTCGTGATTTGGCAACGGATCAGCCCCTGTTGGCCGCGATCGCGGAAAGTGACCTGGGCAGTAGTTATGGGGCTTTGGGTCAATACCCAGAGGCGATCGCCCATTATGAGCAGGCCTTGGCCCTGTTGCGATCGAACCCTGCGCCCACGTTGGAAAGCAATATCCTGAATAACTTGGGTCTGATGGCGACCAATCAACAAAACCTGGAGCAAGCCCGCGCCTATTTTGCACAGTCCTTGGCGATCGCCCAGCAGCATCAGGATCTGAGCAACCAAGCCCGCGCCCTCACCCAAATTGGCCTGCTGGATTACCAAGCCACGCGCTACGAGGCGGCCGTGAAAGCCCATCAGGCCAGTTTGGCCCTGGCGGAACAGGCGAACGATCAACCGGCGATCGCCCGCACCCTCGATAATTTGGGCTTGGCCTACTATGCCCAAGGGGACTATGGAACTGCGGCCACGGTTCAACAAAAGGCCCTGGCCCTGTCCCAGGCCTTGGGCGATCGCCACGGTACGGCGCGGGCCCTGTCTAACCTGGGAGATACATACTATCGACTCCAAGACTTTGACGCGGCCACGGATTATCTGCAACGGGCGATCGCCTCTTGGGAACAGGTGCGCGAGAACCTGACCAGCGATGGGGCCCGGCTGGCGATTTTTGAAACCCAAGAAACCACCTACAGCACCTTGCAAACGGTGTTGATTGCGGCCCAAAAACCGGAACAGGCCCTGCTGGCCAATGAACGGGGTCGGGCCCAAGCCCTCTTGAAACTGTTGGCGGAGGAAAGCCAATGGGGCGATCGATCCGCCGCGCGATCGGCCCCAACTCCCAATCCATCGGAATTGACGGACTCGATCGACCTAGGGCAAATTCAGCGGGTGGCCCGCGAGCAGTCCGCCACGCTGATTTCCTACGCGATCGAGCGGGATACCCGAGACCACGAGGGCCAACGCCAGCTCCTCGACTTAGCCATCAATATTTGGGTGGTGCAACCTTCGGGACAGGTGCATTTTCGCCAAGTGCCCTTGCCCAACAGCCAAACCCTACGCGATCAAATTCCCCTGTTGCGGTTGTTTTTGGGAACACGCACCGCCAGCCGATCAGCCCAGTCCACGGTGAACGGCAACCGGCGATCGATTACCCCCGGTTTGCGCCAGCTCCATCGCCTGTTGATTGAGCCGATCGCCGAATGGTTACCCACCCAACCGGGCGATCAATTGATTGTGATGCCCCAGCAGGATCTGTTCCTGGTGCCCTTTTCTGCCCTGCAAGATGATCAAGGCCGATATCTCATCGAGCGCCACAGTTTGGCCATGGCTCCTTCAATTCAAGTGCTCGATCGCACCCAACGCCAGGCCCAGCGCCTGCGCCAGGGAGGAACAGCCCTGACCGATCGCCCCTTGATCGTGGGTAATCCAACCATGCCGCGTCTACCCAGCAGCCGATCCAATACTCGATCGCAATTGGCCCCGCTGCCCAATGCGGAAAT
The DNA here is from genome assembly GCF_014698235.1 of Limnothrix sp. FACHB-406. Lineage (NCBI taxonomy): Bacteria > Bacillati > Cyanobacteriota > Cyanophyceae > Pseudanabaenales > Pseudanabaenaceae > Limnothrix > Limnothrix sp. FACHB-406. The sequence goes on along the minus strand of NZ_JACJSP010000001.1, from coordinate 272,453 downwards.
CGAAGCCCAATCAATCGCCCACATGTTGAACGCTCGTCCCCTGTTGGGATCCCAAGCCACCAAAGCCGCCGTCCTGGGGCAAATGGAGCAAGCCAGCCTGATCCACTTGGCCACCCATGGAATTCTGGATGCGAAACATGGCCTAGACAGCGCGATCGCCCTGGCCCCCAGCAACAGCCCAGGGGATGATGGTTGGCTGACCGCCCGAGAACTACTGAACCTGGACTTGAAGGCGCAGTTAGTCGTTCTCAGCGCCTGCAACACTGGCCAGGGGGCAATTTCCGGTGATGGGATTGTGGGCCTATCCCGATCGCTCCTGGCGGCCGGAACCCCCAGCGCGATCGTCACCCAATGGGCCGTGCCCGACGCACCCACCGCCTTCCTGATGACCCAGTTCTATCAATTCCTGGGGCAAGGAATGGACAAGGCGGCGGCCCTGCGCCAAGCCACCCTAAGAACCATTCAGGAATATCCCGACCCGATCGACTGGGCCGCCTTCACCCTGATTGGCGACACCCGATAGTTCAGTCTCCAATAGACTCCTGCCCAAAAGGTGAGCATTGATGAATTCCCATCTCACCAGCGCTGAAAGTTGGGGAAACGATGCTATACTGCACCGAGTCGGTTCTAGCGGGGAGCAGCCGCCAGAGGTAACGGGGAAAGTTCGGTGTAAATCCGGCACTGTCCCGCAGCTGTGAAGGAGAAGCGTTTCTCCGAGTCAGAATGCCCGCCGATTCAATCCTACAAAGCACCACACATCTGCGAGGTACAGATGAACCTACAGCATTTTGCTGACGACCCCCAGAAAATTGGGTCGTCAAGCTTTTACAGCGCAACATTTCAGCTCAGCACCTTGACCGTGCCTTCCTGTCCGGCAAACTTCTAAGTCCAGGCGGGCGTGGATCCTAATTCCCTCAAAGAGCTGACCGCTAGGGCAATCCAGTTTCTACCCAATGGCAAGGGCCAACCACGATGACCGGGGACTGACTATCAGGTTGCCCGATCGCTGGTTGCAATTTGGAATTTCTCCAGATTATGAGAAACCCGATCGCCCCGTCAAAATTAGCGGGACTTGGTGTCAGCGGGACTAAAAAGACCGACAAACTCAACCTTCGTCGCTCTCACCAGTGACAAACTCCAGCACAGGGGCACAACCGCCAATCTTGCGAACCTAGCCCCCAAAGCGAGACTTAGGCAACCTCAGAGTAATGCCCACACTCGCTGCATCTTGGCTGGATTAGGTCTGTTTGTCGCCCAGGACTTGGTTTCAACATTCATTCCTTGACATCGCGCGGACTTGCCTAGCCGATCAGCGGGTGCTCGATCGAACAGAGCACCCCTCAATGGCGGTGTCATCGTCACTCAACATTTCACAAAATTTCAGGAGCCTCGATTCCCATGGTTATTCAAACCGCCACCTTGGGCTATGCCCGCATGGGTAAAAATCGTGAAGTCAAAAAGGCCCTAGAGTCTTTTTGGTATGGCAAGTGTGAGATCAGCGCCTTGCGATCGGTCGTAGAAGCCGTGGAAACCCACGCTTGGATAACCCAGTTAAAGGCTGGGGTCGATCGAATTGCCGTCGGAGACCAAACTCTTTACGACCACGTTCTAGATTGGTCGGTGCGTCTGGGGTTAATTCCCGCTCGGTTTCGGCAGTTCACAGGCATTGATCAGTACTTTGCTATGGCCAGGGGCAAAGACGGGATTCCTGCCCTCGAAATGACGAAATGGTTTGATACCAACTATCACTATCTCGTGCCCGAAATTGAGTCTGATCTTGCTCCCGCGGCCAATTTCGATGATTTTCTGGCAACGGTCAAGCGAGCACAGCTCATTCTCCGCGATCGGGCGACTCCCGTGATCCTCAGTCCGGTCACGCTGCTCACCCTCAGTCGGCGCTCCAACGATCTCTACTCAGATTTGGATCGGTTGCTGCCTCTCTACCTTGACCTGCTGGGGCAGTTGAAATCTCTGGGAATCACCGAGGTGCAATTCCATGAGCCAGCCTTGGTGACCAGTCATGCCGGCGATTTAGAAACTGCCATTAAACATACCTACCATCAGCTAGCAACTGCGGGGCTGCCGATTCAACTGGTGACCTACTTTGATGATCTGGGGGATGCCTATAGCTGGGTGATGCAGCTCCCGGTAGCTGGAGTTAGCCTCGATTTCACGCGAGGCAACAATCTGTCTTTAGTGAAAGCCCATGGCATTCCTCGCGACAAAGTGCTTGGGGCCGGTGTTGTGGACGGGCGGAGCGTTTGGGCAATTGAACCCAAGGGACTGCTGGAACTGCTTCAGGAATTGCAGGCAATCACACCAAATTTGCGCGTTCAGCCCTCCGCGTCGCTCCAGTTCGTTCCCCATGATGCAACCTGCGAAACTCAACTCCCCCAACCTTTGCGCGATGTCCTCAGCTTTGCGGAGCAAAAGTTAACGGAAGTGGTGTTGCTGGCCAGGGGCCTCAACGGACAAGACATTGCCCATGAGCAAGCGGCGATCGAGTTGCGTTGGCAGGCATTCAAGCGCTTTAACTTGCCCAATCCGGTGGTGCGCGACGTGTTGCAAACCCTAAAAGTAGAGAATTTTCAGCGCTCCCTTCCCTATGAGCAACGACTGAATCGGCAACCCAAACTCCCTCCCTTGCCCACCACCACGATCGGTTCTTTTCCTCAAACCCAAGACATCCGACAACTGCGGCTCCGATACAAAAAGGGAGAAATTTCCCAAACAGACTATCACCAGGCGATCGATATCAAGATTGCAGAGTGCATCAAGCGCCAAGAGGAAGTTGGGCTAGATGTGCTAGTCCACGGTGAATTTGAGCGGACTGACATGGTGGAGTATTTTGGACAGCAACTCCAGGGCTTTGCCTTCACAACGGATGGATGGGTGCAGAGTTATGGCAGTCGTTGTGTGCGCCCACCCATCATTTATGGTGATGTGTCCCGCTTGCAACCCATGACCGTTCGGGAATTCCGAGTTGCACAATCGTTGACAAACAAGCCAGTGAAGGGAATGCTCACTGGCCCAGTCACAATGATCAATTGGTCATTTCCCCGAGCTGACCTCCCGCGCCGTGAACAGGCCATGCAGATTGCGCTGGCTTTACGAGATGAGGTTGCCGATTTGGAAGCCGCCGGAGCTGCCATGGTGCAAGTGGATGAACCGGCTCTCCGGGAAGGGTTGCCCTTGAAATCTGCCCGGTGGAATGAGTACCTCAGTTGGGCTGTGGATTCGTTCCGATTAGCCACCGGTGGCGCGAAGGCTGAAACCCAGATTCACACGCACATGTGCTATTCCGAGTTTGGAGACATTATTGAGCACATTGAGCGTCTAGATGCTGATGTTCTATCCATTGAAAATAGCCGCAGCAACAACGCAACGCTCTTTGAAATTACGGATGCTGGATATCAGTATCAAGTTGGGAACGGGGTCTATGATGTCCACAGCCCAAGCGTTCCTAGTGTGGAGCAAATTCTCCAACAGTTGCGCACTGGTGTTGATCTTTTGCCTGTTCAGCAAACCTGGATTAATCCTGACTGCGGGCTAAAAACTCGCCAGTGGGAAGAAGTGCTTCCTGCGCTCAAAAATATGGTGCTCGCCACGCAAAAGCTACGGGAAGAAATTCATGATTCATCCCACTAGTTCAAGGTTGCCTGACCTGACTGTTGAGTCACCTACTTTTATTCAGGAAAACTTCCTGTATATCGGCTATGTTGCATGGCAGGGCTACCTCAAACATGGACGAGGAATCGTGGCTTGTGCGGCGAAAGAAACGGTGACTACTCGCTTGGGCTGGATTGAGAATGTAACAGCAAGGTCTGTGCAATATATTCCGTTTGACCTTGCTGCTTTATATCTTGACCTTTGCCTTGTGCCTGTTAGTTCAATCGATCGCCTGTTGAACACAATCAAAACCTATGCACCCGATCGAGAAATTTTGATTTTGGTCAAGCACGGTCAAGAGGTTGAGATTGACTGGCTGCAAAACCTAGCAATTGCGCCTTCTGAGTGTTATCGCCAAGTGTGCGATCGCTGGTCAGAGTTTAATTTGGCTTCTTAACTCGATAGGAGCTGAATTAACACCAAAAATTTCAAGGTTGATGATTGATTCGGCCTATCAGCTCGATGAATGAGCTAGCTCATTGTGTCCTCTTTCATTTATGAATAAGCAGTCAATTTTGGCATTGGCAGACCATCCCACCGTGGCAGTGACAGGGCGAGTGGATCATTGGCTACATGATCCTGCGGGGCGATTGCCCGTGAGCTGCACGGTTCTGGCTGTGCAGGATCGAATGGATGGCCCGGATGGCATCGAAGACAGTTGGCATTTCACGAGCCAGGCCCTCCGCTATGGGGCCGGTGTCGCGATCAACTTGTCAGCGCTGCGGCCCGCTGGTACGGTTTCGCCGAATGTCACGGCCTCTGGCCCCACATCTTTTGCCCGCATTTACAGTGTTCTGAATGAGACGATCCGCCGGGGCGGCCGATTTAAAAACGGAGCGGTCAATTTGCATCTGGATAGTCATCACCCCGATGCTCAGGACTTTATTAATATTCCAATTGATCGCTTGCCTTGGGCTAAACGCACGCTAATTGTCCATGATGATTTGCTGCAATTGCCATACCTAAATGACATCATGGAGCAAATGCAATCCGGCAGTTTGTGGCTCTCTAAAGCTCGGACTGACGCTGCGGGAAATTTGCTGTATGGCAATGTTTGCAATGAAATCTTCTTGCCGTCACGGGGAACCTGTTTGCTGCAGCATGTCAACTTGGGAATGTGCTGCATTGAGGATATTCCTGATGCTTTCGAGCATGGTATGAAGATGCTCTGTGCAATTCACCCTGTGACTGGTGTGGGTGAGAGCGGCCTTTATCGATCGCCCGAACACGATCGACAGGTGGGGTTGGGGGTAATCGGCTTGGCATCGCTTTTGGCGATCGAAGGGATTACTTATCATGAGTTAGTTGAAGCTTGGGAATTGCGCCTGCGGCCGATCGACCACACCAAAAATCAAACCAAGGCCGATCGATTAGTGGGCAGTCTGATTGAAGGGTTCGATCGTGCTGCGGCTTGGGCCCGAAAAAAGGGAATGGAGCGCAGTCTAACAATTGCGCCAACGGCTTCCTGTGCTTATCGCTATGTTGATCGCGACGGCTACACAACAACACCGGAAATTAGCCCCCCGATCGCCTGTGAAGTCGATCGCTACAGTGGCGTTTTTGGGATTCAAACCTATGATCATCATCCCCGAGTAGAAATTGCTTCAGAAGTGGGGTATGAGGACTATTTCCGATTGGCCAATTGTTGGCAGCAAAGTATGGAAGCGACGGGACAGGCTCACTCGATATCCTTTAACGTTTGGGATACCCAGGTGATTGATCAAGCTTTCCTAGAACAATGGATGAGATCGGCTCTCTGGACAACCTACTATCGATTACCAGTCCGTCAGCAGGTTGCCCTTGATAAAACCATCATTCAACAGAAACAGGTCACTTGCGATCTGGCGGCTGACGAATGTGTTGCTTGTGCTGAATAGAAAGGACTTCTGATGGACTTTTACACTGAACAATTAGCTCGTAAGCGCTCTTGGACACCCACTTGTGGCGAAAAAATGAATACAGTGCCGGGGGCAGATCAAGTTTTGGGGCGGGCCCTGGCTCTGCGCATTCTTGAATTAGAAGTGGCGGAATGGCTAGACGAGGCTTTGGGTAAAACGACACTTCCAGCAACAGCAGTTGAATGTCTGCGCTCTAATATTCTGGACGAGGAACGGCACGACAAAGTATTAGGCATGGCCGCTCAAATCTATCAATTAACGACAGATAGAGATGAAGAAACAGCCAAGCAAATTCACCAGCAATGGATTAATCATCCTGATCACCCGCTGGTTAAGGCCTTTGTATTAGAAAATTCTGTTTTCTTTGTGATTTTGCCCTTGCTTCGGATGTTTGGTGGTGTGGGTTTAGGAATCATCTCGGGCGATATTTCTGGTGATGAGTCTGTCCATGCGGCTGTGCATCGCCAAATAGCTCATGATCTGGGATTGACCTACAGCAGTTCCTTAGACCGTCTCAGAAGAGATACCGTTGGTTGGCTTGTTGATGGCTTGCGGATTCCTGAAGCAGGACGCTCTGGGAAGCCTCAACGTTGGTTGGATGCATCAGATAGCTTGCTCTATCAAGGTGCCTCTGATTTGGTGGAAACCCGCCGCGCGATTCAGCCTGCATTTTTTGAAATTGCTAACGATGCCCTGCCGAGTTATCGATAGCTGGTCAGGCAGCGGCTTGGATTCTATCACTGACAATCGTATTTTTCAACTTTTTCGACCATGGTTTTTGATTTGAAGTTGTGACGAATTGGAGTTTTTGTATGGCGACATCTTCTTCTGATTGGCAGGAGTCCTTTGTTGCCACAAATTTAATTGTTCTGGGATATAACGCTTGGAGTAATTATCTGGCGGGAGGACGAGGTGCAGTTATTTGTAGCTTGAATTCACCGCAACTCAATATTACAGGAGAAACATTTCGCACCCATTATGTTGTGAGGCCACGGCTCGCAGCATTTTTAAATGCTTGGCTAGCCTTTCCTGACACGGTTATTTTGAATCATCACCATATCAATGGTCACATCTTGCAAGCCGTTGACAGCTATAACCCCGAAACCGATCTGGTTTTGTTGCTGGAATCTGGCGCTCAAGCCGCTTTTTTGTACTTACGCGCTTTGCCCATTTCGCCTCCTAAAAGTTATCAAGTTGTTTGCCGAATTCAAGATGAATTTCGTCTTGAACAACCGAATGCTGCTGAGGTGGGGCAATCTGGAATCGGTCTGAATTTCTAGTGAAACTGGCTGCGGTCTGTCGGCTTCTGGGGCGATCGCCCTGCCCGATCGCCCCAACAGCAATATTCTGAACTGTGCATTGCTCCTGGCTGTTTTATGCGTCTGTCCTGAGCCTTGTTCGTCACCCTTCGTGAAGACCCCAGGTTTCGCAAGGCTCAACCTAACCTACTGACTATTGGATTATCGCACTACTATTTTTGATAGGATTATGAGTCAAGAATGACTTGAATTTGAGATTTCAATTCAGGAATCTCTTGATCAACAATTCTCCAAACAATTCTTAGATCAACTCGAAAGTATTCATGAACCAAGAGATTTCGGAAGCCAATAATATCACGCCAAGCAATATTTGGGTATTGACTATAGGTTTCCCTGCTGATCGCTCTTGCCGCCTCGCCAATAATTTGTAGTTGAAGTAGGATCCAGCCTTGAATTAATTCATTTTCAAAAAACTCTTTCTCACCTCTTTGTGCATATTTTTCTATTTTTTGAATAGCCTCTTGGATATCTTTGATTCGCTCAAGGTCATTTCTCATAAGGGGCAGGCTTCTTGTAAAACCTCTTGGCGAATTCGATCTTTCAAACCGGCAGGAGTCACCACATCAACTCTAATGGCGAGTAAGTCTTCTAAATCTCGAATCAACCCCACCGGAAACCAAGGACTAATGCGACTGAGATCGTAATCCACCAATAGATCCAGATCGCTATGGTGATCAGCCTGCCCACGGGCAACGGAGCCAAAAATGCGGACATTGTAGGCTCCGTGTTGCGCCGCAATTTCTTTGATGCGTGCTCTGAGCACTGGGGTTAAGTCGTTGAGTGTCATCGGCTGTCATTTTTTTATTCCGATCGTAATGGATCGGCTTGCCAAGCGTCAGGCTCACCCCATTACCCGCGCGATCGCCCTGCCCGATCGCCCCAACTGCGATATTCTGGACTGTGCATTGCTCCTGGCTGTTTTATGCGTCTGTCCCAAGCCCTGTTCGTCACCCTTCGTGAAGACCCCGCCGAAGCCGTTGTCACCAGCCACAAGCTGTTGCTGCGTGCGGGCTACATCCGCCAAATCGGTAGCGGGATTTATGCCTATTTGCCCTTGATGTGGCGCGTGCTGCAAAAGGTGTCGCAGATTGTGCGCGAGGAAATGGACGCGACGGGCGCGCAAGAATGCCTGCTACCGCAATTGCAACCGGCGGAACTGTGGCAGGAGTCCGGCCGCTGGGATGTATACAAAGCAGAAGGAATCGCCTTTACCCTGAGCGATCGCCACGATCGGGAGCTGATGCTCGGGCCCACCCACGAGGAAGTGATCACCACCGTGGCCAAGGAACTGATCCGTTCCTATCGCCAACTGCCGGTGAATTTGTATCAAATTCAAACCAAATTCCGCGATGAAATTCGCCCGCGCTTTGGCCTGCTGCGGGGTCGCGAATTCATTATGAAGGATGCCTATTCCTTCCACACCTCGCCCGAAAGCCTGAAGGAAACCTACGACGCGATGGATCAGGCCTATCGAAATATGCTGCGCCGTTGTGGCCTGAAGTTCCGGCCGGTGCAGGCCGATTCCGGGGCGATCGGGGGCAGCGCCTCCCAGGAATTTATGATCCTGGCGGACACGGGCGAAGACGAAATCCTGTTCACGGAAGATGAGCAGTACGCCGCCAACGTGGAAAAAGCTGTGTCGCAGCCAGTGGATGCGGTTCCTTCGCCCTTTACGAGTTTTGAAACCCTGGAAACGCCAGACACCACCACGATCGCCCGCTTGTGCGAGGTGCTGAAGTGCGACCCGACCCAGGTGGTGAAAAACGTGCTCTATGAAGCCGTGCTGGATAACGGCAAGCGAGTGCTGGTGCTGATTAGTATTCGGGGCGATCGGGACGTGAACGAGGTGAAGCTGTTCAACGCGATCACCCAGCGGGCCCCGAACTACGGCGGCACGAAGGTGCTGGCCCTGAAAGTGCCCGATGCGGATGCCCAAGCCGCCTGGGCCGCCAAACCCTTGCCCCTGGGCTACATTGCACCAGACTTGAGCGACGACCACATCGCCCAGGCCAAGGACACGGCTCCCCAATTCCTGCGGCTCGTGGATCCGAACGCCAGCCAGCTTCAGAACTTTGTGACTGGCGCGAATCAACCGGGCTATCACGTGGTGGGGGCGAACTGGGGCGCTCAATACAAACTGCCGGAAGTGGTGGAGCTGGACTTGGCGCGGCCGGGCGATCGGGCGGTGCATGACCCCTCGCAAATTCTGCAATCAGCGCGGGGCATCGAAGCCGGTCACATTTTTCAACTGGGTCTGAAATATTCCCAGGCCATGGGCGCGGCCTTCACGACGGAATCCGGCGAGAGCCAGCCCTTTTGGATGGGCTGCTACGGCGTGGGGGTGTCGCGGATTGCCCAGGCGGCGGTGGAACAGTCCCACGACAAAAATGGCGTGATTTGGCCAGTGGCGATCGCCCCGTACCAAGCGATCGTCACCGTGCCGAACATTGCCGACGAAAACCAAATGGCGATCGCCCAGCAGCTCTACAGCGACCTGAATGTAGCAGGCATCGAAACGATCCTGGACGATCGGGAAGAGCGGGCCGGCGTGAAGTTCAAGGATGCCGACTTGATCGGGATTCCGTTCCGGGTGGTGACGGGCCGGGCGATCGCCCAGGGCAAGGTGGAACTGGTGACGCGGGCGACGGCCACGGCCGAAGAAGTGGCGATCGCGGAGTTGGTCAGCACGTTGCAAACCAAAATCACCGAAGCCTTGCAGGCATAGCGATCGCTAGGGCAACTCGGTCAATTGTAAGCGGGTCGGTAGATTGGCGGGCGCGATGTAAACGGTGAATTTTTCCACCTTCGATCGCGCCTCAATCAACAAATCCTGAGCCACCAATCGATTCAGATAGCTACGGGCCGTATTTTCGCTAATACCAAATTCCGTAGCCGTTTGTTTGGCGGTAAATTCCCGACCGGGTTGCTTGAAAGCTGCTTTTAAAATTTCTAAATGACCACGCTTCAGGGTCTTGGCGATCGGGCTGCGATCGATCCAGCCCATAAATTCATAAAATTCTCGTTGCTTGCGTTCCAAATAGTCATGCAAAGCTTGGATTGCTTTGATGATTGTTTCCGTTTGGTTATAAAGAAAATAGGTCAAATCAAAGTCATCGGTTTCCGTATAGATAAACGCTTTATCGTAGTCACCGCGCTTGGACTGAATAAATTTGCTAATGGAAATATATTCAAAAACGTCATAGCCTGACCTCAGCACACTCCAATAAAACAGTGCGCGGGCAGTGCGACCATTCCCATCGCCGAAGGGGTGAATATAAGCCAACAGAAAGTGCAGAATAATCGCTTTAGCCACCGGATGAATAAAGCTCTTGGCATTATTGATGCCATAGTCGCCGTTGGCAAACGTACAAAGCGCTTCTAGGCGATCGGGAATAGTTTCCCAGTCGGGCGGCTGGAAAATCGTCTCTTGATAAGCGTCAGCAATAAAAATCTGATTGTCTGTTCTGAATTCTCCAGGAACTGCCTGATTTTCAATCGCCTGATCCGTGGCAATTTGGTGCAGTTCACGGATGAAATGAATCGATAATGGTTCGGACTTTTGCTCAACCACCTTTTTCATTAATTGGTAGTTGTTAAAAATCATCCGTTGCGATTTATCTTTGGGAGCTAATCCTTTTTCAAGCATATCTTTGGCCACAGACCGAGTCGTTGAAGCGCCTTCCAACTGTGATGAAGTAATCGCTTCTTCTTGGATCAGGCTCTTGACCAAGTAGCTATGTTTTTCGTCAGTGCGGAAACTCGCGGCCGTGTCGCCCACTTTGTCACCCAAGCCGGTCATTCGATCAATGTGGTGCAAGTTGGCCAGCAGGGAATTGGGCATACAAGACCGAAAGGGGCGATCGCCCTCCGCCACCAAGATTGGAATGTCTTGGCAAATCATTCCCCTAGCCCATTTGGTTGCTAGCCAAGCGGCTTGTGCATCGTCACCGGGCTGAACCCGCCATTGAAAGTCATTCCAATGCAGATAGCGGCCTTGTTCATCAATCACGCCATAGCGCGGCAGCAGTGGCGACCATTGCTCAAAGGAAATTGCTGCGCTGAGTTGCTCAAAGGTTCGTGGTGTCCTGATTCTGCCCATTGCTGGATTTGTTAACCGCAAAAAATAATTTTTGAGTTTTAAGCATAATCACAGGGTAGTAGGGCCTGTCGTCAAATTGCCTGAAACCCCGATGATTTCGTTCTCCCAACCGATCAGTCGCAGGGGTGGGGTCTCCTCACCCAGCCCCCGTGATCCTGGCTTGTTCCCAGGGATGGACAGGGTTGTGGCGATCGCTCAGATTAGGGTTGGGGTTAACGAGGCGATCGCCCCCTGTACTTACGATTAGCCCACCGCTTCCGGGCGGCGATCGTACATTTTTTGGTAATAGGTTTGGTAATCGGCCGAGAGCAGCGGCTCCCACCAACTGCGGTTCGTCAAATACCAAGTGACCGTGCGCCGCAATCCCTCTTCGACGGTGACGGAGGGTTCCCAGCCCAGCTCGGTGCGGATTTTTTCGGCATTGATCGCGTAGCGGCGATCGTGGCCGGGGCGATCGGTCACGAAGGTAATCAGGCTGCTGCTGGGCTGCTGGGGCAGGTGCCAGCCATACTGCGGGGCCAGCTCATCCATCAGCTCGCACAGCAACTTCACCAAGTCCAGGTTGCGCACCTCGTTGTTGCCGCCAATGTTGTAGGCTTCGCCCGGTTGGCCCTTGTGGATTGCCGCATCAATCCCGCCGCAGTGATCTTCCACGTAGAGCCAGTCGCGGATATTTTGCCCATCGCCATAGACCGGCAGCGGCTTGCCCAGCAGGATGTTGATGCACATCAAGGGGATCAGCTTTTCCGGGAAATGGTAGGGGCCGTAGTTATTCGAGCAGTTGGTGATGATCGTTGGCATCCCGTAGGTGTGGAAGTAGGCGCGGGCCAGGTGGTCGCTGCCGGCCTTGGAGGCGGAATAGGGGCTGTTGGGCGCGTAGGGCGTGGTTTCGCTGAAGGCGGGATCGTCTTCGCCCAGGGAGCCGTAGACCTCATCGGTTGACACATGCAGGAACCGCCAATCGGCCGGTTTGCCCGCCGCCAGCCAATGTTGGCGGAAGGCTTCCAGCAGGGTGAACGTACCAACCACGTTGGTTTGCACAAATGCACCGGGGCCGAGGATCGAGCGATCGACGTGGGATTCGGCGGCGAAGTGGGCGATCGTGTCGATTTGCTCTTCGCTCAGGAGCCGATCGATCAGAACACGATCGGTGATGTCGCCTTGGACAAACCGCAGGCGATCGGCCGCTTCGAGATCGGCCAAGGTTGCCCGGTTGCCCGCATAGGTCAGGGCATCGAGCACCACCACCCGATCGCCCGGATAGCGATCGCACCAATGGCGGACAAAGTTGGAACCAATGAAGCCCGCACCACCCGTGATGATGATGCGGCGAGGGGAACGGGCGATCGAGTCAGTCATAGATTCGTGCAAACTGTGCGAGCAATGAATTCAGATTCTTCAGTCAGGCGATTCCTTCAACCCAGGTCGATCGCCGATCCTTGCCCTAAGGGCGCACGGCCGTGCGCCCCTACTGGCTGTCGCGATCGAGCATAGCTTTCAAGGCTCGTTTCATCTCATCCCGGCTGGTGGTAGCTGTCCCGATGTGGCGCACCACCAGGCTGGCGGCCAAGTTGCCCAGCACCGCCGCTTCCCAGGGCGTGGCCCCCAACACATAGCCCAAGGTCAAGGCCGCCACCACCGTGTCGCCCGCGCCGGTCACGTCAAACACCTCCGCCCGGTTGAAGGCGGGAATGTGGGACACGTCGCCCGATCGCCCAAACAAGCTCATTCCCGACTCACCACAGGTGATCAACACGTATTCCGCCTCGGTTTTGGCCAGCAGCGTTGCCCCCGCCTTCAGCAAACTCTCTTGATCGGTGATGCCAAAGCCCGCTTCCCGCTCCGCTTCCGGCAGGTTGGGCGTGAACCAAGTGGCTCCCCGGTAGCGGGTGAGTTCCTTTTGGGCATCCACGATTACCGGCTGGCCGGTCAGGGCCGCTTGGATCACGCCGCTGGAAAACACCCCATCGCCATAGTCGGAGCAAACCACTGCTTGGGCCTTGGGGGCGCGATCGGCCACAAACTCAGCCAGGCGCTCGCAGTCGGCCGCCGTGGGGGGATCGTCAGATTTGCGATCGAACCGGACGATCTGTTGGGTCACGGACTGGCGCGAGTGGGCCGAAATCCGGGTTTTCGTCACCGTGGGCCGCGCCGCTTCCACCAGCGCCCCGGTGGTGTCAATGCCCGCCGCCTCAAAGATTTGACGCATGGCCAGCCCCTGCACATCGTCCCCCAAAAAGCCAGCAACCTGGACGTTTGCCCCGAGCTTAGCTAGGTTATAGACCGCATTGGCCCCGCCGCCGGGCACTTGGCGCGTTCGTTCGTGGCGGATGATCGGCACTGGCGCTTCTCGGGAAATTCGTTCCACATATCCCGTCAGAAACTCATCCAAGGTCAGATCGCCCACCACCAACACCTGCGCTTCCCCGAAGCGATCGATCAGGGTCAAGAGTCGATCGGTCGATCGGCGCAACAACGGCATGAAGTCTGGATCAAAAGTCATAGGGGGCAAGGTTACGATCGCAAGCATAGAATAGGCTATCAGCACATCAGGATCACTGCTGAAACCACATTCCATTCATTCAAAGACTCTACGAGCGGTTGAGCCTGTCCGTATAGGTAATAAAAATAAAAAAGACCGATTCCTTTAACGGCTAGCCATGGTTCTTGAGTGATGAGTTGCTGGTTTTCGTGAACAACCAATTCGTATTCCGCCGGCGATTGCGCAACCTAAGACGGAACTCTGATTAGATCCAAATTCTTCAAAATTCATCAACCTCAGGAAACAATTTCTTGCGATCAAGACTTGACTGAATCGAAATATCAATCATCATTCAATTTCTTGTGGTGATTGATTGTGGATAATCAGAATCGTGCTTGTCAACTGTGTTAATTTCCGAAAATTTTGATAAGCTTTGGGTTTCGTGGCTAGCGCAATTGGCTGATTTTTTAGATCATTCAAAATGACTTCCATTTGAGGAGTGTTTTACCCATGTCTTTCACCCTGATGCATCGCCTTGGTCAATCCCTATCTGCTGGGCGATTAGTGGCCGCTTCTGCGGTGCTGTCCTTAGCTTTGGTGGGTTGTGGCGAAAGCAAAGTTGCCCAATGCAATAAGCTGATTGCCGTTGTGAACAAAGGGCAGCAGATCAGCTCCAGCATTAAGGGGATGGATGCCCCGGCGATGAAGAAACTGTCCACGGATCTGAGTGGCTTATCGACAGAAATTGGGGCTGTGGAAGTGGCCGATGAGACCCTGAAGGGTTTTCAGGGACGGTTTGTCAAAATCTATTCGGACTTGAGCACCGCTTCCAGCAAAGTGGGCGGCGCATTGGAGGAAATGGAAAAGACGAAAAAGCCGAGTCCTGAAAGCTTGAAGCGGCTGAAGCAATTGCAGGAAGATGTGACCGGGGCCAGCAAGATGGGAGAAACGGCGGCGAAGGACGAAAGCGCCTTGGTCAAGGAAGTGAATACCTACTGTGCCGGTAAGTAGTGTATTGGTTAGTGTGCAAGTCGATTGAGTTTGAGATGAAAAACTTGTTGGATGGTGGAGCAACGTTAGGGGATTGCGCTTGATTGCTTTTCTCTGTTGATGGATCGATCGTCCAACAAGATTCCTGTTCTGTGATTGTGCTTGCGATCGCCCGATCGCTGGAAATGGATTGCCTTTGTTAACACTCGGTAAACGCTGGGTAGCTGAATTTTTCTAAGCTCCACGGTCACCTTGTGCAGAATCTAGCCCTTGTTGAGACGTTGGAACTTTATCAGGGCTAAGCACCTGTTTGCCCATCCAACTCACCCGCTTGGGAACCATGATTCCATCCTCCGTGGTGCTCCCCGAGGAATAGGACTGAGCACGCACCTGTACCACAATCCAAACTAGGCGATCGACGGGCGATCGATTGCGCAAACAGCGTTCACCATCGGGACTAACCCGCACAAAGCTGCCTTCTTGGACTGGAAAAACCCAGTTATTGACTTGAAATTCTCCTTCCCCTGCCAAAAAGAGATAAACCTCTTCATTTTGCTGATGTTTGTGATAGAAAAGCAGCGACTCTTTGGGCGAAAGGCTATTAACAGAAATTTCTGCCCCGGTTAACCCTAGTAAATCCTTCAAGAACAGTTTTCCAGGCGTTGGCAGCGATCGATCGCCCAGGTTGAGGGTAAAGGTGAACTGTTCGAGGTTGGCAAGCGGCCCCGCGTGGGTCACGGCAAAGTCTGGGCCGGTCTGGGCTGTGGGTTGGGTGTTGGATGGGGCGTGGTACATGGCAATTAACTTTTAAATTGCAAGTTGCAAGTCAAAATCAAACTAACAGGGTTACTTGTAAAATGCAAGGGAGACTTGAAAAAGTTGTAAATTCCTGAACGGGAATGAATTTTGGAGCCTTGTGCTATGGCGGTTGACCACCGATCTCACTGCCCGATCGCCTGTACGCTGGATCTGCTGGGCGATCGGTGGACGCTGCTGGTCATTCGGGACATGCTGTTTTTTGGTAAGCAGCGCTTTGAGGAGTTTTTGGAATCGCCCGAGGGAATTTCTACCAATATTTTGGCCAGCCGCCTGAAGTCTCTGGAAGCCCTGGGGCTGATTACCAAACAGCCCTACAGCAATCACACTCGCCGCATGAATTACCAACTTACGGAGGCGGGCGAAAGTTTGCGTCCTGTGCTGCGCTCGATCGCTCGCTGGGGCCTGAAACAATTTCCTGAAGCTCGCCTACCGGATGCTTTGGATTCAAGTTCCGCTAATTCAGATTGAGCCTGCGGCTAATTCGCATCAGTTATAGGTGCTCTATAGTTTGCATCTGATTACTTCCCCAATCGGCCATAGCCGCCGCCGCCGGGGGTTTCGATCGCGATCGCCTCACCGGCTTGTACTTGCACCTGATCGGTAGCGCCGAGAGGGTCGATCGCCCCGTTCAGCCGTTCCACCCAGGCGCGGCCCGGTTGACCCTGTGCGCCGCCGGCCAGGCCCGCCGGTTGGGTCGATCGCCGCCCCGAAACGATCGCCGCCGTCATCGGTTCCAAAAAGCGCAGTTTGCGGATCACGCCGTGGCCGCCGCGCTGTTGGCCCGCGCCGCCGCTATTGGGGCGAATTTGGAAGGACTCCAGCCGCACCGGATAGCGCCACTCCAACACCTCGGGATCTGTGAGCCGGGAGTTGGTCATGTGCGTTTGCACCGCGTCGGCTCCGGGGAAGGTTGCGCCCGCCCCCGCGCCGCCGCAGATCGTTTCGTAATATTGGTGGCGATCGCTCCCAAAGGTGAAGTTGTTCATCGTGCCCTGGGCGTTGGCCATCACCCCGAGGGCTTGGTAGAGCGCATCGACTACGGCTTGGGAGGTTTCCACGTTGCCGGCCACGACGGCGGCGGGCAATCGGGGATCGAGCAGGCTGGCGGGTGGCACGGTCAGATCGATCGGGCGCAAACACCCGGCATTCAGGGGAATTTCGTCGGCCACGAGGGTGCGGAACACGTAGAGGACGGCGGCTTTGGTGATTGCGATCGGGGCGTTGAAGTTGTTCGGCTGCTGGGGCGATGTGCCGCTGAAGTCGATCGCCGCCCGCCGCCGTGCCCGATCGATCCGCACTTGCACCGTAATTTGCGCCCCGCAATCGAGGGCGATCGTCGCTTGCCCGTCCCGCAATTGGGCGATCGCCCGTTCCACCGAGGCGGCGGCGTTGTCCTGCACAAACCCGGCGTAGGCTTGGATCGTGGCGGCTCCGTAGGTATCCGCTAGGCGCTGCAATTCCTGGCAACCGCGCTCGTTGGCGGCAATTTGCGCCTGCAAGTCCGCCAGGTTTTGCACCGGGTTGCGGGCGGGGTAGGGATTATCAGCCAGTTGCGCCAGCACGTCAGCCTCTAGGAATTCCCCGGCGTGGACGATCGGCAGGAAGTCAAACAGGATGCCCTCTTCGGCGATCGAGTGGCTGTGGGGTGGCATCGATCCTGGGGTCAGGCCGCCCAAGTCCGCGTGGTGGCCGCGGGAGGCGACGAAGAAATCCGGGCGATCACTCAGGACTCCGGCGGGCGATCGCAACCAGACCGGCGTAATCACCGTGATATCGGGCAGGTGCGTGCCGCCGTTGTAGGGGTTGTTGCTGGCAAACACATCGCCGGGCCGCAGCTCCCGCGCCGCCATCAGGGCCGTGACCGTTTCGCCCATGGAACCGAGGTGGACGGGAATGTGAGGGGCGTTGGCGATCAGTTGCCCGGCGCGATCGAACAGGGCGCAGGAAAAGTCCAGCCGCTCCTTGATATTCACGGAATAGCTGGTGTTTTGCAGGGTTGCGCCCATCTGCTCGGCGATCGCGCTGAACCGATTGTTGAAGATCTCCAACCGCACCGGATCGGGTTGCGGCGTTGGCTCGTCGTCGGAGACAAGGGGCTGAAGCCCCTTGCTGTCGAGATTTGGGGCGTTAATGAACTGTGTCCCCTTGTCTTCAGAGTTGAGCCGACTTGCGGATGGATCGATTAGATCATCGGAACGGTTGGCAGCAAGGGGCTTAAGCCCCTTGTCCGGGTCAGTTGGGGCGAGGGTTTCGAGGACTAGGCCGCCCCGATCGCCCAAGGTGGCCGCCCAGCCCGGTTCAATCACATTTGTGCCCGTCGGTTCCACAATCACCGCTGGCCCGACGATCCGATCGCCCGGTTGCAAGTCCGATCGCCCAAAGACCGGCGCATCCCACCAGCGATCGGCCGTATAGATCCGAATCGTCGTGATCGGTTCCGGCGGAGTCGATCGACTGGCCACCAGCAGCGGTTCCGGCGGCAGATCTTTATGGCGCACCAACTCCAGGGCGATCGCCTCAATCACCACCGGCTTATCGGGCAGGGCGAACCCGTAGCGCTGGCGGTGGATTGCCTCGAAGCGATCGCGCAACCAGCCCGCCGGGTCGGGTTCCGTCGCCGCCGGCCAGCTCACCACCAAGGGCGAATCCGTGCCGCCGTAGCGCAGCCGGGCCGTGCGGATCGCTTCCTGGAATCCCGGCAATTGCGGCTCCAGTGACCTTTGTAAGTCGCCAAAGCTCGGTTCCAACGCGGTGATCGCCCCCGGTTCCAAGACCTGCTCGATCGCCCGTTCACCAATTTGCCGCACATCCGCCAGCCCAATCCCGTAGGCCGACAGCACCCCGGCGTAGGGATGGATAAAAATCCGCGTCATCCCCAACGCTTCCGCCAATAGGCAAGCGTGCTGGCCGCCCGCCCCGCCGAAGCAACAGAGGGTGTAGTGCGCCAAATCGTAGCCGCGCTGGACGGAAATTTGCTTAATCGCCGCTGCCATTTTCTCGATCGCGATCGCCAGGAACCCGGCCGCCACCGCTTCCGGGCTGCGACCATCGCCGGTGGCCTGGGCGATCGTCGCCGTGAGGGCCGCGAACCGTTCCGCCACGATCGCCTTGTCCAAGGGGCGATCGCCCTCGGGGCCAAACACCGCCGGGAAAAAGTCCGGGTGCAACTTGCCAAGCTGCACATTGCAATCGGTAACGGTCAGAGGGCCGCCGCGCCCGTAGGCCGCCGGGCCGGGATTCGCCCCCGCCGAGTCGGGCCCCACCCGGTAGCGCTGACCATCGAAGTGCAAAATCGAGCCGCCGCCCGCCGCCACCGTATGGATCGCCATCATCGGGGCCCGCAGCCGCACCCCCGCCACCTCCGTCTCGAACTGCCGCTCATACTCGCCCGCATAGTGGGCCACATCGGTGGACGTGCCGCCCATGTCAAAGGTGACGATTTGCTCAAAGCCCGCCGCCACGCAGGTTTGCACCGCCCCGACAATGCCGCCCGCCGGCCCCGACAGCACCGCATCCTTGCCCCGGAACCGATCGGCATCGGTCAGCCCGCCGTTGGACTGCATAAAAAACAGCTTGCCCGCCAAGGCCTCACTGTCCGGCCCCGCCAGGGTCGATCGCACCTGGTTCACATAACGCCGCAGCACGGGCGACAGGTAGGCATCGACCACGGTGGTTTCGGCGCGGCTAACCAGCTTAATCAGCGGACTCACATGATGGGACACGGAAATTTGCTCAAACCCCGCTGCCTCCGCCAGAGCCGCCGCGATGTGCTCATGCTGGGGGTAACGGTAGCCATGGATCAGGGCGATCGCGCAACTGGTGCAACCCTCGGCCCGCGCCGCTTTCAGTTGCGCCAATAAGTCCGCCTGGGCGGCCGCGTCGAAGGGGCGCACCACCTCGCCTTGGGCGCTCAACCGTTCCCGCACCTCGATCGCCCGTTCATAGAGCGGCGCGGGCTTGCGAATCTCCAGCGCAAAAATATCCGGTCGGTTTTGGTAGCCAATCTTCAGGGCATCGCCAAACCCTTCGGTGATCACCAGCACGGTGCGATCGCCTTTGCGTTCCAGCAGGGCGTTGGTGGCGACAGTGGTTCCCATCTCGATCGCCCCAATCTGCGCCAAGTCGATCGGCTCATCGGCGGCTAATCCCATCAGGTCGCGAATCCCCTGGACGGGCGCATCGGCATAGCGATCAGGGTTTTCCGACAGCAGCTTATACACCACCAGCCGCCCATCGGGCCGCCGCGCCACAATGTCGGTAAACGTGCCCCCGCGATCAACCCAAAACCACCAACGCCGATCCATGCTCTGCCCCACCCGAAGCGCCTAATCTCGATTCATCATAGGAGCGGATCGGTTAGTCCGTTGCGCTATGGGGCGATCGCAAGGCGCAAATCGGCCCAAAGGGGAAGTTGCAGGGGGCGATCGGTTTGGAGGCGTTGGGAAAAGAAGAAGATTTCGATCGCTTCAATGTCGTTGGTGTCAGGGTTGAACCGTGCGAGCAAACCATCACCCAGTTCTTCGGTTTCTTGTTCGGGATAGGGCGGACAAATGACAATGAGGAGGCTGTCACCCGTGCGATCGTAACTAAGGCTCAGGTTTGAATCCATTCAACAGTTCCTCACGCTGCGATCGATCCAAAATCACCAACGCCGATCCACGCCCTACCCCACCCGAAGCGCCTATCGTATAAATCCAGTTCGCTGAGGGCAGTAGTACCGGACACTACATACACAGAGTCTGGCAGAAACCTTATAGTCTCGAACTCTCGCCCAAATACTCAGACAACATACAGCCTTTACCTTGCTTACTAAGCAACGTGACCCGCAGGGTGAGCACTTCGCAGCCAAATAACTGCTTCATTGCATCTGCAGTATGGCGTACCCATCATTTTAGGGAATGGCTATATAGTACAAGAACACGATGTCTTTGATTTTGATAAGTTTTGTATCAATCTGATTGTCATACAGAGCCAAGAGAATTTAAAGTCTAAGTCATGAGTAGCTTGATAAAGAATCAACTTCTCACTAATCCTCATGGACTAAAAAACAGACATGGCAAAGAAGTATGAGTTTGGATGCTGCGATGCTGGGAAATCTGCGGATTCCTACAATGGACTCAAAAATTATGTCCCTGCAATCACCAAGCAAGTGAACAAGCTTCAGAAGGAGCAGAAATCAATCAATGCGATTGTCTGATCGCTAATAACCACACGATTTTTGCCTCTCAACGGAAGCATCTTGAGGCAAGTATCTTGCCTCAAGATGTTCGTTAAATCTAAAATTGCAAACAACAAAAGCCTTAATTAGGGTCCTTTGGCGTTAGACGAATATTTTGAATTTCATTGATGTGTTTTTGGACAGTCAACATGAGAATTCAACTACCTGACACGACTATAGTCATTGATTTACAGTCCAAAAACACTCTTGATAGAGTTCGTTGCATTAAGTCTGTTTTAACAATGATTTTATCATATTGGATTGAGAAAAGTGAATCACCCAAAACGTATTACAAGCGAGTGTATGATCGCAATTTAGAGCTTGCAAGACTTAGAAACCTTAGGGTATTTGCGAATCCTAGGCTCATTAATTTTTTGCTACTGACACGACAAGATGGCAGGAGGTTAAATGAGATAAATGATAGTCTTTACGGCGCATTAGAACATGCCATGGACTACGAAGCAAGAAATCCCTATCTGTGCCCAAGGATGTTGTCAATTGGCCATGCTTTTAGTCATTTCGACTCAATCCTAGATGAAACTGAAGGTTTGGGCAACCCTAACAAGGCTCATTCCCTATTAGACATTCTAATTCTCTATGCAAATAAGCCTTTTGACGAAGTCGAAATTGGCATTTTTAAGGCACTCACTAAAAGCAGAATCAGGATTTTTCTGGAAAAAGATTACAAGGTTGAAGTGTTTGAAAAACAAGTAGGGAATCAACTCAAAAGACTTCGGGAAATGTTCTTAAGTAGCATAGTAATAGACCTTATTTCTGAGATCTCTGAGTTGAAAAATGATCAAAGTTTTAATTTCCATATTGTCAAATTCAAAAATGAGCTTAAATCAAGAGTTAAGCACTATTCTACTAAAGCCAACCTTCCAGACTATAATTTCCTTGATTTTATGAATGCGTTCGTTGGCTCGATAAGATCTGATAGTGGCTATGAAGACTCAGATCTTCACAAAATGAGAATGCTACTATCTTCAATGACACAAGACCTAGGTAATCACTGTTCTTGGATTAAGGAAATCATCGCGCTGACAGATAAAGATCCTTTTAATACTCAATATCTTGAGTCTAGCGTTTTACCAAAGTTTGATGAATTTCTAACCGAAATATTAGCTGAATATTATTAGCGGTGCGTATGGTATAGATGAGATTTTGGAAGAAGCAAGCATTGCTCTACGCACCCTACGAAATATCGATCGCACCCTTGTCGCTGCGATATGTCAACAGTGCATCACTGAATGATCTGACCGTGATATCGATTAGAGTTGGCAAATCCAGCGGGGAGCTGGCAAGGCCGATCGGCTATTCCAAAAGCTCGCCTAAGTAGCACTGCACAAAGTCGCGGGCAGCTTCGGGGTTCAATCCTTTCAAAGCTGTGACGATCTCCACAACGGTCTCAGCCGTAGGGTCGCGCTGCTCGTGAAACCACTTAAAAACCACTGACCGATCAACTTGCAACAGCACCGCCAGCCGGTTCTGGCTGATTTTGTGCTGGTCTAATACGGATTTGAGGGCTTTTCCTGCTCTTCCCATGCCCCCAATCCTGTCAAAGAATCTTAATCCGGTAAATGTTGACCTTTGAGCTGACAGCACATAACATCCAAGTGTTGACTCAAAAGACAACATCAGGCACAAAACCTCTAGGCTGGTCATGACTGCAAGCCTGAGCCGAGGGTGGTGTCTTGTTTGTCTTGCTCTGAATCATTCACAGCAGCCAATCCATTTGAGAAGGTATGGCCATGACAATGCAGAGTTTTGTAGAAACGCCGATCGCCTCGGAATCCTTGACTGAGGGGCGATCTCAGCTCGATTCCTTGCTGGCGCGATCGGATGGGCGCGAAACGGTGAAGGTGATGGTGATCGGGTCGCCACGTGCCGTCGAAAACACGATCCGCGTGCTGTATTTGCGCGGCTTTGCGGAGCTGTATGAGTGGTCGCCCATGCAGCCGACGCAAAATCCCGGTGAGGTGATGAGCTTGATGCGGCGGCTATTGTCGTTGAGTTAAGTTCGTGTGTAGGGTGCTTGGGAGAACGCTTGCGGGGAAACGATCGCGCTGGCATTTTCTCCCACGCACCGTCGATCAATCTGTAATTCAGTTTGGGTATCTTGAAGCTAGTAAGCTGTTGGCGCAGTAGGTGATTTGCAAATGGTGAGAACTGCAATCATTTCCGATATTCATGGTCACTGGGATGGCTTAAAAATCGTTTGCGATCACATCAACACCATGCAGGTCGATCGCATCATTTGCCTAGGAGATGTGGTCGAAGGTGGTGATTACAACGACCAAGTTGTCACCTTCCTCAAAACCAACAACATTCTCACTATTCGAGGCAACCATGATGACTACAACAACTGCGATTTACAGCCTGACAACTTTCAGTGGTTGCAAAAACTGCCTACTACCTTTGTGGAAGAATCCATCGTTTTTACACACATTTCACCACGCAAAACACCAAAACGAGTCTCGACTAGTATCGAAGCCTGGAATATTTTTGACGAAACCGAGTATCGCTTCATTTTTATTGGCCACAATCATTTTCCTGCTCTGTTTAGCGCAGATTGCGATGAATATGCTAACAGCACTAGCCATTTTGTTGATGTTGGCTGTTATTCGCTTGATCCTCGTAATCGGTATGTGATTTGTTTTGGAGCTGTGGGCTATCCTCGCGGCGGTGGCTGGTTTCTGCGATATGGCATTTTTGACGACGAAGCCCAGACAGTGGAGTTTATAAAAATTCCTGGTCTTTTATTACCCTATGGCTATCCATAATCTCAAATTACTTGATTCTAAAAATTCGAGAGTTTAAGACGACACTCACTCTCAAATATGCAGCTCATTCAACCGCATTGCTACACTGAAGTTAGGATCGATGTCGCACTGAAAGCAATTGATCAGGAGAAATTAACAAGTCCATGATTGCTCAACAGGATTTATATTTCCTTAGCCCCGATGACTATTTACAACAGGAGGCAAAATCCACCCAAAAGCATGACTATATTGATGGAGAAATTGTAGCGATGGCGGGTGCGAGTAGTGCCCATTGCACGATCGTGGCAACCTTAACGGCGCTGCTCCTGAAATCTGTTCGCCAGCAAGGTTGTCAGCTATTTACCGGTGATATGAAAGTGCGAGTCGATCGCCACAATTGCTTTTACTATCCTGATTTACTCGTCACCCGTGATCCGCGCGACCAAAACACAGATTATTACAAATGCTTTCCTAAATTAATTCTTGAAGTGCTTTCCGATAGCACGGAGCTGCGTGATCGCGGTGAGAAATTCTTTAACTATTCTGCTTTAGAAAGCCTGAGAGAATATGTGCTAATTAGTCAGGACAAGATGCGAGTGGAGTGCTTTCGCCGCGATGACAATAATCGATGGGTTTTGGAGTGGTATGGCCCGGGCGATCGCGTGTTTTTCCACAGCATCGATTGGCAAGGAATGATCAGCGATTTGTACGAAGACGTATCATTGCCCAGTTGAAAGGCCCATTTTGAGCTGATCCCGACCTCGATCGAGATGGTCAAAAAACCAAAAAGAATCGGAAACCTGGGCAAACCGTAGCCGCGATCGCAGACGGGGCAGCGGCGGCCGGCGACGGTTTCCGGTAAAGTTTTTTGCACCTTTAGCGGTTGTGGGGGCAAAGACCAATGGCAACGATCGTTCAGAAATATGGCGGTACATCGGTTGGCTCGATCGAGCGGATTCAGTCCGTGGCGGCTCGGGTGATCGACACGGTGAAAGCGGGAAACTCCGTGGTGGTGGTGGTTTCGGCCATGGGCAAAACCACCGATGGGCTGGTGGCCTTAGCGCGGGAAATTAGCGATCAGCCCAGCCGCCGGGAAATGGATATGCTGCTTTCGACCGGGGAGCAGGTGTCGATCGCCCTGTTGAGCATGGCGCTGCAGGCGGCGGGGCAACCGGCGATTTCCCTGACCGGTGCGCAAATTGGGATCGTCACGGAAGCGTCCCACACGCGGGCGCGGATTTTGAGCATTGATCCCGATCGGCTGCGTCGCCACCTCGATGAGGGCAAAGTGGTGGTGGCGGCGGGCTTCCAAGGGATCTCGAATGCCGATGATTTGGAAATTACTACCCTGGGGCGCGGCGGCTCGGACACGTCGGCGGTGGCCTTGGCGGCGGCCTTGCGGGCCGATGCCTGCGAAATTTACACGGATGTGCCAGGGGTGCTGACCACTGATCCCCGCCTCGTGCCGGAAGCGCAAATCATGGCGGAAATTTCCTGCGATGAAATGCTGGAGCTGGCCAGCTTGGGGGCAAAGGTGCTGCATCCTCGGGCGGTGGAAATCGCCCGCAATTATGGTGTGCCGCTGATTGTGAAGTCGAGCTGGACGAATGATCCCGGGACGCGGGTGGTGTCGCAGCCGGTGGGCGATCGCCCCTTGGAAAACCTGGAAATTGCCCGGCCGGTGGATGCGATTCGCTACAACACGAACCAGGCGCAAATCGGTTTGCTGCGCGTGCCCGATCGCCCCGGGATCGCCGCCAAGCTGTTCGGGGAGCTGGCCAAGCAAGCGGTGGATGTGGACTTGATTATTCAGTCGATCCACGAGGGCAACACCAACGACATCGCCTTCACGGTGACGGAGCAGGAAGCCGATCGGGCCGAGGCCATGGCCGGGGCGATCGCGCCGACCCTGCGGACGGAGCCAACCCGCCCGATGGAAACGGAGGGAGCCGAAGCGGAGTTGGTGGTCGATCGCCATGTGGCCGAAGTCAGTATCTACGGCGCGGGCATGATTGGCCGACCCGGCGTGGCGGCCCAAATGTTCAAGACTCTGGCGGACGCGGGGATCAATATTGAAACCATTTCCACCTCGGAAGTGCAGGTGGGTTGCATCATTGCTCCTGGCGACGACGCGGCCGATCGGGATTTGGAGGCGCTCTGTCAGCGGGCGGTGACAGCCCTGCGCCATACCTTTGAGCTAGACACGGATCAGTTCTTGCCGGAGGTACTACCGATCGAGCAGCCCGCTAGCCCCGAGGAGCCGCCCGTGCGCGGTGTGGCGCTTGATCGCAACCAAAGCCAAATCGCCGTCCGCAACGTGCCCGATCGCCCCGGCATGGCTGCCAAGATCTTCGAGCTGCTGGCGGACAAGAGCATCAGCGTCGATACGATCGTCCAGTCCCAGCGGCGGATCGTCGTCAACGGCTCCCCCACCCGCCACATCGCCTTCACCACCGCCGCCACCGATGCGGAAGCCGCCCGCGCCGTGCTGCTGGCCGCCGGCCAGGAATTCGGCTGGGGCGAAGTGGTGGTGAATGCCCAAGTGGCCAAGGTCAGCGCCGTGGGGACAGGGATGATCAACCGACCCGGCGTGGCGGCCCAAATGTTCAACGCCTTGGCGGCCAAGGGGATCAACCTGCTGATGATCACCACCTCGGCGATCAAGATCAGTTGCGTGGTGGAACAGGATCAAGGCGTGGAAGCCCTGAAGGCGGTTCACGAAGCCTTTGATCTTTCGGGTGAATACCAAGCCAGCAACGTCCACGGACTGACCCCGGCAAAATAGGCAAGCAAAATCGTCCAGTTGCGGAGCGTGCAGCGCCAAACGCCCTCACGCTCCCACCGCCGGGCCGAGGTGAGCACCCGATCAGGCAAAATCCGAATCCGCCACCCCCGCCGCCGAATTGATCGCATCAGGGCCACGTCTTCCATGATCGGAATTTCCGGGTAGCCGCCCAGCGCCACAAAGGCCGATCGCCGGATAAAAATCGCCTGATCCCCATAGGGCAACCGAGTGAGGCGCGATCGCGCCGAAGCGATCCGGGCGATCGTTCGCAAGATCCATCGGGGCGAGGCGATCGATAAGTCAAACGCTCCTCCTACCAAATCCTCGGGTGAGGGCGCACGGCGGTGCGCCCCTACGTTGGGCGTTTGTTTTAGGGTTGTTGTGATTTGGGTAAAGGCCGTTGCGGGTAATTGCGTATCGGCGTGCAGAAATAGCAGGATTTCCCCTCGGGCGATCGCCGCGCCTGCGTTCATTTGTAGCCCCCGACCCCGCGCCGCCGTGATGCCCCGCACTGGGCGATCGCTGGGCAAATACTGCAAGGTTGACCCCGCCCGATCGCCATCGACCACAATCACTTCGTAGGAAATCTGTCCGGCAATTGCTGCTAAGTGATCGAGTGTTTTTTGAATCTGTTTCCCTTCGTTCAGAACGGGCATAATCACCGAAAGGGCGATCGGCTGTCGAATTTTTGCCAACGTTGCTATTGACCGTTTCAGATCTGGATTCTGTTGATTCAATTGCCAGAATCGATCTAAATCAGGTGCGTGATCAATGTCGTACCAATGGGGCAGAATTGCGACTAGTTGGTTAGCTGATTGGAACCGGGCGATCGTCTCCGCAAAAACCGTTTCGGTACTCCAAACCATGTTTTGAAAAATGGTGGGTAACAGGCGATCGCGCCGAAACCCCACCAAGCAATAACCCCCATCTTCCGTGGGGCAAATCACCGCGCCGGTTTCGATCAATGCTTCAGCCGCCTGGGTCAATATTTCATCAGGTAAATCGGGGCTGTCGCTACCGACCAGCAAGATCCGATCGCTTCCCTGCCCAAAACAAGTCGTGAACGCCCGCGCCATTCGATCGCCCAAGTCCCCGTCACCCTGGGCCACCAGTTGCTGATCGTTGCAGCCAAACCAATCCCGCACGGTCGATCGCCCCGAATCAGGTGCATAGAACACGCGGAGATCGGCTTGCTGGCGATCGGCAAATGTGGTGAGGCGATCGAACCAGTCCCGCCCCATCGATCGATAAAATTCCGTCGCAAAATCCGCCCTGATCGTCTTGGCAAGACGCGATTTCACTTGTCCTGCTACGGGGGCTTTGACGAAGAGGGCGATCGTTAATTTTGTATACGTCAAATGTCCATCAACCTCCTGTCTTTTAGGTGCAGTACCAGCCTTTAAGCCTGGCAGGTCAATGCTCCGGGCGATCGCTGGCTCCTATCCATTTGCTATCCTAAAATTCAGAGCGCCAGGACAGTCGCAAGATGATCGCCGTTCCCAGTGGTTTTAGTGCTGTTGATTATTTAGTGCTGGAACAAGACAGTAGCCAACGCCATGAGTACCGTTATGGCTCGGTCTATGCTATGGCTGGCGGCAGCGGCAACCATAGTGCCATCT
Source organism: Limnothrix sp. FACHB-406 (assembly GCF_014698235.1). Taxonomy (NCBI): domain Bacteria; kingdom Bacillati; phylum Cyanobacteriota; class Cyanophyceae; order Pseudanabaenales; family Pseudanabaenaceae; genus Limnothrix; species Limnothrix sp. FACHB-406. The sequence continues at coordinate 244,793 of NZ_JACJSP010000001.1, read as the reverse complement.
GCATTAATTTGCTGAGTGCGATTCATAGACATTTGCGCCAAACCGATTGCCGATTCTATGGCAGCGATGTGAAAGTCAGCTATGCCGATCGCTTCTTCTACTATCCCGATGCATTTGTGACTTGTGACCCGCGCGATCGCACCGATCGCTATGTCAAACGCCATCCCAAACTGATTGCGGAAGTGCTATCGCCCTCTACGGAATTATTCGATCGCACCACCAAGTTTGAGGATTATCAAGCGATCGAAACCCTCGAAGAATATGTCTTAATTGACCAAGAAAAAGTCGCTGTGGAATGTCAGCGGCGAGTGGCGGGCGATCGCTGGGAAAGCCAGATTTATCAGGCGGGCGATCGGGTGGAATTAATCAGTATTGGTTTGACCATCGCGATCGAGGATCTCTACGCTGGACTCGATGAAATGCCCTAACAATTACCACCCCAGACAAGGGGCTTCAGCCCCTTGCCTAACAGGATTCAACCATCAGAATTAGGTGGTGTATTCGGCGTTGATCTTTACGTAGTCGTAGCTGAGATCGCAGCCCCAAGCCTTGGCGGAGCCGGGCCCGTCGCCAATGCTGACCCCGATCGCCACCGTGTCGGTTTTCAAATACTCACCCTCAGCGGCGGCCTTCAGGTAGTTGTGGGCGGCCATCCGATCGAACGCTAGCGGTTGCCCGTTTTCCATCAGCACAATCTCACCGAGCTGAATCCGCAGGTTGTTTTGGTCGAACTTCACCCCGGCGCGACCGGCGGCCCCGGCAATTCGGCCCCAGTTGGGATCGCGACCAAAAATGGCGGACTTGGTGAGGGCGGAACCGGCGATCGTCTTGGCCACGGCGCGGGCGGCGGCTTCGTCGGGCGCACCGCTGACGGCCACTTCAATCAAACAGGTCGCCCCTTCCCCATCGCGGGCGATCGCCTTGGCCAGGTGGGTACAAACCGCCGTCAGCATGGCTTCCAGCTTTTCGGCTTCCGGGCCCCACTGGGTGATCGCCGGGGTGCGCGATTGACCGTTGGCCAGGGCAAACAGGGAATCGTTGGTGCTGGTGTCGCCATCAACGGTGATTTGGTTGAAGCTGCGATCGCCCGCCCGCGACAGCATTTCCTGCCAGAGCTGGGGCGACACGGCCGCATCGCAGGTGACAAAGGCCAGCATCGTCGCCATGTTCGGGTGGATCATCCCCGATCCCTTCGACATGCCGCCAATTCGCACGGGACGATCGCCAATCATGGTTTCCAGGGCGATCGACTTCGTAACCAAATCCGTCGTCAAAATCGACTTTTCGGCGCTGGCTCCCCCCTCGTCGGACAGGGCCGCCACCACTTGCGGAATCCCGGCCCGCATCGGCTCCATTTTGATCCGCTGACCGATCACCCCCGTGGAAGCCAGCAACACGGTGTTGGGATCAATATCCAGTTCTTTGGCTAGCAATTGGGCGCATTCTTCCGCGTCGGCCGCACCGGCTGCTCCCGTAGCGGCGTTGGCTTGCCCCGCGTTCACCAAAATCGCGCGGGCACTGGGCTTGGCTTGCAGGCGATCGCGGCAGTAGTCCACGCAGGCGGCGCGTACTTGGCTGGTGGTAAAAATCCCGGCGGCGATCGCCTCCACTTCAGAATAAATCAGGGCCAAATCCGGCGCGCCTGAGGGTTTCAGCCCCGCCGTAATGCCCGCCGCTTTATAACCCTTAGGAGCCGTTACGCCGCCGGAAATCACTTGCCAATTTGCCATGATTCGATCGCCCTTTCACGATTGCTAAGTTGCCCAGAATCCGGGCAATTGGGTGATTATAGCAAGGTCGTTTCGGGCGATCGCGCTGCTTCTGTCACGGGATCACGATGCAAGTCTGGATGAAATTTGCCAGCAAGAGCTAATGAATAGCGCAAATATTAATCAGTTCTTGACTAACTCTTGACTAACGCTTGACCAACGCTTGGGGCTAACAAGGTTGTGCGATCGCGCGCAGGATAAATTATTGTTTGATCGCAATTCATAGATTGTAATTCATACAATTTCGATTCCAGAATTGCTTAATCGAAATAGCCGATGGTTTCAGCAAATTGCGACAATTCCGAATCAATTTATTTTGGATTAATCGGTAAACGAATCAGAAATTGAGTGCCTCGCCCTAGTTCTGACTGCACCTCCAAAGTGCCACTATGCTTTTCAGACACAATCTGATGGGCGATCGCTAGGCCGAGTCCTGTCCCCTTGCCAACGGGCTTGGTTGTAAACAGCGGCTCAAATAGCCGTTGCTTGACTAACTCATTCATGCCGATTCCATTGTCAGCAATGCAAACCGCAATTTGCTGATCGTTGGTGGCCTGAGTTGTAATTTGAATTTGCAGCCCAGAATCGGGGGGTTTGCCTTTCAGTGCGCTCTCCTCTAGGGCATCGATCGCATTGGCGAGCAAATTCATGAATACCTGATTGATTTGTCCTGGATAGCAAGGCAGTAGAGGCAATTCACCATAGGACTTGAGAATCGAAATCTCCGGACGATGATCACTGCTTTTCAATCGATGTTGCAGAATCATCAGGGTGCTGTCTAGACCTTCATGCAAGTTCGCTGGAATTTTAGTTTCGGCATCAGAACGCGAAAAAGTGCGCAACGATGTGGAAATTCCGCGAATTCGATCGGCTCCCAGCGTCAGGGAATTGATAATCTTGAGGCTATCTTCAAAAATAAAATCCGGTTCCAAATCTTCCAAAACGGCGGCTAATTCTGGTGAAGGCTGTGGATGCTCTTGCTGATAGAGCCGCAGGATTTCCGCCATGTTGTTAATGTGCTCTCGCAGCGGATCCACGTTGCTGGCAATGAAGTTGATAGGATTATTGATTTCGTGTGCAATGCCCGCAATCATTTCTCCCAAACTTGATAGCTTTTCCTGCTGAACAAGCTGCACTTGCATTTTTTGCAAAGCGGCTGTGCGGTCATGAACTTGATGTTCCAAAGACTCCGTTAGTTTTTTGAGCTTGAGGTGAACCTGTAGTCGAGCTAAAACTTCTGTTTGATCAAATGGCTTGGGAATATAGTCCACTGCTCCTAGGGCAAAGCCTTTGGCTTTATTTTCTGTGTCTGAAAAAGCAGTTGTAAAAATAACTGGAATCGACCTTGTGAGTGGATTAGCCTTGAGGCGGCGGCAGGTTTCAAAGCCGTCAATACCTGGCATTTGGACATCTAGCAAAATGAGATCTGGAAGATTGCGATCGACCTGCGCCAATGCACTTTCACCATCGATCGCCACGCGAAAACGCAACCCGGCACTATTCAGCGCTTCTGATAAAACCGCCAAATTAGTTGGATTATCATCCACAACTAAAATAAATTCATTCGACGCAGATGCTGACATAGGTCATCAGGAGTTGATTTAATCATCCGGTGATTGGGAGAGACTATGCAAGCATTTCCCAAAATTTTCTAGATCTTCTTGAAGTGTTGAGGATCATTAAACCGAGAGAAGCAAGCTCAATAACCATTTTTGCTATTGAGCTAAGTAGCGCTCAAGCAATGCTTGTAGTTGTTTAAGTTGAAAGCGAGTTGCCAATTGAGTGACTTGCTCAGAAAAAGGTGCCATGCTCGGGTTGGACTCTGCCAGTTCAGCAACCATGGATAAGATTTCTTGAGTATCACCGTCCATCAGGAGATCGTGCAACCGTTGCACAATTTCTGAAGCGGGAGGAATCACATCTTGGGTCTGAAGAGGTTCAGTTTTTGAGGCAGGATCAGGGACGGTGGCTTGCTCATAAATCCAAGTTAAGTTAAGTTGCTCTTGCAAAATTTGAAGTAGTACTTCAGCTTGGACTGGCTTGGGCAAAAACAAGTTAGCGCCCGCATCGATCGCCTCTTGCTGATTGCTTTCAAAGACACTGGCTGACGACGCGATCGCCACAACATTGCGCAAAGTTTCAGAGGCGCGAATTTGTCTGAGTAGTTGATAGCCATCCATGACATGCATCATCAAGTCCGTAATGATTAGGTCAGGAGCATGATTCAGTGCAGTTTCCCAACCATCTTGACCATTTTGGGCTTCCACCATTTTGAATCCAAGTGGCTCTAGGAGGCTGACAATCACAGAGCGATTCTCCCAACGATCATCTACCACAATGATGGTGCGTTGCTTGCCTTCATAACCCACAATTGTTCCTTGGTCAATTGTTCGAGAGGCGGTTGCCCATTCTTTGGCCTCCGGTAGCTGCACATCAAACCAAAAGGTACTGCCTTGGCCCAGTGTGCTCTCTACTTCAATTTGGCTACCCATTAAGGACACAATTTTGTGGCTGATAGCGAGTCCTAAACCAGTGCCCTCTGACTGCTTTTTGCTATTACCCACTTGCTCAAATGGCAAAAAGATCTTTTCTAATTGTTTTGGTGTCATCCCCACACCCGTATCCTCAACCTGGAATCGCAGACGGTATAGGGACGGATCATCGAGTTTTTGGGCTTGAACGCGAAATGTCACTTGTCCTTTATCAGTAAACTTGATTGCATTGCCGAGAAGGTTAATCAAGACTTGGCGTAGTCGCTTCTCGTCGGCGCGAATCCCGATCGGTAGATCTGAATCAGCTCGATAGATAAAAGCAATACCTTTTTGTTCAGCGCGAATTCGACAAATTTCGCCAACGCCTTGCAGAAACGAGGGCAAATGAAATTCATTAATTGCCAGGTCAAATTTACGAGCTTCAATTTTAGAAAGATCCAAAATATCATTAATCAAGGTCAGTAGGTGGGTTCCGCACTGATGAATAATTTGGATGCCATCTTGTTCTTTTTTGCCCCAAGTTTTGGAGCGACTAAGAATTTGGGCATAGCCCAAAATGCCATTCAGGGGCGTGCGTAACTCATGGCTCATGTTTGATAAGAATTCGCTCTTGGCCTGATTGGCGGAATCTGCTGCGGCCTTGGATTGCTTGAGCTGTGCTTGCTCCGTGGATTGAACATAGACCAAAACGCCAATCAGCGTGCCCACGAGGAGCAAAACAACGATCGCAATGCCATCCAGTAGCTGAAGCTGAGATTCAATATTCTGGCGTGGAATCACCAGTGCCACAGACCATTGCGCTTCGGTGAGTGGTCGAAAACCCACATAGCTTTCAAGTCCGTCAATTTTGACCAATTGAATGTCCTGCTGCCGATTGACCATCTGTTGGGCAATGTGGGCCAACCCTGCGTCTTGGGCAACTACCAAGCTTGGCGCGGGCTTGTCTATGGTGGACATGAATGCTGAGTTGGGATGCACGATCGCCTCGCCCTTGGAATTGAGCACAAAGGCATAGCTGCGATCGCCATATTTCAACTGATTGGTGACTTGCTTGATCCGATCGATCGTGACCACCCCATGGATGACTCCAGCGGGTTTCTCTTTTGAGTTTTGATCTTTAAAAATAGGTGCAGCAATGGCCACGCCAGGTACACGAGTGATCCGAGCAATCATGGGATCATCGACATAAATTTGCCCAGTCATTGCCTTCTGAAACCACCGGCGATCGCGCACATCGGCCGGCTTGGTTTTGGCAACAGTGCTTTGGCGGATTCCTGCTGCTGTGGTGAAGCCAAAAAACGAAAAATCTCCAATTCGTTGATCTTCCGCTTTGAGATAGGGACTGGCGATCGCCCAGTCCATCGATCGCACTACTCCAACGTTGGATAACATTTCCACGCGTGTTTTCAACAATGCCAACCAACTATCAATATCCTGGGACTTGTTGGTCACACGGGATAGTGCATCCTGCTTTAAGTTTTCCAGTGTTGCTTGGCGCACAGTTTGATAGCTAATATATGCGCCCACGCCTACGAGCAGCGCCGTGCCTCCCACAATCAACCGCATCAGCAGGTTGCGAGACAACTTCAGGCTGAGGAAAGAACTAAGGCTTGGCAGCGTGGCTGCAAACTTTCGGTCGGTTGGTTGGGAGTGCAAAATCATAACGATCTGAAGTCGGTGGCAAGTGATTAGGTCATGCGCTCGGGCTGTGAAATTTGCTCTAAGTTATGAACAGCTAGAGTAACTTATTTGTTTCATTTCAAAGCAGATAGTAGCTCCCATTTCCCTTGTGTCATGAGGTTGATTGCTGACTGCCAACTCTATTGGAGATTTGTAAAAATTTTGTGAAAGAAATTGATTGAGTGTAAAAAAATACACAAGAAAATATTCAAGTGTAAAAAATCGCACAGGAAAATCCGAGATCTTTACCCTATCAAAATAAATCCGCGATCGACTCTGTAAAAGTAGGCTGACTCAAGATAACACCTAATATTAGTTTTAGGCAGCAACATTACTCTGATTTCAGAACGAATGGCGGCTTTAGGCAGTGATTTGTAGCACTGACAGGCAAGACTGATTTAGATTTTTAGAACTAGTTCGTATATTTGCATTCTATAGAACAAACTTCGGCGCTGTCTGCAAGATGATGATTTCCAGTGCAAGATTGCTTGCCAAGACAGGCTACCGCCTGTTCATTATTACTGAGTCGCAGTACTACCGAATTTTTTAATCAATTAATCTCTAAGAAAATGTCTGGAAAGTCCAAATTGCTACGCTGCACAGCCCCGTGATCAACGCAAACAAGGGACTTAGAGCCTGTCGTCAAATCACCTGAAACCCTGATGACCTCGTTCTTTAAACCAATCAGTCGTAGGGGCGGGGTTTCCCCGCCTAGTTCCCGTGATCCTTGGGTGTTCCCAGGGATGGACAGGGTTGTGGCGATCGCCCGGGTTAGGGTTGGGAGACCCAACCCCTACGGCGATGGAAATGACGAAACACCCTAAACCCTTTCTCCCTCAGCCATTGGTGCTTCACCATTGCCGCAAGTGATCGCTCAACCATCCTCACGACGGTAGATGGTTGACGGACTGGGGTTGATCTAGAGGCTCATTCACGATCGGTCGTGCCATGCAGCAAATCATTGACCGCTTGGCCCACATCCGGCTGACGCATCAGTGATTCCCCCACCAACACGGCCCCGGCTCCGGCATTCAGCACCCGATCGAGATCTGAACGATTGCCCAAGCCCGATTCACTGACCACCAAAATATCGCGCGATCGCAGTTGCTCACCCCGCGTTTCTAAGAGGGCGATCGTGGTTTCCAGCGTCACCTGAAATGTGGCCAAATCACGATTATTGATCCCCACCAACTTCACCCCATCCAGGGCTAAAACCCGGTCTAATTCGGCCAAGGTATGTACCTCAATCAATGCCGTCATTCCCAAGGCATTAATAATCTTCAAGAAATATTGCAGATCCGTATCAGTCAAGATGGCTGCAATTAACAAGATGGCATCGGCCCCGAGCGATCGAGCCAGATAAATTTGGTAAGGATAAAGCACAAATTCTTTACAGAGCAGCGGCAAATTAACCGCCTGCCGAATTTGCGCCAAATAATCGAAACTGCCCTGAAAAAACTCCTGATCCGTCAGCACCGACAAACAGGCTGCACCGCTAGCCTCATAGGTTTGGGCGATTGCCACCGGATCAAAATCCGCACGAATCACGCCCTTGCTGGGGGAGGCTTTTTTCACTTCCGCAATTAGCGCTGGTTGAGGGGCCGGCGGTTGACGCAATGCGGCTAAAAAGTCTTGAGGGGGCTGGGCTTCTCGCACCCGTTGCTGAAGTTTAACTAGGGGTAACGATTCCCGCAGCCGATCGACCTCTGCTTCCTTGTGCCAAACGATTTTTTCCAAAATATGGCGAGGCTCGCTATCGGGCACACGCACTTGATAGCGCAAGGTGTCAACGGCAACGGCCGGATTGGGTTGAATGCGGCGAATTTGCATAGAATTTAGAAGCAGTGAATCGCTAAATGAAGAAAGGGATGAATTTTGCCGATTCTGATGTAGGCTAATGGGCATCGGAGCATCGATAGCCGACCAATTAAATGAGCCAATTCGCCAAACAGCAAAGTTGGTGCTTTAATTGGCAATTTGCTAACGGGCAATTTGTCCTGACCAAGGGAGATCAAAAGCGATCTTTGGGTTAGGGTTCAATGGTCAAAATGCTCTCGGTGATCTGTTGACCTTCATGATCGTTTGGACGACTGATTGCTTTAGCAATGCTCTCCCAGTAACGAGCGAGCCATTGCTTCAAGGCCCTGTAGGCCACCGCTACCCTCTCAACTGCTACTTCTCAAGATCCAGCACCCAAGTCCAGTAGCGACGAATTTGGGTTCAATTGGTTTGCCCACTCGTCTTGGATTGAGTGGCCCTAATCATACGCGAAATCAGTTGTTGCCGGATCGATCGCCCCAGAACTGGCCTGAAATGCCTTGAAATCGCTCTCAGAGAATTTCTCAAGGAAATCTTGTAAAAAACTGGTGATTGCTCTGGATCGCGCTGGAATCTAGGAAGCTGGAATCTGGGAAATCTAGATCATTCATCCCGTGGCTGATTCCATGAATGCCTAACCTAGGGATGCTTAACCTAGGAAACGAACAGTGGGACACCATGGGGGTGCGATCGCGATCGCTCAGACTGACGACAACGATCGACAAAGCCGCCGAGTACTGTCACGCGCCACGGGCTAAACCATCACTGGCTCGATCGGGCGATCGTGACACAATCAAAGTACAAAGCAATCCACCCAGAAAGCATCTATCCTGCATCCATTGAGCGATGCAACTCCTACCTCTACCCTTCACCCAAAAGGGAGGTTCATCAATGTCTGTGCTACTCGTAATTGCCGTTTTGTTTGCGCCCGTTCTGCTGTCCTCAATGATGGTGGATGAAAGCTTTGATGAAGCCTTGGGTCATCCCAATCGCCATTAAAGCGATGTTTGTGTGGTTCCTGTTGGAATCCTAGTCGCAACTCATGGCAACATTGGCTGATCAAAGGCTGATCAACATTGGCTGATCAAAATCCGCTAATCACAATTGATTTGTTGCAGGAGTTAATGGTCTGTTGCAGGGGTGAATGGGCTTTCAGTAAATGGGCCAGAAATCATGGGCAAGAAGCGCCCCAACCCGGCTGAGGCCAATTTCAACGATTGCATTCTGCACCACCTGCCAACTCCTAACGCCACAGCTTCGACGTTACTCAGATCCCCCTCAAGATTTCATCTACCGCCGCCCTTCAAACGCAGTTCAGACGAAGTGCAACCCTAAAGAAGTGCAACCATTAAAAAGGAGAGGATGCTGGTTCATTGAGCCATGAACGCATCCTCTCCTTCGTTTAGGGTTCTGGTTGGGGCCGAAGTTTTAGCCGAATCGACCGGTTACATAATCGCGAGTGGCTTCTTCCACGGGATCGTGGAAAATGCGTTCCGTGCGATCGTACTCCACCAAATAACCAACCTTGTTGCCCGAGTCGGTGGCTTGGGCGTTGAAAAAGGCCGTGCGATCGCTCACCCGCGAGGCCTGTTGCATGTTGTGGGTCACGATCACGATCGTGTAGTCACCACTCAGTTCCTTAATCAGTTCCTCAATCCGGAGGGTGGAAATCGGATCCAAGGCCGAGCAAGGCTCATCCATCAGGATCACTTCCGGTTGAATGGCCACCGCGCGGGCAATGCAAAGGCGCTGTTGTTGCCCACCAGAGAGGGCCAAGCCACTGTCGCGCAGCTTGTCTTTCACCTCATCCCAAAGGGCAGCCCGCCGCAGGGAGCTTTCAACTAGCTCATCCATGTTGCCGCGATAGCCATTGATGCGGGCCCCAAAGGCAATGTTTTCGTAAATGGATTTGGGAAAGGGATTCGGGCGCTGGAACACCATCCCAATGCGGCTACGGATGGAAACGGCATCGACCTTGGGGCCGTAGAGGTCTTCTTCGTTGTAGGTAATTTGTCCCTCAACGCGGGCGCTGGGAACCAGGTCATTCATCCGGTTAAAGCAACGCAAAATCGTGCTCTTGCCACAACCGGAGGGGCCAATGAAGGCCACAATTTCGCCCCGTGGGATGTCTAGTGATGCGTCGCGCACCGCGATGCTGGGACCGTAGTAGACCGAGACCGATCGGGCAGATAACACCGCATTGGACGTGACAGAAGATTGCATACCAGTCAAACCTGAACTGAAAAGTGAAGAAGCAAGGGAGAAGGTCGAAACATCAGCATCCAGCGCGGTCGATCTCAACCCCATCGTCAAGATCCGGTGATTACGGGCCATGAGCAGGCTATGAGTCCTAATCCGATCGATCAACCGCAGAGCGTTTGCAGAACTATAAAACGTACCGGTCACCAGAATTCCCAAAAAACCAGGAATTCTAGGAATCCTAAGAACTAGTTAAGAGTTTTCTGGAACCGGTTGCGCAACAGAATTGCCGTGCCATTCATGGCCAGCAGAACAATCATCAAAACGACAATCCCGGCGGCGGCGTTGATGTGGAAACCTTGCTGAGGTCGGGAGACCCAGTTGTAGATTTGGATCGGCAGCGCCGTGAAGGGGCTTTGGGGATTGTTGGGGATGAAGGGAACGAAGGTTAAGGCTCCAATGGTGATCAGCGCGGCGGTTTCCCCGATCGCCCGGGACAGGGCCAAAATGGTTCCCGTCAAAATCCCCGGCAGGGCCAGCGGCAACACATGGGCCGAAACCACCTCCCAACGGGTTGCCCCCAGCGCAAAGCCTGCCTGACGCAGACCGTCGGGGACGGTGCGCAGGGCTTCGCGGGTGGCCACGATGATCACCGGCAAAATCAGCAATGAGAGGGTTAGGGCCCCGGTCAGAACGCTGCGGCCGCCAGTGATGGGTTGCAGCCAGCGGGCAAACACCTGCAATCCCAGCAAACCATAAATGATCGAGGGTACGCCAGCTAGGTTGGAGATGTTGATCTCAATCAGGCGAGACCACCAGGATTCGAGCGAAAATTCTTCCAGGTACAGGCCCGCGCCCACCCCGATCGGGAAAGCAATCAGCGCCGTCAGCACCAGCAGCCAAATGGAACCACCCAACGCCGCGCCCACCCCGGCCAATTCCGGCTTGCGCGAGGGCAGGCTCGTGATGAATTGCCAGCTAATGCGGGGCATTCCATCAATGAAGGTATCCACCAGCAGCACCACCAAAACCAGGATGGCGAACCCGGTGGCCACCCAGGTGGCTCCAGCAAAGATATTGTCCTTGACGTAGCGCTGATCCAGACGAGGGTTGAAGAGCAACGCGCGCGATCGCCCTTGGGATTCGTTTGAAATAGCCATTAGTCGTATTTTTCCTGGAAGCGACGCACAAACCAAAAGCTGAACACGTTCAATACCAGGGTCATCACAAACAGGGTGGTACCCACTGCGAACAGGGTTCGGTAGGCGATCGACCCGGCCGGCGTATCCCCAAGGCTGACCTGCACGATGTAGGCCGTCATGGTCATGGCGGAAACAAAAGGATTCAGACCCAAGGTGGCATTCTGACCCGCTGCGATCGCCACGATCATGGTTTCCCCGATCGCCCGCGACACTGCCAAAATCACCGAAGCCACAATCCCCGACAGGGCCGCTGGCAACACGACTGAAATGATGGTTTCGCGCTTCGTGGCCCCCAGAGCATAGGAACCATCTCGCAAACTGCGAGGCACGGCATAGATCGCATCTTCACTCAGAGAGGCAATCAGCGGCGTGATCGCCACACCCAACACAATCCCCGCACTCAGGGCATTAAACCCTTGCAGTCCGGGGATGATTTTCTGAAGCAGCGGCGTGACGAACAGCAAAGCAAAGTAGCCATAGACCACCGTGGGCACACCCGCCAACACCTCCAGGGCCGGCTTCAGCACCTGTCGCACCTTGGGGGTAGCATATTCACTCAGGCAAACGGCCGACAGCAGACCCAGGGGCAATGCCACCAAAATGGCGATTCCCGTGGTGAGCACCGTGGCGCTGATCAGGACAATGATCCCGAATTGGGCGCTGGCAAAGAGCGGAGTCCAGCGGGTTTCTGTGAAAAATCGCCAAACGGGAATGATTCTGAAGAAATCGATCGTCTCAAAGATCAGGGTGAAAACAATCCCGATCGTTGTGGCGACCGATACAAATGAAAAAAGACCCAAAATCAGTCGAACGATCAACTCTGTACGGTGACTCGCTTGACGATTGGGCTGCCAAAGTGCGCGATCGCGCAGGGAACTCTCCATAGGGAAGGGGTGCGGGAACCCGCCAAAACCTTTTCGATTTTCTCTAGATTTAACTGCAAACCGGCAATCGGCTGATCAACCACTCAGCACCTGTCGCATCACCTTGACCACGGAGCAAGGTGACCGAAGCATTGTCCATGCTGGATGCTCGGCCCCAAACGCTCCTGTTCAAGAATCTGCCACAAGCCAAGGGATGATCAGCCCTGCCATCTAAAGCCCCCGTGAGGATTTTAAAGACCCAGGCGATCGCCCCTCAGCACCAGGCTGAACCCGTTTACTTCTTCTCGGCACCGCCAGCCTTTTCAGCCGCCAGCAGATCCGACAGCTTAGCCCCAGCCGGAGCCTTGCCACCGAACACAGAACCGGTCACTCCCTTCTCCAGGCGCTCCTTCGCCAGCGTCAGCACCTCATCGGGCAGCGGCAGATAGCCCGTATCCGCAATGATTTGCTTGTTGGCCGCATCAATCTGGAATGCCACAAAGGCCTTCACCTCAGGACGGCTGAGGGCATCCTTGCGGACGTAGATGAATTCCGGACGCGACAGGGGTTCGTAGGAACCGTCGGCGATCGAAGCAGCGCTCGGAGCAACGCACTTGCCGCTCTTGCCCTTGATTTCCACCAGCTTCAGCTTATCCTTGTTTGCTTCGTAATAGGCATAGCCGAAGAAGCCCAAGGAGCCTTCATCACCCGACACGCCCTGCACAATCACATTGTCGTCTTCGCTCGGCGTGTAGTCCCCACGGCTCTTACCTTCCTCGCCAGTAATGGCCTTGGTGAAGTAGTCATAGGTTCCCGAATCCGTACCGGGGCCGTAGAGGGTCATCGGCTTGTCGGGGAATTTCGGATCCACATCCTTCCAGCTCTTCACTTTGCCTTCTGCGGCCGGTTCCCACATCTTCTTGAGCTGATCAACGCTCAAGCAGGTGGCGAAATCATTTTTGGGGTTCACCACCACCGAGAGACCATCAAAGGAGATGGGCAGCTCCACATATTCCACGTTGCCCTTCTTACAGAGTTCGATTTCTTCTGTTTTGATGGGTCGCGAAGCATTGGAAATATCGGTTTCCCCGGCGCAGAACTTCTTGAAACCGCCACCGGTTCCCGACGATCCCACAATCACCTTGGTGCTGGTGTTGACTTTCATGAACTCTTCAGCCATGGCTTCCGAAATCGGAAACACGGTGCTGGAGCCATCAACCTTAACGGTGGCTGTTGCTTCCGCAGCGGCGGGGCTAGCACCGGCAGCGGGGCTTTCGCCAGCGGCGGGGCTGTTGCCTGCTTGGGGTGCGCCACCGCAGGCGGCTAGGGAGAGGGCCAGGGCTGCGATCGAGCCAGCAGCCGCGTGACGGGTCATTCGACGCAGGAGTGAGTAATTCATAGAGCTTCCGTAAGGGGTGAAGTCAATCAACCGATCGAGTCTGAGGTCTGAAATCTGAAACCTGATTTGAAATCGGCGATGAGCTGAAGTCGAGTGGGTTGCTTGACGAGGAAACTGCCTCGCGGCGGCTAAAACTGCCGATTGCGCCGCCCGTTGGTGTGTGGTGAATAATGACAGGGGCAAACGGCGGCTAGCATAAACCGCTTGGGTAAAGAAAAGGTTAATGGGGTCAAGCCGCTTGCTGTCGCGATCGCTACAAATTTTTGAGTTTCGGGCCCAGACCCTTACCCACACAAGGCCGGCTGATGATCTCTGGCTCCCTCAGTGGAAATTTCGCTCATCCGCTTGGGTATAGTTAAATTGGGGCTGCATCTTAAGGTTTCTTTTAAAGTTTTCGTAAATCTCACCCCAAAGCCCCGATTTTCCGACTTGCGTTAGACCAAGCCGCGCGATCGTCAAATCCGGTCTTTGGTCGCCGCCTTTGTCGCTCGGTCAATCGATCGCGACGGGGTTAATTGGTTGTCTACGTCCTTTTCTTAATTTCTTCGATCGTCACGAGGAAGCATCATGCCTACCACCCTGACCCCCGGCGATATCGCGATCGTCCGCTATGACGCAAGCTCATTCGTTTTTATCAATCTTGTACCACTAGCTTCTGGCACAAATATCTACTTTACTGACAACGCATGGAGAGAGGACACAATTGGTTTTAGGACAGGTGAAGGTCTCATCAAATTTACCGCGCCTAGTGACATTCCAGTTGGAACCTACATATCATCCACAAGTGCTTCTGGATGGTCTTCTTCGTCTCCCTATTCACCCCTTTCTTTGGATTCGGCTGGTGATCAAATTACTGCTTTTCAGAGCACAGTAGATCCTCCATCCTTGACCACACCCGCTCAACTGACCCCTATCTTTCAAGTTGATACCACTAATGGTTTTGAGTCTCAATCCACTACTACTATTTTCGGTAACTCGAATAGCCCAATGGCTAAAGGGTTATCGCTAGGGTCAACTGCTACTACTTTACCTGCCGGTAGCTATAGAACCGCTGGGCAACTCAAAGCATGGACTCCCAAAGCCGACAAAAGTGCTTGGTTGTCATACGTTGGGGATCCCAACAACTGGCAAACATCAATTACGCAAATCCCCGTCAGCCTGTCATTTGATCTGGCATCCTTGACAACTCTGTCATCGAACGCAACATCCTTCACAATTGATGAGGAAGAGCCTTTAAATAATGCAGTCATTCAAGTCACTACAACTTCACCAGTTGCGAGTGATCAAACCATTGAAATTGAGTTGGGAGGAAATGCAACAAGACTTACAAGTGACCCAACCGCAGACGCAGACTATGAAATTCATGATGTTGATCCGGCTCAAAGCTCATTAAAGATTATTATTCCAGCCGGTAAAACACAAGGCGTTCTTGTTCTTAATCCAGTTGATCCAGAAGCATTTCCCAAGATTTCAACATTCTCAGATGACGACAGTAATGATGAGACCATCACCCTCACTCTGAAAAATCCATCGCCTGGACTATCCCTGTCTAGCATCGTATCCCAAACCATTACTATCAAAGATGATGATTTACTAACGCCAGGATTACTGGTTACGCCGACCACTGGACTCACAACGGCAGAAAGTGGCAGTAAAACGACATCCTTTGACGTAAAGCTTAAATCTCAGCCCACAGATGATGTAAAAATTAGCTTGACCAGTTCCAATACTGCTGAAGGAACGGTTTCCGTAACTCCTCTCACCTTCACTAAAGATAACTGGAACAGTACTCAGTCAGTTACAGTGACTGGTGTTAATGATGATGTGGACGACGGAGATCAGCCCTATAAAATCGACCTGAAGTCAAGCTCTCCGGATGGAAAATATGATGCGCTAACTGCATCGGTGAGCTTGACCAATACTGATGATGATGTTGCTGGAATTGAGCGGACACCAGCATCAGGATTAGTCACTACAGAGTCGGGTGGTACAGCAAAATTTGATCTAAAGTTGACCTCTCAGCCAACCAGCCCAGTGAAAATTAGTCTGGTTAGCTCCAACAAGGCTGAAGGAACTGTCTCGCCTGCTTCAGTGACGTTTGACGACAAGAACTGGAACACAGCGCAACCTATTACGGTTACAGGTGTTGACGACTCAATTGTTGATGGTACGGTTGCTTACAAAATCACCGGCTCAGTGACAACTGGCGACTCTAAGTACACGTCGCTGTCACCGTTTGAAATTACAGCAACCAATACTGATAACGACACGGCTAGCGGCGGTGGTTCCTCTGGAGGCGGCACATCAGGAGGCGGCACTGGCGGCACATCGGGAGGCGGCACACCAACCGGTGGAAGCAGCACACCAACCACCAGTGGCCCGGGAGTTGTGATCGATGCGTCGCGGGGCATTGTGATTAATGGCGGATCGAACTCGGGGTCAGGGGTCACTTTCCCGAATATTTCGACAGTTACGCCGATCGGCAGTTCGCGTGCTCCCGTTTGTAACCTAGCAACGCAGCCAGCACCGCTGCCGCTGCCGGATTTACCCGGAGTGCAGTTTCGGCAGAACTCGATCGCCCAGCCGGCCACGTTGGGCCGCAACTCCAGCGATTTCATTACCGGCTCGGATCGCAGCGAAGAAATTCGGGGTGGCGAGGGAGCCGATCGCATCTTTGGGCTAGGTGGCAACGATAACCTCTACGGTGATGCGGGCAACGACCAGCTCAACGGCAACGCGGGGGATGACGTGGTGCAAGGGGGCCCCGGGCGCGATCGCATCTTTGGGGGCAGTGGCCAAGATGCCCTTTGGGGCGGCCGAGATGATGACTTTCTGTGGGGTGATTTGGGCCAAGACCTGCTGGTGGGCGGCGCGGGCAATGACACCCTGTTTGGTGACCTTGATGGGGGAGTGACCCGAGATCTCCTGGGTAGCGAAGCGGATGCCGATCGCCTGTTGGGTGGCGAAGGTAATGATTTGTTGGTTGGTCAGAATGGCGACGATACCTTGGGCGGCGGCAATGGTAACGACACCCTCTTTGGCGGTTGGGGCAAAGATCTGCTGTTAGGCAACGATGGAGACGATTGGCTAGATGGTGGCCAAGGAGACGATACCTTGGGCGGTGGCGCGGGACGGGATACGCTCGTGTTGGGCGATCGCCCCGGAACCATCACGATTCTGGACTTTGAGCGAGGGGTCGATCGCATCACCGGCC
This sequence comes from Limnothrix sp. FACHB-406, assembly GCF_014698235.1. Lineage (NCBI taxonomy): Bacteria > Bacillati > Cyanobacteriota > Cyanophyceae > Pseudanabaenales > Pseudanabaenaceae > Limnothrix > Limnothrix sp. FACHB-406. The sequence goes on along the minus strand of NZ_JACJSP010000001.1, from coordinate 228,157 downwards.
TTGATTTTGGTCAGGTCACCTTTGAGTCTGTGGGCTGCGATACGAAGGTGCTGCTGGGTAATCGAGTGGTGGCATACCTGGTGGGCGCTCCCGCTGACGGCATTAGCGGCTTTTAGACCGGCTAGCTGAGGAAATGGGGCCGATTTTGAAGCGATCGGCTCCCTTTGCGGTATTGGTTTCTCAAAATTTGGGAGCCGGTTTCAGGGCGATCGACCCCTAGAATCCCTATCAGCTACGCCATCAATCGAACACTATAGAAGTATTTAGGAATTTCAAATGAAATTGATCGTCATCGATCAGAATCAGGCGCAAATGGCCAGTAACTGCCAACAGATGAGCTATATATGAATGAGCGGATCGAATATCCTAAAATTCGTCGTAGCTGACAGCATAATTGCTACCATTGCAAACCCGCACTGGTATTCTGACCGCAAAGGCAAAATCGGTGTTTAGGCCCTCAAAGTCTGAGTCATCGGTTAGGGGATGTCTAAAAAGCCAAAACGGCTATCTTGTGGGTCTCATCGATCGACGACAAGGGGCTTAGGCCCCCTGCCCCGAAGGCAGCTCTTGCGTTGCCAGTACCCCAAGTTACGTCTCAGACATTCTCCTAGGGGTGCAACAGGATATTCGTAACTGTCTTCAGTTTCAGGTTCAACTGCTAATCATCGCGTGATTCGCACGGTTCTATGACTTCGCAGCCGACTAGTATTGGTGTTTCAACTGTGGCTGGAACCACTGAAACGGTTCTTCATATCCCTGAGCGCCTCTCTGTTCTGGAAGCCGTTGATTTTAAGGACACCTGCAAAATGCTCTGTGAATCGGAATCGCTTCCGGTTCAAATCACTCTGGACTTCAGCCGCACCGCTTTTGTGGATAGCAGCGGTATCGGTGCATTGGTCAGCAGCTATAAGCTGGCCCATGCGACGGGTGTGAGCTTTGTACTGCGGGATGTGCAGCCGCCAGTGATGGCTGTGTTGTCCATGACGGGTTTGGATGCGATGTTGCCGATCGAACGGGCCACCACCCTCATGAGCGCCAAGGCTGCATCAGAAGAGGTGTTGCCACCGGCTACTCACCCCTCGGTGCGATCGTGGGTGAAGCGCACCCTCGATATTGCAGGTTCGCTGGTGGGGCTGACCATTTTGGGCGTTTTGTTTGTTCCCCTCGCGATCGCGATTCGTCTTGACAGCCCCGGCCCCATTCTCTTTAGCCAGTCCCGTTGCGGTTGGATGGGTAAGCGGTTTCGGCTTTGGAAATTTCGCTCCATGGTTTCTGATGCAGAAGCCCGGCGCAAGGAAGTTAAAAACCAAGCTGAGGGTGCGTTCTTCAAGAATGACAACGATCCCCGCATTACTCGCATTGGTCGTTTTTTACGCCGCACCAGCCTGGACGAGCTACCCCAATTCTGGAATGTGTTGCGGGGAGATATGAGCCTGGTGGGTACTCGGCCGCCCACGCCTGATGAGGTGGAGCGCTATGAGGTTCCCCAATGGCAGCGGTTAGATGTGCGTCCTGGAATGACCGGTGAGTGGCAGGTTAATGGGCGATCGACGGTGAAAAAATTTGAGGACGTGATTCGCCTAGACCTGAAATATCAGGAAAACTGGAGCTTGAAGCACGACTTAAAACTCATTCTCAAAACCGTCGCACTTCTGTTTTCCCGCAGCAGCGGCGCAATGTAGTTAGGCGAGTCACATGGGCGCGCGTCCTCAAGGTTCGATCAAATCAAACCGCTTTAAATCTCTGCGCGGCCGCCTTGCCTGGTTGCGAGATTGCTTGCGGCCCCGTCGCTGGCAGCAATGGTGGACTCAGGGGTTGGGGCCCCGTCTGCACCATTGGTGGGACTACCAAACGGATAACCGCTGGATGCCCACCAGCCATCAATCGCACCTGCACCTCACAACGGATCTTCAGGAACTGCCTTCGTTGTTGCAGTGGTTTGATGTCATTTTGAAGCGGGCTATTCCTGAATCGCTGCCGCCGCAATTTCTGTGGGAGTGCCAGTTGATTTTGACGGAAGGATTTACGAATGCGGCTCGCCATGCGCACCATCACCGCCCCCCACACACCCCGATCGTGGTTGAGGTGGGCCGTTGCGGACGTTGTTTAAATATTCAAATTTGGGACTACGGCGATCCCTTTGATTGGGATGCAAAGTTGGCTTTACTGAAACAAGAAAAACGCAATCCTTTGGAGAAGGAATCGGGGCGAGGATTGATGTTTATGGAGCAATTGTCGCGGCGGGTGCGTTACCGTCGCTATGGAAAGCGCAATTGCTTGATGGTTCAAAAATCGTTCCCCAGTTAGCTTTCCGGTCTGCTTGTTTGATTCAGGAGTTAAGAACTTTGGGTTAACGGGCGGCCGCGCCAAGTCCATCCCCAACCGGTTTCGACTTTGATGATTGAGGCGATCGCGATCGCGAAAACCAAAACGCCACCCACGCCCATCAGCCACCAGTAGCGCAGGGATTGGTCCGTTTGTTGGGCGATCGCCCAGCGCATCCAGCAGACCGCGATCGTGGTGGCGAGTGCTAGCCCACAGGACGCAAACCCAAGGGGAGAGGGGCCGTCAATCAGTAGCCCGATCGCCCCGACTAACAACCCCAGCCAGGGCATGGCAAACACTTCAAATAGCCCCGCTGCTGAGATCAGGGTTTTGGGGATGTTGTTTTGGTTGGCAATGTGCCAATGCTTAGTCCAACCTTCCCACAGGGCCGCAAAGTTCTGATACATCCGCACGCGCATCAACCCCAACCCCAGCGCGAAATGCAGCGATCGCCCACTTTGGCGAATCTGGCGAGCGAGGGCCAGGTCTTCGGTTAATTCATGGCCCACGGCGGCGTGGCCACCGATGGCGGCATAGCTCGATCGCCGAAAGAACATGAAGGGCCCCGCTGCAAAGGCCGTGGGCGATTTGGGATCGTTCAAGGTGCGGAAGTCAAAAGCAATGGCCATGGCGCTGGCCACAATGGGCTGCACCAACCATTCTGAGAGGCAGCCACAAACCAACAGGGGGGCGCAACTGAGCAAGTCGATTTGTTGGCGATCGGCCAGGGTCAAGGCGGCCCCGATCGCCCCAGGAGCCAACCGCACATCGGCATCAATAAACAGCAAATAATCTACGGTTTCCCCGATCGCCTCTGTCACTTGGACACAGGCCCAGTTTTTGCCTAACCACAATTGCTCCGTGGGGCGCGGGGGCACTCGCAGCACCCGCAACCGGGCATCGGTGGGCATCAAGGCTGCGGCCAGGGCCAGGGTGCGATCGCTGGATTGGTCATCGGCAACCCACACTTGTAATTCCACATTGTCCGGCAGCTCACTGGCCAAGACCGATCGCACGCAATCAACGATGTTTACTTCTTCGTTGTAGGCGGGGATCACCACCGCGATCGATCGAGCCGGAATCTCCGCGAGCGTCACCGGCTCCAGCCGCGATGCACCGGCCAAGGACTGGCACGATCGCACCCAAAAGATCCCAATTCCTAACCCAGACAGGGCCAAGAGTCCATCCAGAATCAGCCAACCCACCATAGTCTCGTCACCCGTCTTGCCACTGCTGCTGTGCCTGGTATGGATTCGTACCCAATCAATGCACTCATCCTAAATGACAAGCGATCGGATAGGTTATCCCTACCCGATCGCTCCTGGAATGACTCTGAAACAACCCTAAAACGAAGTGAATTTCAGCGGCTGAGCTTCACCCGAGTTTTAGCGCCAGGTTTTGCACCTGAGTTTGAGTTACTTCGTTTCCGAGAACTCCGCATCGATGACATCATCGCCATCGCCACCGGTCGAACTATCCCCAGTGGGTGCATCGGGAGCGGCCGCATCCGGGGCCCCTTGCTGATACACCGACGACCCGATCGTATACAGCGCCTGTTGCAGGGCCTCCACCTGGGTCTTGATGGCCGGGTAATCTTCCTTCTGCAACGCATCCTTCAGGCTGGCGATCGCGGCCTCGGCCGTGGCCTTTTGGTCGTCGGAGATCTTGTCTTCCAGTTCCTTCAGTTGCTTCTCAGCCTGGTAAACCAGCGAGTCGCCTTGGTTCTTCAGGTCGATTTGTTCGCGGCGCTCCTTGTCGGCGGCGGCGTTGCGTTCCGCATCCTGCACCATCCGATCCACATCGTCCTTCGGCAATGTCGAAGCACCCGTAATGCTGATCGACTGTTCCTTGCCCGTGCCCTTGTCCTTAGCGGTCACGTTCAGGATGCCGTTTGCATCGATGTCGAAGGTCACCTCAATTTGAGGCACACCCCGGGGCGCAGCCGGAATCCCATCCAAACGGAAGGTTCCCAAGCTCTTGTTATCGTTGGCGAACTCCCGCTCCCCTTGCAGAATGTGAATTTCCACATTGGTTTGGCCGTCGGCCGCCGTCGAGAACACCTCGGACTTCTTGGTGGGGATCGTGGTGTTGCGAGGGATGATCTTGGTCATCACGCCGCCCAGGGTTTCCACACCCAACGACAGCGGAGTCACATCCAACAGCAGGATGTCCTTAACTTCACCGGACAGCACGCCGCCTTGAATCGCAGCGCCCACGGCCACCACTTCATCGGGGTTGACGCTTTGGTTGGGTTCCTTGTCCAGAACGCGACGCACCAGGTCTTTGATGGCCGGGATCCGGGTTGAACCGCCCACCAACACCACTTCGTCAATGTCAGTCTTGGTCAGCTTGGCATCGCGCAGGGAGTTCTCAACGGGGATCCGGCAGCGATCGATCAGGTCAGCGCACAGCTCTTCAAACTTGGCCCGGGTCAGGGTCAAGTCCAAATGCTTGGGCCCGTCCTGGGTTGCCGTAATGAAGGGCAGGTTAATTTCGGCTTGGGTAACGCTCGACAGCTCAATCTTGGCCTTCTCGGCGGCTTCCGTCAGCCGTTGCAGAGCTTGCTTGTCCTTGCGCAGGTCAATGCCTTCGCTGGCTTGGAACGTGTCGGCCAGGAAATCCACAATCTGCTTGTCGAAGTCATCGCCGCCCAGGTGGGTATCCCCCGAGGTGGCCAACACTTCAAACACGCCATCGCCCACTTCCAGCACCGATACGTCAAACGTACCGCCGCCCAAGTCGAAGACCAAAATCGTTTCGTTTTCTTTTTTATCAAGACCGTAAGCCAACGATGCGGCAGTCGGTTCGTTGATAATCCGCAGCACTTCTACGCCTGCGATTTTGCCTGCGTCTTTGGTGGCTTGGCGTTGGGAGTCGTTAAAGTATGCGGGAACCGTAATGACCGCTTGGGTAACGGGTTCACCGATATATTTGCTGGCATCTTCGATCAGCTTGCGCAGCACTTGGGCGGAAATTTGTTCCGGAGCGTATTTTTCACCCTTGGCCGTGCAGTTGATGCGGACGTTTCCACCAACGTTGTCTACGTTGTAGGCCACTTCGGTGGCTTCGTGGGTGATTTCTTCAAAGCGACGACCAATGAAGCGCTTGACCGAGTAGAAGGTGTTCTCGGGGTTCATCACCGCTTGGCGCTTGGCAATTTGACCAACGAGTTTGTCGCCGTTTTTTGCGTAGGCCACGACTGAAGGGGTTGTTCTGAAACCTTCGGCGTTGGCGATGACGGTGGGTTTGCCGCCTTCCATTACGGCAACGCAAGAGTTGGTGGTTCCGAGGTCAATTCCGACGACTTTGGCCATAGGGGTATTGCTGCTTCTGAGGCGATTGGGAAAATTTGGCTGTATTTCTTGCTTTCTATAGTGGTTCGTGGGGGCGAGATGATGAAGGGGTATTTACCGAACCGGCTTGATGGCGGTTTTAGGCGTTGGGGTCATGGTTGAGGCAAGGTTGGGCCCTGGCGATCGCCCCTTGGGAAACCGCCAGGGATACCTACGAGAGCTGGTGATCTGGTTTTGATTCACAGCAAATTTGGAATGAATTTGGGGTGCATTGGGATCAATTTGGGGATCGATGGGATCGATCGCAATCACTCGTAAATTGATCAAATTGAGCTAGTTAAATTGAGCACCCCAAGCGCGATCGCGCTTGGGGTGCTCATGGGGATGCTAAGCCTCGGATCCTGTGGAAGCGGATCGAAACAGCTTCCCAATCCCTTGGATTAAGCTGCTGCGGGGCATGAATCGGCCGGCGTTCACCAAAATTTGATTGGCCAAGCCGCCCGTAACGCAATTGGGCTTCCCTTGGGCGATCGCCTGGAGTGCCTCTTGAACAACGGCCTCGGGAGTGGCGATATCGTTGGGCATCTTCAGGCTGCCGGGGAATTCGGCCGCCGCAGCAAAGTTGGTTGCGGTGGGACCCGGACAAAGGGCCATCACCCGCACACCGCGGCCTTGGCACTCAACCCACAGGCCCTCGCTGAAGCTGAGGACGAAGGCCTTGGTGGCGGCATAGAGCGAGAGGTAGGGAATGGGCTGAAAGGCAGCGGTGGAGGCAACGTTGATGATTTGTCCTTGGCCCCGATCAAGCATCGGTTGCAAGAAGTGGTGTGTTAGCTCCGTCAGGGCCACCACGTTCAGGTTCAACATGGCCCGCTGCTTGGTCAAGTCCCGAGTGGCGAATTCCCCAAAGTCTCCGAAGCCAGCATTGTTAATTAACCAGTCGATCGGCTGACCAAGGGCTTTGACTTGGGCGGCCAACTGGTCGGCCGCGCCCGGCTCACTGAGGTCAAGCGGCAGGGCGATCGCCTGGATCCCAAATTGGGTAGTTAGGGACTGGGCTAACGGTTGGAGTTTTTCGGTCGATCGAGCCGTCAAAATCACACTCACACCACGGGCGGCCAGGGCTTGGGCAAAGGCTGCACCAATGCCACTAGAAGCGCCGGTAATTAGGGCTGTTGCCATGGAATAGCCTCTCAACTTGGGGCAATCAAGAAGGTTCAATCGTGAAGGAAAGCTTAGGATCGATACTGTGCCAATTGCGCCAATGGCACTGCTGGACAGGTTCCCAGGTAAATGCCGGTTTGGAAACCGTGCCATTCTGGACAACAGACCCCCATGAAGCAGCCGATAGTAATCGGGCATGGGTGGCGGGGCTAATCAGCGGTCAGATGTAGCCTGATACAGATGCCTGAACGAATGCCTGAACATTAGTACCTGACCCTATTTTGGGTTGAATTTTGGGTTGAAACAGGTATCAACCCGATTGAGAAAGGAGAAGGAGTGGATCATGGCTCGATCGATCAAACAACCTCAAGCAGTTCAGCAACCTCCCCTGTTGGGTCAACGTGCCATTCGCTGGATTGGCCGAGTCGGCAGCGTGGCCCTGGGAAGTAGCTTGGCGATTGCCTTGGCCGCCGGTCAGGCCCTGGCCCTAGATAAGTTAGTGTTGCGGTTACCGGGCCTGGGTGATGTGGATATCACCATGGCAGAGCTGAAAACCTTTGCGGAAACGGGGCAAGCCAGCGGCGACTTTGGGCAACTGCTGAGCGATCCCAACGTGGCCAAGCAAGTGAGCCGGGCTGATTTGCAACGGATTTTGAAAAGCCCCTTCCAAGTGGGCAGCGCGGCGGCTCGCACGGCTCCGTCCGTGTTGAAGAGCTGTCCCGGTGAGTTGGTGATCGGCTCCATTAGCCAGGTGCTTTATGCCGACAACGCCCAAGGCAATGCTCAGCCCCTGACCGCCGCGATCGAGAAGGTGCTGTCCCGCGCTTCGGCAGCACCCGTCACGGCCTTGGATGTGTTGATGCAGCTTGAACCGAAAACCATGACGGTGGATGCGGGGGAAGCACTCAAAATCTATACCCGCGTTAAAACCAAGGTGCAACCGATTATCAGCAAGGTGGGCGGTCTGACCGTGCGGGAACTGACCAGCATGGATTCGGCCAAGCTGAACCAACTGCTCTCAGAAGCCGGGGTGACCAGCAGCGACATCAGCAAGATTCAAGGGGCAATTCAGGCCTTTGGCACGATCGACCCGGGTTCTGACCTGGATAAACTGTTGCGCCAAGTGAATGTTGGTTCACTGCTGCAAAAGGCGGCCGCTGGGGACTTTTCGGCGCTGCTGTCGGAATTGGGATCGATCGACGTAAGCCAAATCGATCTGAAACCTTATGAAGGGCGCGTTAGTGGGTTCATGGCAGCCATGATGGAAGTCCTCGGGTTGCCGGTGAATCGGGGTGCAGCCTGTCGGGCGGTGATGTAAGACCCCTGCGGTTCTTGACGATTTCCCCTGACCCGGGCCGCCACACCGAGGCAGCAACCAGTCTGATTGAATTTGATCGCAAACTGACTTGCAAACAAACACCATTGCAAACTTGATTGCCATCAACCATCAATGCAAACTGGTTGCGACTCCCTGAAGTCTCTGATGCTGAAGCGTTGGCCGAAACGGTGCAAAAGTACTGTCACTCGGCCACGAGTCCCCATCCCACGAGTCCCCATCCAAGGACGGTACTGCTGATGGTTATGTCTGTAGGTTCTCTCTTGTCGGATTCCGGGCCGGGGTGTGCGATCGCCCCTGCTAGCCCGCTGGGTGCTGCCCCGGCAAAATCCCTTTCTTGCCTGTTGCGTCGCGGGCGTTGGGCCCTGCTGGGGGCTGGAGCGGCGTTGTTGTCGCTGGCTCCCATGGCCCAGGCGGCGGATCAGGTTCAAATTCGCTATGGCCCGATCGGGGTCAGTGCCACCCTGAAGGATCTGCAAGCCTTTGCGGCTGATAAACCGGTTTCCGATAGCTTTAATAGTTTGCTGGGTCAAATCGAATCCTATGGCAAGGTGCCGCGCGATCGCCTGCGGGGCTATCTGAACACCTCGATCGACCTGAAAGTTTTGGGCATTGATCCCGCCGACGCAGTGAAACTGTCCTATGGTTTCGTGGGTGAGCGGTTGCTGAAGCGGGTGAGCGAAGTCATTTACCCCCCCTATGATCGGGGTAACTTCTACGCCCTGCGCGGGGCCCTAGTCACGGCGATTATGGACGATGGCAAAATTTCGGTTTTGGAAGTGCTAGAAGACTACGGCCCCAGCGTCGTGCGCCTGGATGCGGCCGGAGCCATGGGCATGGCCAACGAAATTCGCGACGCGATCGGGCAATTCTTACCCGGTAAGTAATCTTACTCAGTCAGTAATCTTACCCGGTCAGTAAAAGCCAGTGAGCGGGCGGACGGTGGCCGAAGTCTCGGTCAAGATTCTTTCAAAATTCGAGTCTTCCGCAATTTCCGAATTGCCGCCCCTTGCCAAACTGGGCTGTTCAACAGCTAGTCTAAACAACGCAATCAACGCAATCATTGGGATGCTCAGGACATTGGTTTGGATGGCGACATTGCCCCAAGGCCAAGGCCCATGGCAAAACCCCCCAGCGGTTGCGTTGTTTTAGCGCGTTTTTTTAGATTGTTCAACCATGCGCTTTGACCTTGTCACCCTGTTTCCAGACTTTTTTGAATCCCCCCTGCGATCGGGCTTGGTGGGCAAAGCGCTGCAAAAACAAATTGCCGAAGTCTTTGTCACCAATCCCCGGGACTTCGCCACGGACAAACATCGGAAAGTGGACGATGAACCCTACGGTGGTGGCGTGGGCATGGTGATGAAGCCGGAGCCGATCGCGGCGGCCCTCGACTCTTTGCCGCAACTGCCTCGTCGGGAAGTGATTTACTTCACGCCCCAAGGGCAACCCATGACCCAATCCCTGTTTAAGGCCCTATCTGCCAATTGCGATCAACTGGTGTTGCTCTGTGGGCATTACGAAGGGGTGGATGAGCGGGTAATGAGCCTGGTCGATCGGGAAGTGTCCTTGGGGGATTTTGTGCTGACCTGCGGCGAAATTCCGGCCCTCACCCTTCTCAATGGGGTGTTGCGTCTTCAGCCGGGCACGGTGGGCAAGGAAGAATCCTTGAAGGCCGAAAGCTTTGAGGAACCGCTGCTGGATTATCCGCACTACACCCGGCCGCCGGAGTTTCGGGGGCTAACCGTGCCTGCGGTTTTGATGTCTGGAAATCACGGGGCGATCGAGCAATGGCGGCGCGAAGAACAAATTTTGCGCACCCGCGAGCGTCGTCCAGATTTGGATCGCCCCCCCGCCCCCTTGCCGACCCATCCCCCTTGCATGGGGCCCGATCAGTGGACTCAGGTGCAATGGGTGATTCAGCGCCTAGAAACCCACCAAATTCGCTACCAAGTGACGGGGGGCCTGGCGGGAAATCTCTATGGCTCCGCTTGGCCCCTGCATGATTTGGATATTGATGTGGCGATCGCTGATTTTGATCGGGCCTATGCCTGCTTTCAAGATTGGGCGATCGCCCCGCCCGATCGTTACATTGACGCGGAATTTGACCTCTTATTATTGCGGCTCAATGTGAATGGGTTGTTGGTTGATCTTTGCGCTGACGAAGCCGCCTACGCCATTCGAGGGCAAAAACGCTTGCCCCTGAATACTGATCTCAAAACCGCCCATCGCACCCGCTACTTTGGCCAATCCCTATGGGTGCAGTCGCTCCATCATCTGATTGCCTACAAGGAACGGCTGGGGCGATCGGCCGATCTGGCTGAGCTGCGGCAACTGTTGCGCTAGGGCCGCTAATCATCCGGTTCCTGTAAATGCTCCAAGACCTGTTGATAGAGCACCAGGATGTGGCTGTCTTTGAGTCGGTAATAGACATGGCGGCCCTGTTTGCGGTAAGCCACCAAGCGCTGGCTGCGCAAGGCCCGCAACTGATGGGACACGGCCGATTCACTCATGCCAACGGCTTCAGCCAAGTCGCAAACACAAAGTTCTTGATGAACCAGGGCTGACAAAATCCGCAGGCGGTTTGGGTCACCCAACAGGGCAAACACCTCCGCCATCCGCTGGGCCATGTTGGTGGAAAGCACCCGATCGCCCAAGGCATTCTCCACCAAGGGAGCCGGTGTTGTTGATCCATCGGGCGATCGCTTGTCGATCGCCAAACGGGTTGAGGGACTTATCGTGGATAGCTCTATGCAGGAGTGATCGGCAGCCATACCCAGAATCCTTGTCAGTACTACGTTGCATTAACTGCTCGATGCCAAGCCCAGACCCCGTGCGGGAGTTATGGTGCTCTTAATTCTCTAGTACGACTCACTTGCGATCAAAACCAATCACAACCAGGGTACTGCGTTTCGTTTTTCGGGAACAGAGAACGAAAAATGATTGGCTTGTGTGAGGCGATAGGAGAAAACAATCCCTGAGCGAGGCTTCGAGAAGCGATCCCTATGGTTTCAAGATCCTTCCCACACCATATCGTGTCGCTTTCGGAGATGGATGAGCCTAGCAAGCCGGGATCACACCAGCCCAGCTCAGCTCCGTGGAAAATGAGAAGAGACTGGCCCCGAAGCGCAAAGCGCTGGAATCCTAGGAATTAGGGTCGGTTGACGGTGGTTAATTGCAAATCTTGCGATCCCACCTTGTGGTGCTGTTAGCGCTTTCTGATAACATCTTATAAAAAGTTAACGATTAGTAACGAGTCCCTCATGAGCATTCTTGTCGTTGGCGGAACCGGCACCCTCGGCAGGCAAATCGTGCGTCGCGCCCTGGATGAGGGACACACGGTGCGGTGCCTGGTTCGCAGTTACAGCCGTGCTTCGTTCCTGCGGGAGTGGGGAGCAGAGCTGGTGGGCGGCGACATTTGCGATGCGGAGACGATCGCCCCGTCCTTTGCCGGTGGTGAAATTACCGCTGTGATTGACGCGGCCACGGCTCGGGCAACGGATTCCCTGGGGGTGCGCGATGTGGATTGGCGCGGCAAGGTCAATCTGATTCAAGCGGCTAAGGAATCGGGAGTCGATCGCTACATTTTTCTCTCCATTTTGAATGCGAATCAGTTTCCCAAAGTGCCGCTGATGGAAGTCAAGCGCTGCACGGAGGCGTACCTGAAGCAATTGGAGATGAATTACACAATCCTGCGGCCCTGTGGCTTTCTGCAAGGGTTAATCGGTCAGTATGCGATCCCGATTTTGGAAAATCAATCGGTGTGGGTGCCCGATCGGGGATCGCCCGTGGCCTACATGGACACCCAAGATATTGCGAAGTTTGCGGTGCGGGCCCTGACGGCCACGGAAACGGAGCGCCAAGCCTTCCCGGTGGTGGGGCCCAAGGCCTGGACTCCGGCGGAAATTATCGCCCTCTGCGAAAAACTGTCCGATCGCCAAGCCAAAATCACCAGCCCGCCCACGGGTCTGTTGAATTTAGTGCGCAGTGCGGCCCGCTGGTTCAAGTGGAGCTTGAATGTGGCCGATCGCCTGGCCTTTGCGGATGTGTTTTCGTCGGGCCAACCGCTGACGGCGGAGATGGCGGAAACCTATCGCGCGTTTGGCATTGATCCGGCGGAGATTAGCACCCTGGAAGCCTACCTGGAAGAATATTTTGGGCGAATTCTGAAGAAATTGAAGCAAATTGACTACGAACAGTCGATCGCGGCCAAGGAAAGTAAGCGTAAAAAAACCTTGCGGTTTTAAGGCGATCACAGTGGCATCCGGCTGGGGCGCGATAGGATGAGTTTCGCCTGATTCGGTCACCAGGACGGAATCCTAGCCTGACTGACTCATCCACCTCATTTGCCCCGCCCATCTCACTCCTTCGGTCGTTGCCCGTGTCTGACAGCGCCTGCCCCAACGTTGGAATTATCTATAACGATGCCAAACCCGTCGCGGAAAAGACGGCGGCAGATTTGGTCGAACAACTGTCGGCCCGGGGCTGTCGGGTAATTTCCACCACGGGATCCGGTGGAATTTTAGGTTGCTCGCGGCTGAACCATCCCGTTTGTTCTTCGCCGCTTGAGCAGTTGGTGCCACCGGGGTTTGATCCATCCCTGGATTTCGCGATCGTCTTGGGAGGTGATGGGACGGTGCTGTCGGCCTTTCGGCAGTTGGCCCCGATCGGAGTACCCCTGTTGACGGTCAACACCGGGCACATGGGATTTTTGACGGAAATTTACCTGAGCCAACTTCCATCCGCGATCGAACAGCTCTTGGCGGGTAATTTTTCAGTGGAAAGCCGCTCCATGTTGGAGGTGCGGGTTTTTCGGGATGATGACCCCCTTTGGGAGGTGTTGTGCCTGAATGAGATGGTGCTGCACCGGGAACCCATGACCAGCATGTGCCATTTTGAGGTGGCGATCGGGCATCACTCCCCTGTGGATATTGCGGCGGATGGCATTATTTTGTCCACGCCCACCGGCTCCACGGCCTATGCCCTGTCGTCGGGAGGGCCGGTGATTGCGCCGGAAGTGCCGGTGTTGCAACTTGCGCCCATTTGCCCCCACTCCTTGGCCTCTCGGGCGTTGGTGTTTTCCGAAACGGAGCCGGTCACAATTTTTTCGGCAACCCAAAACCCGATCGTGATGGTGGTGGATGGGAATGCGGGATGTTATGTACAGCCGGACGATCGGGTGCGGGTGAATCGATCGGCCTATTCAGCCCAGTTCATTCGGTTGCAACCGCCGGAGTTTTTCCGAATTCTGCGTGAAAAGTTGGGCTGGGGGCTGCCCCACATTGCCAAGCCCACCTCGGTGGAGTTGCCCTAGGCGGCGCTTTAGGATGGATCCATCACCGATCAAAGCACCGGGTCAATCGAAGTATCGGGTCAATTTTCACTAGGCTCAATCTCCACCTAATCAAAACCCAACCGCTCTCTAGCTTTTGGGTTGCTGTAGCAATTCCGTAACCAACGTGGCGAGTTTTTCGGCGGCTCCCGGCTCGCCCCGCACGGCCCGCAACCGATCGCCCATAGCCTGAAGCTGAGTGGGGTTGGCCAATAGGGCGATCGCTTGGTCAGCCACAACCGTTGGCGTGAGCGGCCCCACCAGTTCCGGCACGATCGCTTCCCCGGCCCACAGGTTTGGCCAAGCCAACATCCCCAGCCGACGCAAGGCAAAGCCATTAATCAGCTTGGCAAAGAGGCCGCCCAAACCCGGCAGATTTGCCAACAGCCCCGGAATGCCATTCCAGGCCCGCATGGCATCTAACTGCTGGGTGGGCAACAACACCAACATGGGGCGAGCCAATGCGCCTAGTTCGGCCGTATTTGCGCCGACGGTGGTGAGGCATAGGTCACAGGTGCTGAGTAAGTCCCAGGCGGGCGATCGCTCCCAAAGCCAAATTTTTGTGCCCGCCGGGGTTTCCAGGTAAGGCAAGTTCTGGAGCGATCGGGGATCGGCCGGAGCGATCGCTTCGGGTATTACCAAGCGGGCTGTTGTGCCCGAAACCCAGTCAATTACAGGATTATGGGTGCGATCGGCATAGCGGGCCAAGGTGGACAGGTCGATCGTGGGAGCCACAGGAATCACAAATTCCGCTTGGGGCCGATCGGCTCGAATTTGATCGGCCGTACCCAGCAATAACGGCACGCCTTGAGCGAGTTTGGCGCTTTTGGAGCCGGGCAGCAGGGCCAGCCGTTCCCGATCGCCCTGTGGTGAATGGGTTAAACGGCCAGCCTCCAGCATCAGATCGCCCACCACGGCGACTTTGGAGGTGGCCCAGGGGGGAACTTGGGTGGCCAACCGGGGCAACCGCACCCCCACGCGATCGACCCAACGGAGCCAGCGTAAATCCCATTCCGCATAGATCACGCTGCCATAGCCCAAACGGCGGGCGATCGCCACAGCAAAGAACTGATCGCCGCCCAAAAACAACACCACACCTCGATCTCGCCAGTCCCACCCTTCCGCTGTCCGCCCCCAAAGTAAAAAGGGCCAAAAGGCCGCAGCCCCTTGCACCCGATCGACTTCTGGAAATGATTGCACCACGGCCGCTTCCTGACCCGTTGCATTGGGACAGGGGGCCAAAACCACGGAAATTCGTAGGCGCGATCGATCCGCTCCCCACTGCTGCCGCAAGGCTTGCACCACCGGTCGCACCCAAGTGGTGACCTCTCCGGGGCCGTTGGACAAAATTAAGAGATCCAGCGGCTCGGCAGCAGTTGACATCATCTCAGGGGCGATCGGGCGGGAAGTCGGCATGATTGGTGCGATTGGGGCAGCCCCATGGGGCGCAAATCCAGCAGGGTGATGAACAGGATGGGCCAACGGGCTGGTGAATGGGTTGCATCAGCTAGCCGATTGTCTCAGACGGTCGATCTTCCTTGCGACCCAACTTCCCCGATCGTCGGGATGGAGCTTAAAGGCAATTCAGCACATTCAGTTGATCTGTCGGCCGGTTGAGCGATCGCACAGGAATCCATCCCTGAACCGGCTGATTAATTTGCATCCACACCGCGCCCCCGGCCGTGGTGGACTCCCGATTTAACAACTGCACTTCACTCCCGGCCGCCACACCGCCGCGCCGGGGACTGGTTAGGTCGGGGTTGGCATGAACCGACAGGCCTTCGCCATAGACCACTCGACGGCACAATTCCGGCTTGATCGGATTTTGGGGATTTTGGGCCGTGGTGCAAGGACGCAGGAACGCGGCCGCAGCCCAACCTTCCACCGTGCGCGAGCCATTGCCCGTGATGACCGTGGCCCGCACAGGAACCCAGCCATTGCGGGCGCTGCCTGTGACTTCCAGGGTGCGACCCTTGGCGATCGTACCCAAGATGGGCGCGTCGTCATCGGCCCGGCTGCGAATATTCAAGGGGCGATCGCTCGTGGCCACCATTCGGCAAGTGCGGGGCGGCGTGGCCACTGCACAGGGCCGCAGAAAACTGCTGGCCACCCAACCTTCAACGGTGCGCGAACCGTTGGCGGTGGGTACGGTGGCGCGAACCTGTACCCAACCATTTTGAGGGCCGCCAATCACGTTCAGGGTGCGACCCTTGGCGATCGTGCCCACAATGGAGGCGTTACTGTCGGCGCGGCTGCGAATATTCAAGGGTGAGCCGTTGGTGGTGACCACACGGCAGTTGGCTTCAGCGGCCGCGGCCGGTTGGGCCGTTGCCCCCATTGCCAACCCACCGGCCACCAGGGCCACCGTCAACAGCATTGCTTGGCCATAACGCCGAGCCAGGTGGGCCGAGCGAGTCCGAAGACCGAAAAGGGACTGATCCATAGGGAAAATCTGCAACACAGCAAGCATGGTGATTCATCCTGAAGATGCATCCCCGCGCTGTTGATAGAGCGAAGGAGGCAGGTTTGCAGGAGTTGCTCCCATTCTGGTCGAGCGATCGAGCGATCGCCTAGGATTTGGATCGATCGCTCAATTGACCATTTTGGGGAGCATCGATCGCCCCTCGATCAAGCAAGATTTTGCCCCCATGCGGTGATGCCGCTGAGCAACCCGCAGGCTACAAGTCCCGATGGGTAAAGGGTTTAGCATCGGCTCCGGCATAGGTGGCCGCCACATGCCCCTGGCCCGTTAGGCGGTACTTATAGGTCACTAGACCTTCTAGCCCAACGGGGCCACGCGGTGGGAGGCGATTGGTGCTAATCCCCACCTCAGCCCCGAATCCGTAGCGGAAGCCATCGGCAAAGCGCGTGGAGCAGTTGCGATAGACTCCGGCCGCGTCCACTTCGGCCAGGAAGCGATCGGCGGCGGCATCGTCTTCCGTCACAATGGCTTCCGTATGGCCCGATCCATAGGTGGTGATGTGGTCGATCGCCTCGTCCAAGTCCGCCACCAGTTTGATCGACAAAATCAAATCGCTATATTCCGTCGCCCAATCCGTTTCCGTCGCCGGGGTGATCTCGCAAATGCCTTGCAACAGCTCACAGGTGGGCGCATCCCCGCGCAATTCCACCCCCTTGGCCACCAGGGCCCGGGCCAGCTCCGGCACCCCCTGCGGGGCGATCGCCCGGTGAACCAACAGGGTCTCGATCGCATTGCAAGCGGAAGGGTATTGGGTTTTGGCATCCACCGCGATCGGCACTGCTTTGGTTAAATCCGCGGCCTCATCCACATAGAGATGGCAAATGCCGTCCGCATGGCCCAACACCGGAATTCGCGTGTTGTTTTGCACAAACTGCACAAAGGCGTTGGATCCTCGGGGAATAATCAAATCCACATAGCGATCGAGTCGCAGCAGTTCCAGGGTTTCCTCCCGTGTGGTTAACAGCCGCACGGCCGCCGGATCCACCGCCGAATTAGCTAAGCCCCCGTGAATCGCCTCAATCAGCGCTTGGCAGGAGCGCACCGCCTCTTTGCCCCCTTTCAGGATCACCCCATTCCCTGAGGCGATCGCCAGGGCCGCAATTTGCACCACCGCATCGGGGCGAGCTTCAAAAATCACCCCCAACACCCCCAGCGGACAGGTCACCCGCTCCAAAACCAGCCCTTGATCCAGTTCCCGGTGAATTTGCCGATCGCCCAAGGGATCCGGCAACTGGGCTAAGTCGCGCACCCCAGCGATCGCCCCCGCCAGCTTCACCCCGTCCAGCTTCAGCCGGCCATAAAGTGCCGAAGAAATTCCCTCCGCTTGGGCCGCCGCGCAATCTGCTTCATTGGCCGCCACAATCGCTGCCGCCCGATCGCTCAAAGATTGGGCCACCGCTTCCAAGGCCGCCCGCCGATCGGCCGTCGGCAGCAGCGCCAAAGCTCGGGCCGCCTGGCGGGTTTGGCGCGCAAGATCAACCAACGTGGGTGCAGATGAGGCAACAGTCATGATTGCAAGAGCACAGGGAGCAAAAGGGGTAGAAGACAGTATAGGCAAGGACGGCCCATCCTATGGGCCATGACTCCGCTTGGGATCGGGCGAGGTTGGTTGGTGGGGTCTGAAGGTTGATGGGGTGACAATACATCCCGATCGGGAGGGTTTATGAAGAGGGTTTATAAAATTTTGTAACAACACCCAAACCGGGTCTCAGGGGGGCAAAAGGTATCTAGGCGGGCGATCGCAACGATTTTTGATCCTTAATGTCTAATCGTTACTCAGGCCCGCAGAACCGAGAAAGGCTTGTGAAATAAAGGCTTTCGCCATTGTCAACCGCGATTTAACGGACTGCCAGCGGATCACGCGCTGCCCTGGAACTGGCTCAAACCCGCGAAGTTGCTACAAAACTTTCACTTCACATCGAAAATTGTCGGGCTAGAATCGCTGGAAATACCGAACTTGAGGCGTTTCCATGAACAAGGGCGAACTGATTGACCAAATTGCAGCAAAGGTCAATACCACCAAAAAGGAAGCAGATGCCATCTTGACCGCTGCCATTGAAGTGATCATGGATGCCGTGGCTGAGGGCGAAAAGGTGACCCTGGTGGGGTTTGGTACGTTTGAGCGCCGCGAGCGCCAGGCCCGCGAGGGTCGCAACCCGAAGACCGGCACGAAACTGAAAATCCCCGCCACCAAGGTTCCGGCCTTTTCAGCGGGCAAACAGTTCAAGGAGTCGGTTGCTCCTTAATTTTCGGCGCAAATTCTAGGCGCAAACTCTAGGCGCAAATTCTAGGCGCAAATTCCAACTCTCAGGCTCAACCCCCTAACCATTGTTCGATTGTTAAATTGTTCAACTTTTGTTGGCAAAGGAAAGCCCCGAGCTGGTTTCGCCAGGCCCAGGGCTGTTTTTTTACTTAGGGGGTGAGTTCCGATGAACTGGGGGCATTGGGCCGGGGCACACCCGGTCGCCACCAAGGCAGCAGGGGCCGCAATGTGCCGTCGGGTTCGGTAGGCTGATCCAGCATGGGGTTGGCTTCGGTGTCCCACCCATCACAGGGCCGCATCTGAGCGAGGGTCAACACCACTCGATCGACCGCTGAAACCAAGGTGTCGCCATCTTGGCCCGGTTGATTGACCAACACGCTAAAAACCAAGGTGTTGTAAAGCGGGTGTTCCATGTAGCCCGATAGGGCCCGGACTCCCCGGAGCGTGCCGGTTTTGGCGGAAACACGACCTTGGACCGGTGTGTTGCGGAAACGACGGCGCAGCGTGCCGGTTTGACCCGCGATCGGGAGGGAACTGCGGAAGATGTCGCTTCCCTTAGCTTCGGTCATGGATTCCAATAAATGGACAAAGGCACGGGGCTGCACAGCATTGCTGCGAGAGAGGCCAGACCCGTCACTCATGCGATATTCGCCACGATTAACGCCCAAGGGAGCCAAGGCCCGTTGCACGGCCCCGGAGCCACCAATCGATCGAAACAGAGAATCGGCGTAGCCATTGTTGCTGTTGACGTTGATGGTGCGCACCAACGTGCCCAGGTTGGAGTTCTTGAGCGGGGTTTGACCGTCATAGAGTTGCAGGGCCGCCGCCGTCACAAACAATTTCATGTTGGAGGCGGGAATCAACGCTTGGATGCCGTTGCGATCGAACAGGACGTTGTTCCCGGCCAGGGTTTCTACCCGAATCCCCCAGCGGGCCGATCGAAAAGCAGGCGCATCAATAATGCGGCTTAAGGCTCCGGCCAGTTGGTTGCTGCAAACCCGAGGCGTTTGGGCTAGCAGGGATTTGCCTTCCACGGTTTCGATCGGTTCCTGCTTGGCGGTTTCCGGTTCGATCGAGTCCGGTTCGATCGAGTCCGGTTCGATCAACTCGGTCTCGATCCCCGGTTTACGGGTGACGGTGGTTCCGGGAACCAACTCCGTTGCAGAAGCTGGATTCAGCGTTTTAGACAGCGGTTTTGGCGCGCGCGCGGGATCCGTTGAGGGGTTAGGCGCGGGGGCTGGTGGCGGCGCGATCGCCTCGGTTTGTGAAGCGCTAGCCGGTTCAGCGGTTGTGGCTGCTTGGGAGTTGGCCAGGGCTGGTTCAGTCAGCAAACCACCACCCAACGCCAAACCCAAACCAGCCAAACCAGCGATCCATCGGGGTTGCTCAGACATCTGTTGGATTTCCCTTAAAGGCACGACCGTTCTGCACATCCCTGACAGTCAATCCAATCCTCAGGATTGGGACGGGACACCTGAACCAGTTCCACAAGGATCCAACCGGTGATGGGCGGCCGTGTTCAACGGCTGTACCCTTGGGCGTTGGGAGAGGAACGGCGCGATCGAGCCGGGTCAGTGACCCCAGAAATCGATCGCACTCAGGACAAGCCCATTGACTCGGATGGCAACTCCGAGGACTTAGCGACTAGGGCGATCGCAAAAACGGGTGTGAGTCGCGGCGATCGTCCAACGGCCTTGGCCGCATGGCGCTAACCCTCAGCAAATCTGAGGTCATCAGGCTCGTGATGGCCCATCAGCACAAATTGCCCTCAAGAATATCAGACCTCGGCCAGTGGCCTAGCTGGATCAACTGGCTGGCGATCCCCGCCTAAGCCGGCTCTTCACCATCCGAAAACTCCCATCACCACTAGCTTTTTCCCGATTCTGGTTTGGGGATCGCCGCTTCGGCTGTTCGTCAGCAAATCCTGAACTATTGGAAAAATTTGGGCGATCAATTTGGTCGTTGGGATGGGGTCTCCCCACCCAGCCCCCGTGATCGATGCAACCTAATGCAATTGGCGTGCAATGGTAGGATGGCTTCTGGTTTATTGCAAGTTATTCTCAGGTTTTTGGCATGACCGTCGCCGATCGCCGCTGGCCGCCGCTGAACTTTAATCGCTTCCGTTTGCGCCCCTTCAGCTTCACGGAAGGGTTGTGGATCTGTGCAACGGTGTTGGCGGCGGTGGCGGTGGGCGTGCCGCTCCTGGCCTCAATTGCAGCCGCCCTGAGCGCCAGCGGCCAAACCTGGAACCACCTCACCCGCACTGTGTTGGGGGAATATGTGTCGGCTTCGGTGGGGCTGGCGGTGGGGACGGCGGGCCTGGCGATCGGTCTGGGGGTGGCGACGGCTTGGCTGGTGGTGGCCACTCAGTTTCCCGGGCGGCGATGGTTTGAATGGCTGTTGCTGTTGCCCTTGGCCTTCCCGGCCTATCTGTTGGCTTATGTCTACACGGATTTGCTGGACTTTTATGGGCCCATTCAGTCTTGGGTGCGATCGCTCACGGGCTGGAAATTCGGTGAATATTGGTTTCCCCCCATTCGATCGCTGCCCGGGGCCATTTTGATGATGGGCCTAGTGCTCTATCCCTACGTTTATATGCTGGCGCGGGTGGCCTTTCTGGAGGGAGCAGCCAGCCTGCTGGAGGCGGGCCGCACCTTGGGACTGAATCCCTGGCAGGGGTTTTGGCGGGTGGCTTTGCCCATGGCCCGGCCCGCGATCGCCGGAGGGGCTGCCTTGGTGATGATGGAAGCCCTGGGCGATTACGGCACAGTGGAATTTTTTAGCGTTAACACCTTTGCGGTGGGTATTTATCGAACCTGGTTTGCCATGGGCGATCGCCCGGCGGCCTGTCAACTGTCGGCCCTGCTGTTGGGGGCGGTGTTGTTGTTGGTGTGGGTGGAGCAACGATCGCGCGGTGGGGCTGGCTATCGATCGGGCGGGGCCTATGCGGTGCAAGCACCCTACTCCCTCCGTGGGTTGCGGGCGATCGGGGCCTGGGTGGTTTGTGGGTTGCCGCTGCTTTTGGGCTTTGGGTTGCCGGCCCTGCTGCTGGCCAGCATGGCAATTCGCAATCCCAATAGTCTTCTGGATCCCAGCTTCCTGCTCTACGTGCGCAACACCGCCGTAGTCGCTAGCTTGGCGGCGGTCACGGCGGCAATCATTGCCGGAGCTGCCGTGTATGGGGTGCGGGTAGTTTCGGGGCCCCTGATGCGGTTCCTGCTGAAACTCATGGCGCTGGGCTATGCGATTCCCGGATCCGTGGCCGCCGTGGGCGTTTTGATTTCGGTGGGTTGGGTTGATCAACAGTTGGCGACGCAACCTTTGGCGATCGCCCCGGAAGCGGGAGCCGCATCTTCGGGGTTGTTGCTGAGCGGCACGATCGGGGCCTTGATTTTTGCCTATTGGGTCAGGTTTTTAGCCCTGGCCCTGAACCCAATTGAAGCCAGCCTCGATCGGATTGTGCCCAACCTGGATGGGGCGGCCAGAATTGCCGGATTGTCGCCGGGGGCCGTGTTGTGGCGCGTCCATGTGCCCATGCTGCGCGGGGGGCTGTTGACGGCCTTGCTGTTGGTGTTTGTGGATACGGTGAAGGAGTTACCGGCCACGCTGATTGTGCGCCCGTTTAATTTCGACACCCTGGCCGTACGGGCCTATCAGTTGGCCTCCGATGAACGGATTGTGGATGCGGCGGGGCCCGCTTTGGCGATTGTGGCAGTGGGGATTGTGCCGGTGGCGCTGTTGAGTTGGCAAATTTCCCGATCGCGCCCCCGTCGCCTACCCAGCGAGTTTAGGTAGACTCATTCCACTCGGGCTGTTCGATCGGGATTTCGATCAAGAACTCCGTGCCGCCCCCCTCTGCGGGCCGACAATCAAGAGTTCCGCGATGTTTTTCCACCACAATTTGATAGGAAATGGACAGGCCCAGCCCCGTGCCTTGGCCCACGGGCTTGGTGGTGAAGAACGGATCGAATAGCTTAGAGCGCACTTCATCGCTCATGCCGTTGCCATTGTCGGCAATCAGAATCCGCACCCACTCTCCGGACATCAATTCCGTGGTGATCGTCAGCCTGGGCATCACGATCGAGGTTGCAATGGGGCGATCCTCAAGGTTGTCAGTGATCCAAACCTTGCTGTTGTTGCCGCTGCCGGCCACGAGAGAGGCTTCTTCCACCTGGGCCGATCGCAAGGCTTGGGCTCGCAAATTACGCGATCGCCCGTAACGGTCTTCCAAGGCATCGATCGCATTGCTAATCACATTCATGAACACCTGGTTCAATTGCCCCGCGTAGCAAACCACCAGCGGCAAATCACCATAGTGTTTTTCCACTTCAATGCCAGGGAAATTGCTATTGGCTTTGAAGCGATGTTGCAAAATCAGCAGCGTATTTTCGATGCCCTCGTGGATGTTCACCGGCTTCATTTCCGCCTGATCCAATCGCGAGAAATTCCGCAAGGAAGCGACAATTTGCCGAATTCGTTCCGCTCCCAACTGCATTGATTGCAGGGTTTTGGGCAAATCATCACAGAGGAAATCCACGTCAATGTCCCGCGAGAAATTGGCCACCGCTTCCGTCGGCACAGGATAGCTATCCCGGTAGTGCTGAATGAGCGAGAGCAACTCTTGCGTGTAACGGCGGGCATAGGTCAGGTTGCCATGGATGAAGGTGGTGGGGTTATTGATTTCATGGGCAATCCCAGCCACCATTTGCCCCAGGCTGGACATTTTTTCGTTCTGAATGAGCTGAGTTTGGGCGGTTTTCAGCTCTTGGAGGGCAGTGCTGAGGCGTTTGGCTTGATCTTGGGCCTGCACAGCGGTGACCTGGGCCTTGGCATAGAGTTCCGCTTGGTCGATCGCGGTGGATAGCTGGTCGGTCACAGCCCGCAACAGCTCCACTTCCCGCTCACTCCAAGTGCGCACCTGGGCACTTTGGCCACATTCAATCACCCCGATCGCCCCGGAACGGGTCTGCACCGGTAAGGCCAGCAGGGAACGATAGCCCCGATCCTCCATCATTTGCCGCAGGGTGGGATTATCTAAACGCGACACGTCATCGGCCCGCACACATTTGCTCCACATCAACTGCTGAAGGAAGTAGCTGGCGTGGATATGGTGATAGGGGCCGAGGGCGCTGGGCACGGCTGGGGTGCGGGACTCGTTCACCACATCCCAAGCCGGAATGCCGCCGCCTGCATCGGTGATATACCAAGCGAAAAGACAGCGATCGGTATCCAACAGGTTACGGATGCCTTGGACGGCCGATTCCAGCACCGTATCCAAATCCAGGGAGTTGCGAATTTGGGCCGCCAACTGAAACAACAGGGCCTCGCGGCGGGTGGTCAGTTCCTGGCGGGCTTGGGCGCGGTCAATCCCCACGGCGATCGCGCTGGCCAACCAACCTAGGGCATCCTGCACCGCTTCCGCGAAGGGTTCCACACGATAGAGCGCCAACGCACCCACCAGCCGATCCTCCACCACCAGCGGGAAGCCCGCAAAATGTACTTCTGTGCGGGATCTGCCTTGATGGGGAATCAGGGCGCATTCACTGCGGAATAGGGGATTGCGCGATCGAGCCACGGCCGCCACCGTGGACAGCTCCGGAGTACTCAGGCTGATTTTGTCTCGCAGGGCATCATCGAGCAGGGGGATATCCAGGTGCAGCGCATTGTTGGTGTTGCGGTTGACCTGGGCTTGCAGGGTCAAGTAGGTGGGATCTAAGTCCACCGTCCAAACGCGGGCCAGGTTGCAATCCAGTTGCCCGGCCATCATTTCGGCGCAGGTTTGCAAAATTTCCGAGAGTTCGCCCCGTTGACAAAGGGCCACGCCCACTTCCGCTTCCAAAATCGAAAGGCGCGATCGCTCCATCAGGGTTTCCTGGGCCCGTTTGCGATCGGTGATGTCCTCAACCGTCCCTTCATAACAAACCAGCCGCCCGGCATCATCGAGCAGGGCGGAAGCATTTTCCGAAATCCAAATATGTTGCCCATCCGCTCGGTACACTTCCGATTCAAACCCGGAAACGCTGCCGCTGGCCTCCAGCATGTTCAGCAGTTCCCGTGCCCGATCGATCTGGACGTAGGGCGGCCCACCCATGCGATCGAACGCTTCGATCAGCGCGGTTGGTGACTCATAGCCATAGAGGCGAGCCATGGCCGGGTTTGCGCTCAAGTAGCGACCATCGGGCAGGGCTTGGTAAATGCCCTCGATCGCGTTTTCAAAAATGCTGCGGAACCGTTCTTCGGCTTCGCGCACGGCCCGTTCTGCTTCCTTGCGTTCGGTGATGTCGATCCCCAGCACAAAGGCCGCTTGGTCATTGTTGTATTTTTGGGCCACCACCAAATAGCTTTCGATGCGATCGCCCACCGGTCGCGACACTTCGCGCGTGGCCTCTTGGATCGGAGAAGCAAAAAATTCCGCCACAAATTCCCGAAATTCTTGGCCATAGCCCAAAAAGCCGATGTCTTGGCCAATAAATTCTTCCGGGGCGCGGCCAAAGCTTTCGGCCAAGTGGTGGTTCACTTCCAGGTAACGCAAGTCGCGGCCCACCCGCGACACCGTGCCGGGCACAGCGGCCAAAATCGCTTCCAGTCGATCCTTCAGGGTGCGCAGGCTGGCTTCCGATCGGCGGCGCTCCGTGATGTCTTCAACTGTGCCTTCGTAATAGAGCAATTCACCGTCTTCGTCGTAAACCGCCCGGGCCGATTCGGAAATCCAAATTCGGCGGCCATCGGCCCGGTAAACTTCCGACTCAAAATTGGCAAGGGATCCCTTTTGGCGAATTTGTTCAACAAATTCCTTGCGGCGATTGGGGTTGACGTAGAGATTTTGGGTGGCATTCAGGGCCAGCAGCAGCACATCGGGCCCGCTGTAGCCATAGATGCGGGCCAAGGCCGGGTTTGCGCTCAGGTAGCGACCATCGGGGGTGGTTTGGAAAATGCCCTCGATCGCGTTTTCAAAGATGCTTCGGTATTGGGCTTCGGCGGCGCAAACGGCCGACTGGGACACTTGTAGGCGATCGAGCGTGGCGTTCAAAATAGCCGCCAACTCCGACAACTCATCGGTTCCGGGCATCACCTCCACCCGCTGAGTCGGGTTGCCGCTGGTGCCGATCGCGCTGACCTGTTCACTCAGCCGCATCAACCGCGCCAACACCAAGCGCTCCAGCAGCAGCAGGGTAATGGCCCCAAAAATTAAGCCCCCCAACACCAACAGCACCAGCGTGTAGCGAAGGCTAATTAGCCCTCGGTTATAGATGGCGCGATCGAGTTCAACCCGTACTAACCAAGCCGGTTGCCCATACAAATCGTCCAACAGGGCATAGCTGGCCAGGCGATTATCGGAAAGGGTTTCGATCGCCACCGTTTCCGTACCCAACAGCAGGGCCTTCACCGCTCGGTGGCGCAAAACCTCCGGCCCCTCAGCTCTCGAGTTCGATCGGGAATCGTCGACGGCAGGGGGCATTGTCGCGGCGGAAATTCTGGCAACTTTGGGCGACTGAGGCGATTGGGGTTGGGTAGATTCGGGTTGAATGGATTCTGAGGGCGTAGCACTCAGCCGGGTTGATTGCGGTTGAGTTTGTTCAGTGGGCTGAGCCAGCGCTGATGATTTCGATCGCTCAGGCTCTGATCGTTCAGGTTTCGATCGCTCAGGTATTGACGGTATTGACGTAGCTGGTTTTGGTGCGGATTGCTGCGGTGTTGATTGTTGTGCTGTGGACTGTTGCGGTGCTGGCGTGATGTCAGGAGCCGATCGCGCAACGAGGGGCAACTTGGCAAGGGCTGAAGGTAGCAAAGACCGGCGGCCAGAACTGGCCGGGAGCTTGGCCCAAGCACTCGATGGTTGCACAATCCCATGCAAACTTTGCAGGCTCAGGTTGAGTTGTGTTAAGCGGCTGACCCGTTCAATTTCCGGCCCAGCCAGAAACCGCCCCAGCAACAAGGTTCCGCGAATCGGCCCCTCTGCCTCGCTGGTGACGATCGGGCGAGCCGCCACCATCATCGGCCCCTCGGGCAATTGCAGCAGGCCATGAACGGCGCTGGTGGTTGATGAGTGGGTGAGCAGTGGGCTGCCCGGTTGCAAGTGTTCCCAAAGGCTGCGGGGAATCGGCACGCGCTGCCGACTTTCCAGGTTGTAGCCCTGTTGCAGGAGGGGCTTCCCCGATCGATCCAGCAAAATCAGAGCATTCAGCCGCAAGTAGTCGAAGGTGCGATCGACAAAGTTCGATCGCTCATAGGCAGGATCATGGGTTTCCACAAAACTGTAGGTGGTGTCCCATTCGGAATAGTCCCGCGCCGTCGCATCCAGATCCGTGGCGTTGTCCATCACGACGCTGATGGCCCGCTGCACATCGCGCTCCACCTCACGCCGCTCAAGCTGGCTATAGCCATCCAGCAGGAGATTGGAGGATGTTGTGAACATCACCAAGTTTAAGCAGAGCAGCGCTAGTCCAACAATGACCAGCGTTTTGAGCCGTAATTTCAAATTTGCTACCTCCTACTCAAACCCCTGGATGCGTCCCTGAATGACCGGCCCGAATTTGGGTTTGGGTCTTGGCCGCGATCGGGCGATGTGTCTCTGTGCCTTGATGGGAACCGCCACAGATTGTTCGTTGCAGACTGTCTATTGCAGATTGTCTGTTGCAGATTGTCCGCTGGAAACCATCCGTTGCTGACTGTCGATCGCACACTATCTATCGCAGGCTACCCATTGAAAACCGTCTATTGCAGACTATCTATCGCAGGCTACCCATCGCAGGCTACCCATCGCAGACCAGCCATCACAGACAAATCATTGACGAGCTGCCTCGCGCTGGCCGACTCGGCTGGGCAGTGTCTGAATGATGGTGACCCATGGGGGCTGCCGTTTCTTGTTTCAGCGATCGCAGCCCAAAGTCGGGACTGAAATCGAGTAGCGCCCTATTCCCTATTCTGGATCGAATTGATCAAATCTTAAGGAGATTGGATCCCAGTCGGGGCCACCCTGAGTCTAAATAACCGCCTAATCGCACCCTAACAAATCCCTGACGAAGCGTTTTGATTAAATGAGGCTCGTCTGCGATTTTGATGCACCGATGGGATGGGCCTTGGGGGGTAGCACCCCAGAGCTGTCGAGCTGCTAACTCCAATGGTTAGCCTAATCCAATCGTCGAACAGCCGTTGGTCATTCTAGCGATTTGTGGATGGGCACGTTGTCATGAAACAAACAGGTTGAGGAGTTCAAGTTGGAAATTCCAGGGTGGGAATGTGGGGCGATCGCTGTTGTGGAGCTTGCAGCCTCCCTCTAGACCTCAAGCCTTTACTAGTAGCGTGGCTGCCTTAATTCGCTGAGTTAAATTACATGGCTGTTATCGCCACCAAACCGTTAGGCAGCAAGGGGCTTAAGCCCCTTGTTACCACGACTGGCTCCGCAACTTTGACCCAATATATTAAGCCTGTCATGCTACTAGGTTTCAAGGACTGCGCTAATTGCCTGGGCAATGGTTTCATTGCCATCCAAGGTAAACCGCTGGCCGGGCTGGGAAGGCGTGGGCGCTGCTTGTAGAAAAGACCAATCTCCCTCAAAAAATTCGGTCGGTTGCAAAATCTGGTGGGAAGTTTGGGCTTGAATTTGGTCTAACAAGATGGGAGCTTCGGCAAATCCATCGCGGGTGAGGGTAGCTACGGTTGGGCCTGTGCGGCAGGCTTCGGCAAAGGTTCCGTAGCCGGGTTTGGAAACGATGCGCCCACAAAGGGGCATAAAGTCCACGGGCCGAAAGGGGCGATCGCTCGCGTGGTGTTCGATCGGGTCGAGCACTTGGTATAGGTTGGGCAAGTCCGGGGCCGATCGGTCAAAGGTGATGAAGAGCCAGTCGGGAAATTGCCGCAGCCGCTCGTAGGGAATTTGTTGCAAGCCCAGGCCGCCAAAGGTGAGCAAAACGGTGCGATCGCGCGGGATATCTGGTAAACCCAACTTATCGCGCAATTCCGCCGCACCATAGCGGGGTGCGCCGCCCGTTAAACCCACATCGGTTTGTTGGGGAAAGCTGGCCATGGGTTCGTGAAAAGGCAACCGAAAGAGGCGATCGCACCGATGGAAGCGATCGGCAATCCAGTCCGCCTCTTGCTCAAATTCGCCACCCCAATCGCGGTAAATGAAATCCCAGCCGAAGTTACCGACCGCCCAGCAGGGCAGACCCGCCGCCTGGGCAATGTCGATCGCCAGGGGGGGCAAGTCGGCCAACACCAGAGCCACACGCCCATTTTTGACGGACATTTGCCGGATGAAGTCCACCTCTGCCGCCACAATGGCCGCCGCCCGCGATCGCAGAGCCTGGAGTTGCTCCAGAGTCGTTTGCCGGTCAATTTGCAAACTATCTTGCTGCACCACACCCACATCCAGCGCCCTGGGCCGGTAAAGAAATTCACCGCTGATGTAGGAACCGAGGAGCCAACGGGGGGCGGTGGTGACCAAAATCGGCAACAGGTCAGGCCGCAGCCGTTGCAGGGTATCAACTAGGGCAGCCGCTCGGGTGGCATGGCCAAATCCATGGGCAGTAATGGCAACGTAAAGAATGGGACGGGTCATGCGGCTGGGGGGTGGGCCATGAAATCCGGTCTAGAGGTCTCGAAACAGGGTTTGCACTTTTTCCCAGGCATCGGCGGCGGCCGCTGGATGGTAGCTCGATCGCCGATCGCAGAAGAATCCATGGTCTGCGTCGCGGTAACGGAAGATGCGGAAGTTGCGCCCGTGGGTCACGAGGGCCGCCTCTAGGCGATCGAGCTGGTCAATGGGAATCAGCGGATCGGCCAAGCCTGCGAAAAACCAGAGCTTACCGTGAATTTGGGAAGTGCGGGTGACGGTTGGCTCGCCGCCCCCGGGACAGAAGGTGGGGATCCCTGCGCCATAGAACGCAGCGGTGACGGCGACTTGGGGCAGGGTGGCCGCCAAATAGGCCACATGGCCCCCAAAACAAAAGCCGATGCAGCCCACGGCTCCGGTTTTGGCGTTGGGTTGTTTTTGGGCAAAGGCGATCGCGGCTTGGATATCCGCCAGCAGTTGATCCGCCTTGGTTAAGTCCTTGTGTTGTCGGCCGAGGGCTAGCTCTTCGGCGCTGTAGCCCACGGCAAAGCCCGGAGCGGTGCGCTGAAACAGGGCGGGGGCGATCGCCACATAACCACATCCTGCCAGGCGATCGCAGAGATCTCGAATGTGATCGTTCACCCCAAACACTTCTTGAAGAACCACGATCACCGGATAGGAACCGGCGGCCCGAGGGCGTGCTAGGTAGCCCTGTAGGTCAATCCCTAAGCCAGGCTCCTGGGGGGGAATGATGGTGACTTCGCGGCAAATTTCAAGAACCATAGGCGCAACCTGGCAACGGAGTCATTACATCGCCGCGATCGTCTGCAATTGTGACCGCGATCGGGACTGCGATCATCGATGCGATGAACTTCCGCGAACTTTCATGAACTTCCGTTTCAGTCTACCGGGTTCGGCGAATTTCGCCGTAAGCGGCGATTAATTGCTGGGCAATGGCTGACCAACTGTAGCGATCGCCCGCACAGCGTCGGGCGTTTTGGCCGCGCTGTTGTCGTTCGGTGGGTTGGGTTAATGCCTCGCGCACGGCCCCGGCAAAGGAAGATACGTCGCAAGTGCAAACCCAGCCCGATCGGGTGTCGGCCACATCGGGCCAGATATGCACCTGATCGGAAATCACCACCGGCACTCCGGCGGCCATCGCTTCAGCCACCGCAATTCCGAAGTTTTCATAGTATGACGGCAACACAAATAAATCGGCTTGGGCCAGGAGCGATCGCTTCTGTTCCCCGGTCACGAAGCCCACAATTTCCGTGCGATCGCTCAGGTGCGATCGGTTCAAATAGTCTGAAATCGATTGTTCATAGTCTGGATCCTGTACATTGGCCCCCGCCAACACAAACCGAAAGGGCAGCCCCGACACAGCCAGCGTTTCCAGCGCCGGAATCACAATATCCAATCCTTTTTTGCGATCGAGCCGTGACATAAACAGCACCATCGGCCCCGCTTCCTTGGTCGGTTGCGCCATGGGTTGTTCACGGAGCGGCGGCAACGGAACCCCCAAGGGAATCACCCAATCGCGGGAAATGGCCCCAAACCGTTCAGAGATTTTGCACTCCTCCGCACTGGTGAAGTGAACAGCAGCGGCCTTGGCTAAATTGCGCCGCTCCAGCAGCCGCCCATACCACCATTTCAACTTTGCCTTTTTCCGCAAATCCAGCGGATCCAGCGTGCCGAGGGGCCGCAGCACGTAGGGCAACTTGCGCCACCGACAGACGATCGATGCCATGGTGCTGATGGGCGAAAACAGGGCATGGATGTGGGCCACGTCGTATTCCGGTGCGTGTCGCCAGAGCCACCACAACAGCCCGATCGAGAACTTATAGCGTCGCCAGGGGGCACAGCGAAAGTAATAGATTTTGTAGTCCTTTTCCGACACGGGCTGGGCGATCGGCACATCCAACGGAGCCTGCCCCGCATCCCCATTGCTGTCGGTGGTTAGCAGCGTCACCTGCGCCCCCGCCGCGCCCAGGGCCTGGCTTAGCCCCAACACCATCTGGCTCGGCCCGCCATAGACCAAGGACACGGATGGCACAATTTGCAACAGGCGCAAGGGGCGTGATTCGGTCATGAGAGGCGGACTCCAGCAAGAGGCGATTAGAGCGGGGGGATGAATGCGATCGCCGGGGTCGCACGGCCTGGGTGCGTCGGGCCCGTGGATTAACGATCCCGAATGATCCCGATCGAAGGGGGCATCTGAATCATGATGATCTCAATCATTCATCCAGTTCTTTACCCCTGTTCAGCACCCGTTTTCAGCAAGATTGGCCAAAACCGGGTTTTCCAACCCTAGCCTACCGAAGTCCAACCGGGGGCGGGCACTGGCAATCGGCCGTCCAGACCCATGATTGTGTTGCGGTTCTTAATCAGTCGTTGATGCCGACGTTGACACTGACATCGATATTGACATTGATATTGATGCCGAAAATACCCCACAGTCTATTCAATTGCCGCTTGGCGTTCGATGAATTTGATGGCAATCAGACCTATTTCAACCCCATTCGTAGCCTAGATAACTGATCTAAACTATGTTTAATGACATCTTCGTCAAGATTCTCTAAAAGTCAGCGATTCAGACCAGTTTCCATGACTCAGTTTTCATGACTCAGTTGCTGATACTAACGGCACAATTCGCCCACAGGATGGGTGTGCGCCAAGGGCAAGGCTGAACCCCCCTGAAGACTGCTGATCTTGGCTTCCTTGACCCGCTTCGATCGCCCCTGGGTCATCCTGGACAGTTGGTGAGCAGGAGTTTTTACTCACCACTTTCTTAAAAAATGCTGCGTAATAAGACCGAATATGCTGACAAAGTTACCTTCGTTGATGTAACACTTTGAGTCAGCATGATGATACAGGCGAAATAACGAGCGATTCCCCCCCATCATTTCGCTGCAATTCAGCAAAGATTACTAAGTAAAAATACACATTGCCCATTCTGAAAGGGGCATGTTGATTCTGATTCTGTTGATCATGCGGGCTAGCTGGCAAGTTATT
The DNA here is from genome assembly GCF_014698235.1 of Limnothrix sp. FACHB-406. Lineage (NCBI taxonomy): Bacteria > Bacillati > Cyanobacteriota > Cyanophyceae > Pseudanabaenales > Pseudanabaenaceae > Limnothrix > Limnothrix sp. FACHB-406. Next base: position 196,398 of record NZ_JACJSP010000001.1, on the reverse strand, counting down.
TTGAGGCGTAAGCCATGTCTCTTGGGTTTTTGGTGCCGACTTTGATCTGTGTGGCTGCGGTTTATCTGGCTCCACGATGGCAGGATGAACCGTCGCTGATTCTGAATGGTGTGGCGATTTTGAGCTTTCTGGTGGCCTTGGTTTTGGCTCCCTGGGAAGTTCAGGTGTTGCTGTTGCTGTCGGTGTGGTGGGTGGCGCGGTATGGTCTGCGGTCTCCGGAGCCGGTGGAGGTGCTGGAGTCGGCGGCCTTGGGCGATCGGGCGGAGTTGGCGGATTCGTCGGTGGCGGCTGATGAGGCGGAATTAACGGCGGTTAATACGTCGAATGCGGCGGCCCATGCAGCGAATGATTCGATTTTGGGGCATCCCCATTTGGCGGTAACCGATCGGGTATATCGCGGGGTGATTTGGCATCTGCCCGATCGTGGGGGGCTGAAAATGCCGAAAAAGCGGCAGGAAGTCACTTCCGAAACCACCGAAGCCCCAGAAGTTGAAGCCGCTAACCAAACGATCGAGCTGAAATATCGCGGGGCCACGTTCCGCCGTAAGGTCTGACCCAAGGTCTAACTGCTGCTGGACTCAAGCTGGCGGTTCCCCTCAAATTCCGCTGAGGTTTGCCATTTCGATTTTGGCCGAGCGGATGCCATTGCTAATATCAACGGCATGGCGATTATTTCTTCCAAGTCAACCGGTGGCGGCAATCCTGATCCCCAGCCTCCCCGCAAGCCCGCTAGGCGATCGAATTCCCCGCGATCGTCCGTTTCGCCGTCGCTGCTGGATCCGGTGGCCACGCCTGAGGAAGCTCACCAAGATGCGGCCAAGCCCGCTCACCAGTCTCCTCAGGGCGATCGACCCGATGAGCGTGTGCGCCCCCAACGGCTAGCGGACTATGTGGGGCAGCAGGATTTAAAAGACGTGCTGACCATTGCGATTCAAGCGGCCCAGGGTCGTCGGGAGCCGCTGGATCACCTGTTGCTCTATGGGCCGCCAGGCTTGGGCAAAACCACCATGGCTTTAATTCTGGCCGGCGAGATGGGTGTGTCTTGCAAAATTACGACCGCACCGGCTCTGGAGCGCCCTCGGGATATTGCCGGGCTGCTGGTGAATTTGCAGCCGGGGGATTTGTTGTTTGTGGATGAAATTCACCGGTTGCCCCGGGTCACTGAAGAAATTTTGTATCCAGCGATGGAGGATTTTCGGCTGGATGTGACGGTGGGCAAGGGCCAGAGCGCCCGCACCCGATCGATCCCGTTGCCCAAGTTCACCCTGGTGGGTGCGACAACCCAGGTGGGGGCCCTCAGTTCGCCCCTGCGCGATCGCTTTGGCCTGATTCAACGGTTGCGGTTCTATGAACCCGAGGAGCTGGCCCGGATTGTGTTGCGGACGGCGACGATTTTGCAGGTGGCGATCGAGCCAGACGGGGCCGCAGAAATTGCCCGGCGATCGCGCGGGACACCCCGGATTGCTAACCGCCTGTTGCGGCGGGTGCGGGACTACGCGCAAGTGAAAGGAGCGGAAACCCAAGGCAAAACAACCATTGACGGGGCGATCGCGGCGGCGGCCTTGGAACTGTTCAATGTGGATCCTCGGGGGCTGGATTGGACTGATCGCCGACTCCTGAGCGCCATTATTGAGCAGTTCAACGGCGGCCCCGTGGGTCTGGAAACCTTGGCAGCCGCCACCGGGGAAGATGCCCAGACGATCGAAGAGGTCTATGAACCCTATCTGATGCAGATTGGCTACCTTCAGCGCACCCCTCGCGGCCGCGTGGCCACCCCCGCCGCTTGGCAACACCTGGGCTACTCTAAATTTCTCCCCGCGTCTCTTGACTCTCTAGTGGACTAGAGAATAGAAAATGGGTTTGCTGCCCAGCCCTAGATCCCAAGATCCTGTCAGTACAATCTTGTGGGCAGCTTTTTTCAGTCTTTTTGATCGTTTCGATCGGCCAGCTCCCAACGCCTCAGGTAAACCCCCTTGGCAGCCCCGGCTGATCGCAGGCGTAATCGCATCCTCAAAACGCCCCACCGCAGTGCTGGCAACCGTTAGGGGTTCAGGAGGCCAAATTCTTGAACCGCTGGCAAAAAGTTGCGGTTTTCGTGGCCGGGCTGGCTGAGTTTAATGAGCGCAAATCGCTGCAATTCACTGAGCGATCGCCACTGTTGATGACTCACTGTGACTCCAACCCGCGCTGCTTGTGCTGCGACTGAATCGGGCACGTCGGCACTCAGCCAAGGAAACGGGTTTTCCAGGGGCAAATCTTTGGGAATTTCACCCGATCGCGCTGCCACCAACTCGCGCAATTCCTGGCGATAGGTTTCTTGCTCGGGCAAGGTGTCGCAAGGAGCCAAAACTAACCGCAAGCGATCGGCCTCGGACAGTTGGTTCCAGTGGTGCAGTTTGAGTTTAATGCCGACTCGATCGAGCCGGTAGCGAACCACCATGGGGATGCACCGTAACCCAGTGATGAAGTCTTGCTCAAACTGGAAAAAAGGTGAGGCTTCCGAAACGATTGTTGGGCGATCGGCCATTGTGGGTGAATTGGTTGCTGAATGTTTCGTGACTGACTCAAAACCCATAGGAACCCTGAATACTCTGTTCTTGATGTTCTCAAGATAGTTCTGACCCATGGAATCATAAATTGCAGCTTGCTATTTTCGACGATCTTTCTCTGAAATTTCTGACCAGGGACTGCAATTTCAGGCTTGTCTGGATTTAATCAACGATTGGTGATGGCTGCGAAGTTTTGCGCTAGCATTGCCTTAACCAATTATTAACCAATCTCAAGGGATCACCAAAGATGCTCCTGAAAAACCAAGTCCAAGGTGCAATAATTCACCAGGGCTGCCAACCTGAGATGTGAATTTCTTGGGACTTTCAGCCAGTTCCTAAACATCCTGATCCATTTTGACGATGATTAAGCAACCCGATCGCCCCCACGATCGAGCCAATTCATCAACTCACCCCTGTCAAATGTTTGTCCAAACAGTGGCTTTAGGGAAAACACAGAGAAGCCTGTATTAAATCATTCCTGATCCGTAGTCAAAACCACGGACTTGATCGATGAACTCCGCGCTCTGTGTTTATTTTGACCGGGTTGAATTGATGGCTGTTGTATGAATGACCAGGCGATTGTGGCTTGGCTCAGGCCTACTCCGCTGATCGTCGAGAGTCATTCCCTGACGCTGTTCTCAACAATCAAGACAACCTTAAAATTAGCCACCAACCAATCTGGCACTAATAGTTATTGGTACAACTATTGGCGTTGAATCATAACTTTCAAGATAGTGATGCTCAGCAGGATTGCGAGGGCTGTTACCTTTGGCAGCAAGCTTTTGGAAATGAAATTGAACTACAAACCAATGGTTTATTCAATTGGCTGATTCAATTTCCTCAATAGCTGGCAAGTTGCCTGAAAGATAGAATTGAATCTGTATCCCAAAGCAATTGATCAAACTGCCTTTTTTTAATAGGTCAGACCTACAATTGAAATTCCAGATCAGGACATCAACATATGGCGATCGATCTTAAGCAAATGGCGCAGGAGTTGCGACGCGCTCCTATTCTTTCTGACTGTTCTGTACAAGAACTGGCGAGAGTTGTGCCCTATGCGGTCGAGCATTTTTTGGAAAATGGCCAAGCCCTATTCCAGTCAGGCAACCCCGCCTTAACCCTCTATTTTGTGCGCCGGGGCAAAGTGCAGCTTTGGGCTGGAGGGCGTGTCATTGCGGAGGTGGAGCATGGTTTTGTGGGCGAAGAGGCGGCCGTTTCCTCTGACTACTACATGGCCGACGCGATCGCGGTTGACAACACGGAAGTGATCGCCTTGCCCCGCGAGGCTATTACCAAGGTGGCCGGTGCTGGCACTCCAACCATCGATCGATTCTATGCTTCCCTGCTCAGTCATTACAGCGGACAGCCTAACCGAAAACTGGAGAGTCGATCGCCCATCAGTCAGCTCAAGCGCAATGATTGGGTTCAGTCCTGTGGTTGGATTCTGTCAGTGGTGATCCCCGGTATTTTGTACTTGATTTTGAGGGAAACTGCGGAATTTGACTGGAATTCCCAAATGTTTTTGATTGTACTCACATCCACCATTGTGATGTGGGTTTTTGGGATGGTTCCTGAATTTATTCCTGGTCTTTTTTGCATTCTGTCATTGCTAATTTTAGACATTGCTCCCAGTGAAGTTATTCTTTCTGGCTTTGCATCGGGCAGCTTTTTTATGGCGCTCAGCCTCTTTGGATTGGGAGCTGTTTTGATGGGATCAGGATTAACCTATCGCCTAGTTTTATGGCTCTCTCGATTCATTCCTAAAACAGAAAGCTGGTACGCGACCGCTTTATTTTTAACCGGATTGGCAATGACCCCCATTTTGCCCTCGGCTAATGGTCGAATTGGTCTGTTGTCACCGATTTTGACAGATACCATTGATGCCACAGGAGTCAAACCAGGTGGCAAAGCTGCCAGCCATCTCGCCTTTGCTGCTTTTAGCGGTGCTAGCCTGCTTTCCCATGTTTTTCTAAGCAGTAAGTCGGCTAATTTTGTAGTCTATGGCCTCTTGCCTTTGCAGGTTCAACAACAATTTAGTTGGGTTTATTGGTTGCAGGCGAGTTTGGTGGTGGGGATCGTGACCCTAGTGCTGTATTTTATCTCCACAAAATTCCTGTTTAGTAATAATCAAGCCTTTGAAATTTCCCAACAACAGGTGGAAGCTCAGGTGGAAACCCTAGGGCCCTTAAGCAGCCAAGAGTGGATTTCGCTGGTCAGCACGATCGTGTTGTTGCTGGGAATTGTCACCGCATCCATTCACAAAATCCAATTGCCCTGGATTGGTTTGGGGGTTCTATTTCTGGTGCTATCGCTGGGGATTCTGAAAAAAAATGAATTTCGCACCCAAATCGACTGGCCATTTTTAATCCTATTAGGCAGCTTGGTCGGAATTGCAGAAGCCATGTCCTACTTAGGTCTCGACACGCACTTTGGTGGGTATCTGACTTGGCTCAGCGATTCTATGAAGTCCAACTTTCCCCTTTTTATCTTTTTATTGAGCCTGACAATTTTGGCTGTGCGGTTTGTGATCCCCAACACGACGGCCGTGGCAATTTTTGCCACAATATTAATCCCGATGGCAGAAAGCAACGGGGTAAATCCTTGGATTGTGGGAGCGATTATCCTAAATATCAGCGATGCCTGGTTTTTTCCTTACCAATGTTCCTACTACCTACAATTTCAGGAGCTATTGGACAAACAGCAACTTTTTAATGAGCGTTTAATTTTACGAGGCAATTTCCTGGCAACGCTGATTCGCTTCTTTTCAATCTATTTATCATTGGGATATTTCCGCACCCTTGGAATTCTCTAAATCGTTGCTGAAGACCATGAAATCAACTTTGAGAGACTCCTAAACGAGCATTCATCTGATCTTTTCTCTCAAATCTTTTCTCTCAAATCTTTGCTCTCAAATCTTTGCTCTCAAAGCGATGACAGCTTAAGACCGACCCACTTCTCCACTCATTCTCTAGCCATGTCACGATTTACCTGGAAGCTTTCTAACGTTAACCGCTGGGGCAAGCAGCTTCAAAAATTGCCCATTATTTTCTTTTTGATTTGCGCCTTGGTGTTCTTTGCCTTCAGCAATTCCAGTAAGCCGCGTGTATTGGTGCTGAGCAGCTATGCCACGGACTTTGCCTGGACGAAGGACATTAATGTGGGGCTAAGCTGGACTCTGGATAAGAAGCCTTACTCGATTCAGTATCACTACATGGATACGAAGCGGAATCCTGGCGCGGCTTACAAGGAGAAGGCAGGGCAATTGGCTCGGCGGCTTATTGAGCGCTGGGAACCAAATGTGATTATTTCGATCGATGATAATGCTCAAGAGTTTGTCGCCAAGTATTTCAATAATCACCCCAAGATTGATATCGTCTACAGCGGGGTGAATGCGGAAGCCAGCGCCTACGGATTTGACAAAGCCAGCAATGTGACGGGCATTTTGGAGCGAATTCCCTTCCTTTCCTTGAAAGAGATTTTTCTGCAAATTTTGCCACCCGATCGCCGTCGCATTGTTCACTATTCCGATGACTCGGAAACATCGGAAGCCATTCACCAAGAAATGGCAGATTTTGACTGGCGACCGATCGACCTGATCGAACACCGAAAAGTGGCCACCTTTGAAGAGTGGAAGCAATTTATCAAGAATTCCGGCAAAATTGCTGACTTTTTGCTGATCACGCACTACCACACGCTGCGTCGCTCCAGTACCGATGATACGGTGGTGTCGCCGAAGGAAGTGATGAAGTGGACGATCGAGAACTCACCAATTCCTGATATCGGATGTTGGGGATTTTATGTGGATGATGGCGGCATGTTGGCGGTTGGGATTTCGCCCTATGAGATGGGAGAAGTGGCCGGCAAAATGACAACGGAAATCTTGGAAAATCATCGTCGTCCCAGCGAAATTCCCAGCACGAAAAGCCAAAATTTCGTGATGTATATGCGGGAGTCGCGGCTCAAGCAATATGGCGTTGATCTCCCCAAGGTGTATAAGGACTTCGCCCACGCCACCAACCACTACTACCAATAGGCTGGCTGAGTCATTGGGGGCTTGAGCAATCAGGAAATTCAGTTGGGGTTTAGGGGATCCAAGTCACGGCCCCTGAACCCCTTTAATTTTGTAATTTTGGGTTGTAATTTTGGGTGTTTTGTCGAATCTTGGGCAGGTATTTAGGCTGGCGATGTGGGCCGACAGAGAACCTGCTCAGGTTCTGGCAGCGGGTTCTTGTTCGGTTTGCTGGGTTGGCTCGACTGGCTGGGTTGTGTTCAGTTGCGTTCAGTTGTGCTCAGACCTGCTCACGCTAACGGTGTGACCTATTCAGGGCGGCCCATTCAAGGCGACTAGCGAGGAATTTATGTTCAATCGCAGGAGTTTCTACGTAGAAGGTTGGTGATTAATTTTACTTTGATTAATCTGCTTGGCTTTGCCCTTCTTGAGCGGCAATGGCTTAGCCAGGATATGTTGAGGGCACTCTTTTGCATATCAATCTTGAAATCTCAAGCTTAATGTCAGTGTAATTTTATGCGCTTGGGTCAAGATCTTTCAGCCTGAGACTAGGTTCGATCATAAAAGCTCATTGAAATTGGGTGGATCTTGTTAGAACCTTAAAGATGATTGTTAACTGCAATTTTGAAATTCTGTGGAAAATTACAGACCATTTTTTGTGAAATCTTGATGATGTTGTTTGATTTTTCTGCGGATTTTGAAGCAGGAAGATTGAACAGTCAAGGGAAGGCGATCGCGAATTTGAGAATAGAAGACTGAGGATCTTTTGCTGTCTTGCTGGGCGCAGCTTGGAGCGATTGACCAGCACCCCTGACTCTGTTCCTGGGCAATGGACGCTGGGTAAGATGAAGGTGGGGGTAAACACTCGCATCGCATTTCGCTAGCTGCGGATTCATGGCTGAAGACGAATCAAAGTCATGGTGGCCGCTGCTAAACCTACATTTTGAGTGTGTCTCTCTGAGGTTGTTTGTGAACCGCTGGCGTTGGAGTTGGAATCCGGCTCGCTGGAAAATTGCGCCCAAGCTGTCGGCGGCTTTGTTGGCTGCGTCGCTGCTGCCAATGAGTCTGACGGCGTTTTATAACCTTCGCCAAAGCCTGTATACGGTCAAAATGGCGGAGTACAAAAATCTGGAACTGTTGGCAAAAAGTGTGGCGGCCCGACTGGATCAGTTGCTGATTGACACGCAACGGGTGGGGATTCAGATGGCCAGCGCGCGGGATATTGTGCAATTTGCAGGGTCGGTGGCGGCGAAAGAGCCTCCGGAAAAACAGAATTATTGGCGAATCTTGGCGGCTGAGGCGATCGCGAATGTTCGCAATTCCAATCCTGATTATTTTTCAGTGTTTCTGCTCGATCGCACGGGACGTTGTTTGGTTTCAACGAATCCCAGCAACATTGGCAAGTCCTACGCCTTTCGCAATTACTTCCAAGAAGCGCGCCAAGGCAAACTCTACATTTCGGAATGGACGGTGGGATCCACCACGGGTCAGCCGGGGATTTTCCTTTCGGTGCCGGTGGTGGCCAAGGGCACGCGCAATCTGCTGGGCGTGGTGGTGATTAAGCTGCGATCGGAGGCGGTGGGCCGCTTGCTCACCAGCTTGAACCAAAAGGAAGGCGGCTCTGCTTTCTTGGTCGATCAAAACGGAATTGTGATTGCCCATACGGATCGGCGTTGGGTCTATCGCAGCTTGTTGCCTTTGTCGCCCGTGCAGTTGCGCACGATCGACCCGAAAGTCCAGTTTGGCCTCGATCGAATTGAAAGTTTGAATTTGCCGGTGTTGGCGCGATCGCTGCAATTGCCCTCTGCCCCCACGGCTGCATCATCGGCGGTTCCATTGCCCCCCATTACGCCCACCGCCACCCCAAACCAGTCAACGATGGAGCTGGGCCCGCCATCCTTCGGCAACATTGCCTATCGATCGCCCTTCACGGGCAAAACGGAAATCGTGGGTATGTCGGCTTTGGATATGCGGCCCTGGCGCTTGGCCATCACGGAGCCAGAGTCGGTTTTTGTCACGCCGCTGAATGCACTGGCCCATCGCACCACGGCCAGTGTGTTCCTGGTGGGGGGAGCGGTGGCCCTGCTGGCCCTGGCCCTGGCCCGGAGTATTGTGCGGCCCTTGCACTTGCTCACCCGTGCGGCTCAGGAATTGCGGATGGGACAGTTTGACCGGGCCCATGTGGACATTCAGGGCACTGATGAGCTGGGTTTGTTGGCGGCCACCTTTAACCAAATGGTTTCCGGTTTGCGGGAGCGGGAACAGGAGCTGAATATTTTTGGGCGAATGGTGTCGCCTGTGGTGCGCGAACAACTATTACGGGGTGGGGTGGAGCTAGGCGGGCAAACTTGCTGGGTTTCGGTGTTGTTTTCTGATATTCGGGGATTTTCGACCCTTTCCGAGCAGTTGGATCCCCAGGGGGTGGTGGAATTTTTAAATGAATATATGACGGCGATGACGGAGGCCGTTGCGCCTTGGGGCGGCTATATCAATAACTTCATTGGCGATGCGATCGTGGTGGTATTTGGCGCGCCCGTGCCCCAGCCGGATGCGGAGTGGTGTGCGGTGTCGGCAGCGTTGGCCATGCGCGATCGCCTGGCGGAGTTAAATGAACATCGGCGTGCCCGCGGCCAGGTATCGATCCAAAGCGGTATCGGCATTGGCACCGGTCAGGCGGTGGCGGGTCAAATTGGCTCGCTCGATCGCCTGATTTACACCGTCATTGGGGACGCGGTGAACATTGCTGCCCGCCTGGAAACCCTGACCAAACAGTTTCCGGACTATCCCATTTTGATTAATGAAACCACCGCCAAAGCCCTGCGTAACTATCCAGAGGTGGTGCTCCATTCCCTCGGCCCACAGCGCCTGAAAGGTCGCCATGAGCCGGTGGAGGTCTATGCACCGATGCGGGCCGCAAGTGTGGTGAGCAGCGGCTCGGCGCGATCGATCGATTTGGCGGGCGATTTGTCCAGCGATCTGGCGGGCGATCTGACGAGCGATCGACCACAGCATCGCCAATCTGCCCCCAGTTAACCCAGGAGCACCATCCAGGCGATCGTCCACACGATTTAGACCAATTTAGACCAATAGCGGTCAGCGTTTCCCTTGCCAGAGTCGCCCCTAGATCGGGTGGCTGCCTTAATTCGCTGGGTTAAATGACATGGCTGTTACCGTCACCTGATCGTTAAGCAGCAAGGGGCTTAAGCCCCTTGTTACCACGACTGGCTCCGCAACTTTGACCCAATGTATTAAGCCTGTCATGCTACTAGACCGGGTGGCGCAAAACGCGGATCAGCGTGCCTTGGGGCGGCAGATTTTCCGGCCGCAGGGTCATGGTTTCCGTGTTCAAGGTTTGGATGTCGTAGCCGCTCATCAAGTTCAAGAAGGCCTCTAGCCCATCCAGATCACATTGGCTATCGGCCGCCGCCGTGCGGTATTGGCTGGGGATCACCACCTTGGGTTGCAACGACTCGATCGCCCGTTTTGCTTCCTCAGCGTTATAGGCCTTCGCCCCGCCGCCCACCGGCACAATGGCCACATCGGGCCGCCCCATCAGAATTTTTTCTTCCACTCCCAAAGGAGCCGCAATGCCGCCCAAGTGCAGGATGGAGATGCCCCCCTGCTTCCAGCGCCAAACCACATTGTCGCCAAATCGCCGCCCCCCAAACCGATCGTGGGCGGTGCGAATGCCTTGGAATTGGTTACCGCGAAACTCAAACGTTCCTGGCTCAAACAGCAAACTGGGATTGCCCGGCAGATTGCTGACAAATCCCTCATCAAGCAGTTGGCTGCTGATGGTCACGAGGTCGGCGGTGAAATTGGGCGATCGATAACCAGCAGTGCAACCCAGGGTGTTGAAAGGATTACTCAGAACCCGCAGCCCACCCCCGGTGAAGGCAAAGCAAGTGTGGCCCAAGGACTGAATCGTTAAGCCATCGGCGGCTTGGGCTGAGGTTGCACGGCTCCCGATCGCACTGGCCAGGGCGGCCCCTGCACCCATCAGGCCATATCGCAGAATTTGCCGCCGATTGATCCACCGATCCATAAAATTCCTCGCACCGTTTGAGATTGATTAGGGATTGAATTGATTAGAGACTGAGTTGATCTGAATTTGAATGGGAACTTCAGGGACGCTTTGGGAAATCGTGTTGAAAACTCCCTTTGGGAAACGCTCTGAAAACTCTTTGGATGAACTCTTTGGATGAACTCTTTGGGTAAATTTTTGGGGTGAACTTCTGGGGTGAACTTTTTGGGAACGCTTTGCGTACTCATCAAAGCGATCGAATCGACGTGATCGACCCGATCGACCGCAGAAACCAGGAGCCAGGATGCTCAGGATTCTCAGACCAAAGCGGCGGATTGGTGGAACTGGGCCACCGCCGTCAGCCAATTCGAGAGCAGTTGCTTACCGGCATTAGTCAGAATACTTTCGGGATGAAACTGAACCCCTTCAATGTGGGGATAGTCCCGATGGCGCACGCCCATAATGGTTCCGTCAGCCACCCAAGCGGTAATTTCTAACTGTTCCGGGCAGCTTTCTCGCTCAATGACCAAACTATGATAGCGAGTCGCGGTCATGGGAGATTCAATGCCCTGAAAGACTCCCACATTGCGATGCTCGATCGGGGAGGTTTTGCCATGCATCAGTTCCGGCGCACGCACCACCTTGCCCCCAAATACTTGGCCAATACTTTGGTGACCCAAACAAACTCCAAACACCGGCAGAGTTGGCCCCAACTCCCGAATGATATCTAGGGAAATTCCCGCTTCGTCCGGTGTGCCGGGGCCGGGCGAAATGGTGATGCCATCGGGCTTCAGTTCCCGAATTTGATCCAGGGTGATCTTATCGTTGCGAAAAACCTGAATATCCCGAGCGATCGGGTGGGTTTGGCCCAACTCGCCAAAGTATTGAACGAGGTTGTAAGTGAAACTGTCGTAGTTGTCGATGACAAGGACGGTCATGGCGGGCGATCGGGAAGGGATGCAGTGCCAGAAGCGATCGGGCGATCGCCATTCTGAACCTAGGGTTTAACTATACCGGCATCGGCTTCGATCGACACGGACTCTTTGGCCAGCGGCTCCGGACACAAGGGCCCATCGCCTCCAGCGCCCAACCCTCCCGAACACCTGAGGCAATTGGTTTTCGGCCAGCGACCCACAGGCGATCCGAGATGGACATCAATGATTGGCATCCATGATTGACATCAATTTCGCGCCCCTCCTAAGGCTTTAAATGCCTTGCCCAACAACCTTGGCTACTCCTTTCCCAGCGGTTCTCCTCGCCACCATTTCAAGGTTAGCGATGACCTCCTGACGGCCACAATTTCCCGATCAACAAACCAATCACAAACACCGCCAATTCATAGCCACCAAATAGGCCCAGCAACACCAGAAAAACCGCAAAAACACCCACAGCCGGATAATCAACGGTCATCTTTTTAGATAAAAGTTGGGCGCGATACCGTTCATAGGATTGTGAATAGGCCTCCGGGGTAAGGGATAAACCCTTTTGATAATCCTGTTGGCTTACCTTCAAAAATAACTGGCTGAATCCTCCTGTCACGAGCAACAACACAATCAGCTTGGCCAAGAGCCGATTTCTAGTCGATGTTTGAAAAGTAATGGTGTTGGCGGCTGCAACCGTAACTGGATAATTAGTTGAATTGCCTGATGGATGATTTCCTGGATGATTTGTAGGATTTTCAGGAATGTTTGCGGAAGTGTTTTTGGAAATGTTTCCGGGAGTATTTTCGGGCTGAGTATCTGCGTTGGAACGGTCATTTGTCATCGATCGATCCCCCCATCTTGATTCAACTGAGCGGTGAGCGGCTGAGTTGTCATCTCGAGTCATCCTCTACGGTTATCCCCTGGCCGCACAAAATTGGCCAAGCTTTTTAGAATGGGAGATGGTTCCCGCTCATCCTTGTCTCCCTGAAACAGTGCTATGACCCTTGCCCTGCCTAATCCTCAGCCCCGATCGCCCATTCCCGATCGCCCGCCAGTTATTCAACTCTCCGAGATTTACAAAATCTATGGCAGCGACAACACCGAGGTGCGCGCCTTGAATGGGGTCAACTTGGTGGTGGAAAGTGGTGAATATTGCTCGATTATGGGCGCATCGGGTTCCGGCAAATCCACCATGATGAACGTGATTGGTTGCCTCGATCGCCCCAGTTCTGGGCGCTATCAGCTCGATGGCATTGACGTGGCCGAATTGAACGAAAAAGACCTAGCCACGGTGCGCAATCGCAAGCTGGGGTTTGTGTTTCAGCAATTTCACCTGCTGCCCCAACTGAGCGCCCTGGAAAATGTCATGTTGCCGATGGTCTATGCGGGTGTGCCCAGCGGGGAGCGACGACAGCGGGCCCTGGACGCTTTGGGCCGCGTGGGTTTGGGGAATCGGGTGAATAATCGACCCAACCAACTGTCTGGGGGGCAGCAACAGCGGGTGGCCATTGCACGCGCGATTGTGAATCGCCCGATCGTGCTGTTGGCCGACGAACCAACCGGCGCATTGGACACCAAAACCACCCAAGAAGTGCTGGATATTTTTGAAGAATTAAACCAGAGCGGCATGACTGTGGTGATGGTGACCCACGAACCGGAGGTGGCCCGTCGGACTCATCGTGTGGTTTGGTTTCGGGATGGGCAGGTTTTGCACGATCGCCTCCATCCCGAAGATTTAGGACAAGTGACCGCCGTTGCTTAAAGGGCTGGATCCATCGGCGATCGTGACGATTCATTCTATCAAGAAAGCCAAAGAAATCGACCTTCCCTAAATCTGGGGCTGAGGTTCCTCAAAAAGCTTTAGCCAAACTGCCAGTTCTGGAGGAATTTCGCGTCGTTTGCGAGTTTCTTGGTCAATGCAAACATGGCGCGTGAATGCCTGCGCCGTGTGGAAATCCCGCTGCGATCCTTCAAAAAAGAATTCATATTCACATCGAAATTCGCTTTCTTGGATGGCATAAACCCGCATCACAATTTCCAGGCGATCGCCACAGGACATGGGCTGAAAAAATTTCGCTCCTGTTTCCACAATTGGCATTACCCAAGGCTGCGATCGACTGAAAAAATGTTTGGCATTAACCCCTGAAGCCATCAGCGAGGTTTCATAGACTTCGTGGGCCCATTCCAATAGCCGCGAAAAATACATTACCCCTGCGGCATCGGTTTCGCCAAAGCGAACGGTACGATGGTAGGTAAAAGCCATGAATGATAATTTGAATTGATTAACATGAATAATAAATTGAATTGATTAAATTAAACGTCAGTCTGAGTGGCTGCGGGATGGCTAATATTTAAGGGTGCGATCGCTGGGAGACTCAGATGGCTCGATCAATGTGGCGGTTGGCGGTCATGGAATTCACTCCGGCTTTAACTGGCGAGGAAATTGGTTGAGCCAAGGGAATAGCCGCTGGGGAACAACAACTTCGGTGCGATCACGCCCTTGTCCCTCATCGTATCGGCACTTTAGTGGCTTTAGGGGTTGACATTCCGTGGGTTTAGTATTGCTCAACTCACAGACTGCTACAAACTATCGAAAATCAGATTTTGAAGAAAGCATAAGATATCTATCATTGCTTGAAACTGCATGATACGGTATTCAGAGTTAGCACTTCAAAAGTGTGTGTAAAAATGCAGGTAAGTAAGCATGAATGAACTGCCAGAGCAAGACGCTGAAGATCTATATTCTCAATATCTACAGCAACAGCCGGTAGAAACGCAACAGGAAGGAGATGATCTAAAAGAATACCTTCTTGAAATAGAAGAGCGATTGGATAAATTGGAAAATCAATTTGAAAAACTAGAAAATATAGTCAGGAAGATTGCTGGCAAGTTGAAATAGTTCTTGTGAAGCAATTCATGATTTTGCGGGACAAGTATTGCCTAACTAGTAGGGTGGGCAATGTACACCTACAGTCCATACTGAAGCAGTTTGATCATGTTTCGGGAACGGGTGATTATTGCATTCAAGCTGATGCGTGGCAGGCTTTCTAGGATGCGTGACTTTAAATCTCTCAGGCGATCAAGTTCTCCTGAATAGCTAGGAAGCGTTAGCAGTTGTCGATCAAGCGCAACATTGAAATAGCTCAAGATATCTTGGGGCGCAAAGTTGAGCTTGAAATAATCCGCAAAGCTGTAGGCGCGATCGGGCTGAATAATTGGCAGTTTGGGCATAGTATTGGGCGATTTGCTATGAAGTACTGACTTCAGGATAGCCAGTCAAGACCGTAATGGTCGCCATTACTCCCAACGGTTTACGTTGAAGAACGAGCCCTCGCCGATCGCTTTGCCAGCCATCGCTGAAATGATTCTGGACTTTCAGAAGATTTTTTGCCCAGCAATAGACCCGCAATGCCAATATCTTCATCGAGTTCTGGCCAGTGAATGCCAAAACCTGCACCGCTGATTTGAAAATTTTGGCGCTCTGCTTCTGTGCCGTGAACCAATCGAGGATACCAGGCGATCGGAACTGATAGAACTCGCCCATCCTCTAACTCTAGAATGAGGTAGTCTTCATCCAAACTAATATTCAAAATTCTAGGAGTTGCGATTTCCGCAGAAATTGTCCCACTCATTTTTTAAAGTCTCCAAATTATCGTGAATTAAACGCTCAATCTCCCTCAGTTCTCGGGCACTATAGCCATAGCTCTCTGCCAGGTAAACCTCTGGATCAAGCCAGAACTTTGCCATTTTATTGTCTTGATCGACATGGGTATGTCTTGGCTCATGGCAATCGTAAGCATAAAAGTAAAAACGATAGGGGCCGACTCTTAGGGATGTTGGCATTGCATCGATCTTAGCGAAGTCCAATTCAAATCCTAGCGAAGGTTGCAACCCGATCGCCCCGTAGACCATTGCTGTCGCTTTAAGCACCGTGCACCGGACTTCCTAGAATGGAAGATAAGCACCGGAACGCTTTGAGAGGCTCGCACACCGTGGTTGCAACTGTCCCCAATCCTTACGAAGACCGCACCCAATCGATCGCCCGTGAATTAATTCAAGCCACCCAAACGAAAAAAGGCTTCCTGGCCCAAATGCGCGACCAGATGAAGCTCGACGACAAGCTGATGGATTGGACCATGAGCAATCCTGGCTTGAAAGTCCAATTGTTTCGGTTCATCGACTGCCTGCCCGCGCTGCAATCGAACCCCGAAATTGCGGCTCACCTGCGGGAATATCTGACCACGGAAGAGGTGGAGCTGCCCGACTTGCTGAAGGGGTTGCTGAATTTTTCCGATCCCGGTTCGATGCCTGGTCAGGTGGCGGCGACGACGGTGAGCACGGCCGTGAAGACCTTGGCGCAAAAGTACATTTCTGGGGAGACGATCGAGCAGGCGATTCGGACGATCGAGCGGTTGCGGAAGGACAAAATGGCCTTCACCGTCGATCTGCTTGGCGAGGCGGTGATCACGGAAGTGGAGGCCCAGCAATACCTCGATCGCTATCTGGATTTGATGGAACAGTTGGCGACGGCGGCCCAGCGCTGGCCGACGATCGCCCAAATCGACGAGGCGGACGGTCAGCCCCTGCCCAAGGTGCAGGTGTCCGTGAAGCTGACGGCGTTCTATTCCCAGTTCGACCCGTTGGACGTGGCGGGATCGCAGGCGAAAACGGCCGATCGGGCGCGGGTGTTGCTGCGGCGGGCCAAGGAATTGGGCGCGGCGGTTCACTTCGACATGGAGCAATACAAATATAAGGATGCGACGCTGGCGGCGTTGAAAGCGGTGTTGATGGAGCCGGAGTTTCGCGATCGCACCGATATTGGCCTGACGTTGCAAGCCTATTTGCGCGATTCCTACGCCGATTTGCAGGGCGTGGTGGCCTGGGCAAAGGAGCGCGGCACGCCCGTGACCGTGCGGCTGGTGAAGGGAGCCTATTGGGATCAGGAAACGATCCAATCGGTGCAAAAGGATTGGCCCCAGCCGGTGTTTAACGACAAGGCGGCCACCGATGCCAACTACGAAGCGATGACCCAGTTGCTGCTGGAAAATCATGCTCACTTGTATGCGGCGCTGGGAACCCACAACGCCCGATCGGCGGCGAAGGCGATCGCGGTGGCGGAAAAGGTCGGCGCGCCCCGGCGGAATTTTGAGCTGCAAGTGCTCTACGGCATGGCGGACAAATTGGGCAAAACCCTGGCGGACAAGGGCTATCGGGTGCGGGTCTATTGCCCCTACGGCGACTTGATCCCCGGCATGGCGTACTTGATTCGGCGGCTGCTGGAGAACACGGCCAATTCGTCGTTTTTGCGCCAAAGCAGCCTCGGGGAGCGGGAACTAAACGAGCTGGCCGCCGCACCGCAGCCGAATGATGCGGCCTATGAAACGGCGGTTCCCTTTGCGAATGCGCCGGATACGGACTATTCGCGGCCCCAGTTGCGCGATCCGGCCCTGGCGGCGATCGCCCAGGTGCGATCGCAGTTGGGCCAGCTTTACCGGCCGCTGATTGCCGGTCGGCGGGTGGAAACGGCGGCCACCGTCAATTCGGAAAATCCCTCGAAGCCCCAGGAACTCATCGGCAAGGTGGGGCTGGCCAGCATTGAGCAGGCCGACGAGGCGATCGCGGCGGCCAAGGCGGCCTTCCCGGCCTGGAAAGCCACACCGGCTAAGGAACGGGCGGCGATCCTGCGCAAGGCGGCTGACCTGATGGAAGTGCGGCGGGCGGAGTTGTCGGCTTGGGTGTGCTTGGAAGTGGGCAAAGCCTTGCGCCAAGCGGATCCCGAAGTGTCCGAGGCGATCGACTTTTGCCGCTACTACGCCGACGAAATGGAGCGGCTGGAGGCGGGCGTGGCCTACGACTATCCCGGCGAAACCAACCGCTACCACTACCAACCGAAGGGGATCACGTTGGTGATTTCGCCTTGGAATTTCCCCCTGGCGATCCCGGTGGGCATGACCGTGGCTTCGCTGGTGACCGGCAATTGCACAATCCTGAAACCCGCCGAAACCTCCTCGGTAATCGCCGCCAAATTCATTGAAATTCTGGTGGAAGCGGGCATTCCCGATGGCGTGCTGCAATACGTCCCGGCGCGTGGCTCGACGGCGGGGGCGCACATGGTCAAGCACCCGGATGTGCACACGATCGTCTTCACCGGCTCCCAGGAAGTGGGCTGCTGGATCTACGCCAACGCGGCGATTTTGCAACCGGGTCAGAAGCACCTGAAGCGGGTGATCGCGGAGATGGGCGGCAAAAATGCGATCGTCGTGGATGAGAGCGCCGACCTGGATCAGGCGGTGCAGGGCGTGGTGGATTCGGCCTTTGGCTACAGCGGCCAAAAGTGCTCGGCTTGCTCCCGGGCGATCGTGCTTGCGCCGATTTACGAGGCGTTTGTGGAGCGGCTGGTGGAGGCGGTCAAGTCCCTAAACATTGGCCCGGCGGATGATCCGAGCGTCAAGGTGGGGCCGGTGATTGATGGCACGTCCCAAGCTCGCATCCGCGACTACATCGCCAAGGGCAAGGCGGAATCGACCCTGGCGATCGAGTTGCCGGCCCCCGAGGGTGGCTACTTTGTGGGGCCGACGGTGTTCCGCGATGTGCCCCCGACGGCGGCGATCGCTCAGGAGGAGATCTTTGGGCCGGTGTTGGCGGTGATTAAGGCGGAGACGTTCGAGCAAGCCCTGGCGATCGCGAACGGGACGCAATTTGCGCTCACGGGGGGTCTCTATTCGCGCACGCCGTCACACATCGATCGGGCGGCCCGGGAGTTCGAGGTGGGTAACTTATATATCAACCGGAACATCACGGGGGCGATCGTGGCGCGGCAACCGTTCGGCGGGTTCAAGCTCTCGGGGGTTGGCTCCAAGGCGGGCGGCCCGGACTATCTGTTGCAATTCCTGGAGCCGCGTGTGGTGACGGAAAACGTCCAGCGCCAAGGCTTTGCGCCAGTCGAGGGGTTTGAATAGGGGCGATCGGTCATAATCAAGTGAGGGTGCGCGGCCGCAGTGCGATCAGTCGCGCACTTCCTCAATTTCAGATACGGAGAGGATAGGCATTCAGATTATGCATAGCCCATTGCCGAATTAGGTCAACTGCTCGATTAGAAGTAACTTGCTGCAATGCTGTTCCCTATTTGGGCCGCTAGTACTGGTGGCACAGCATTACCAACTTGGGTAAACTGACGTGCCGATGTACCCATAAAAACATAGTCTTTCGGGAATGTTTGCAGAAGAGCGCATTCTCGAACACTCAACGTTCGCGGGACTTCAGGGTGCAAGTGTGATCGACCACCACCCCGTGTACCTCCTGCGATAACCGTTTTCGACGGCAATGATGGATCAAGTCTATCCACTCGCCCTAGTTGATCTCTCTGTCCATAACCTAATCGCATATATCGAAGAATCGATTCAGCTTTGTGCTCTCTTGTTTCGCTATTTGCAAGCTGACTGAGGGAATCACCCAAAACACTTCCTGCGCCAACTATTTCTTCAAAAGGAGCAGGATGTCTCAATACACCACTGGATCGGGAACCAACAATAAACAGGCGAGATCTATACTGCGGAACACCATAGTTAGCCGCATTGAGAACAAATGGTTCTTCCACACGGTAACCGTTCTGGCTCAATTCTTCAATCATCGTCTTGAGTTGAGTTCCACCATCAATGTCTCTTAGTCCTGTCACATTTTCAATCACAAAAGATCTTGGGCGAAATGCTATAATGAGTTGCAAAAAGTCAAAAAGTAGATTTCCATTCGTTTCATTTAAAAATCCTATTCTTTTGAAGTTTTCATCGGATCTCGAGAACCGTTGATTCGCTGCAATGGAAAATGGTTGACATGGAGGCCCGCCAACAAATAGCCCCTCAAATGGTGTAGATATTATTTGCCCAAGTGTCTCAGTAATTTCTTCAAAGTTAGAAACATCACCAGAGTGCGTTGGGGGACCAAATATATTCCATTGTGGACGGTTACGACGGAGTGTTTTACAAAAGATTTCATTCAACTCAAATGCAGCTAGATGACTATATCCAGAAGCTTCTAACCCCAAGTCCATCCCACCACAACCGGTAAAAAAACTTACTACTGGAACACCTTGAGCTAGAGGGCGCACTTCTTGTAAGTCCAGCGGATGACATCCTGTCCAAGTTTTAGCTTTCGATGTTTCATAGATTAGATCTTCATACGTCCACCCTACATCCTTCAAAACATCAGCAAGGGGAATTTTGGTGTCAACAGATTTTTCGAGCAGCTTAAGCTGTTTTTGAAAAACTAGAGAGTTAGTTGGACTAAGAAGTATTTGATTCATGACACTATCCAGCTATCCAACCAGTAAAGCGATTTTTCATTCTTTGATAAACATCACGGGCTTCCTTGGTGTCTTTGAAATCTATTTTTTCATTTTCGTCAAGCCAAGTATCGTAAAACCTATGAATTGCACGATGACAGTTTGGACAAACTGGGACAACGTCCTCAAAGGTTGTTCCGTGATTCTCAACTCGCGTTCCTGAAGAGAGGGGTAAGAGATGGTGGAGGTCTAAGATCCGTGTTGTCCAAGGATATGTTTTTGTGGTATCTAGACGACAGACATCACAAATCGGGGAAGGATATATCGAAAAAAATTCTTTCCGAAGTCGCTTGTTCCGCTCAATTATAACATGCGTTTTCTTGACTTTACTGCCTTCTATAAAACCACTTTCCACAATTTCTTCAATAGTTGTACTTGGGTAATCAAAAACAATATTTGTGCTGCCATCTTTAAAAAAGCTAGCCAATCGTTGTATTTCTGCCTCTTTGTTATTCGCGCGAGGGCCTGGAATTGCAAATAAATCTTGGAAAATATTAATTGCATCTTCTTGGTTGAGAGTCACGATTATTTCGTTATCTTTTATGTATAGATATGAAATTTGTGAGATAACCTTAAGGCTTTCCTTTGCTTGTCGTTTTATTTCACTAGGCACAGATTTGCCATAGCCTTCATACAAGGAATCAGCTCCCATGATTGCAATAAACTGCTCATCACTTTCTGTGCCATCGAAATTGCTTTCTCTGTAAGCACCAATGATTTCATCCAAGCTAGTTATTGATTCTTTTCCAATGGCAACTTTAGCCAGGAGATATTTGAGAGAGAATAGTAACGGATAGCGAAAATTTTCATCAGGAGACCATTTTTTTGATGCAGGAGAAGGTTCAGTGAATGCACTGATTAGGAAATGAAAGTATTCGTCGCAGGTAACCAATCCGTCTCTAGATAGAATCCTGGCTACAGGTGTAGGTTGAGCGATTCCATCAATTTCACTAACAAGAAGACAGAGCTTTAGAGTACGGGCATAGTTGCGCCATGGACTATGCGTTTCTGGTGCTCGAAAAGCGAGTCCCGTTACATTATGAAGCTGATCACGACTTACCGTTTTGAAGTTATTGTTTTGAACGAAGCCTGCTATCTGCCGAAGAGCGTCAAATTGAAAGTAATTCAAACGTCCCTGATCCCAGTGCCACATTCAATCTTATCTCCGAAAATTAAAAACAAAAAACCACTAAACCATACTAAAATTTATCAAAAAAGTCAAGTTACCATGCTAAGTTAATCAGGTGAGCTAACAGACAGATCGTCTGAATTATAGATGAAACGATTGCTTTGGCTCAGTCTTGCGCGACGACTTTCGCCCCGACAGCGACATCGATGTTTTAGTCAGCTTTGCCCCCACCGCTCAACGGGGACTCACGGAAACCCTGCAAATCCGTGATGAACTAGGAGCACTATTCAGCCGTCCCGTTGACTTGTTGGTAAAAGCCGCGATCGAGCGGAGCGACAACTGGTTACGCCGCCAAAACATCCTCAACACAGCACGAGTGATTTACCGTTCACCCCAATTTTGAGGGTTGACCATGACAGCCTCCCCGATCGCCCAAAACTCAACCGATCAAGACGCGGTACTGATGCGATCGCTGGCTGGGCAATCACGCCATCCTCACCTGGCTCAAATCGCGATCGCCCTGCGCGACACCCTGGTCAAGATTTACGGCGATCGCCTAGCCCACCTCATTCTTTTTGGTTCCCAAGCCCGAGGCGATGCCAAACCAGACTCCGATCTCGATTTGCTGATTGTTCTGCGCGACCAGAACGCCAAAATCGATCGCCTCCAAGAACAAGAACGAACCCAGTTCATCACTGATCTTTGTCTAGACTATGAATTGGTCATCTGCCCCATTTTCTGGCTAGAGCATCAGCTAGATTGGGAACACCATCCACTCCTACAAAATATCAAAGCTGACGGAATTTCACTGATCAATGTCTAGCGAGATTATTGACCGAATTCAAAAAGCCTGTGATAGCCTACGCGCAGCCCAATTGTTGCTAGGCGAAGGTCTTCCAGATTTTGCAATGTCAAGAGCCTACTACACAATGTTCTACGTTGCAGAAGCCTTTCTAATTTCTCGGAATTTCCGATTTTCTAGCCACTCAGCGACTATTAGTGCCTTTGGGCGCGAGTTCATTAAACCCAAAGAATTACCCGTTGAATTTCATCAGTTTTTATTGCAAGCATTTCAGTCTCGGGCGATCGGAGATTATGGCGCTTGTGGCTCAATTGAAATCGAAGAAGCACAAATTCATATTGAGCGTGCGCAAAAGTTCATTGATTTAGCAAACAATTATTTTCAGGTTGAACCCGATCCAGATAAGTAACAAGAGTCTTGCACTTAGTCTACAAAACTTCTAGAAGACACGCACCGCCTCCTGTAGCACAATATCTTTCAGGTAGGGGCGCAGCGACTGTGACGATGCCAACCTCCCCGATCGCCCAGGAACTCACCGATTAAAATACGAAGTAGATTAGCCGTCAGAAAAAATGACGATTACAGCCAGCACAGCAAGAAATCGATCATGCCCGCCAAAGATATTTTCCATAATTGCGTCAAAAATTCTCTAGTCAAAGCAGGCTGGACAATCACCCATGATCCCTTTCGGATTCGATTAACACGCAAAAACCTCTTCGTTGACCTCGGTGCCGAGCGCTTAATTGCAGCCGATCGGGGCACAGAAAAAATCGCCGTTGAAATCAAAAGCTTCACCCGCGCCTCCGACATCAAAGATTTAGAAGATGCCCTCGGTCAATTTATTCTTTATGAACGACTCCTCTTCCGCTACGCTCCCGAAAGAACCCTTTATTTAGCTGTCACCCATTCGGTCTACAAGACTGTTTTTGAAGAAGAAGCTGGCCAAATACTGCTTGAAGATAAATTAATTCGCTTGCTGACATTCGACCCTAACCAGGAGGTTATTAAGCAATGGATTTCAACTTAGACACCGACCAATCAATCATTCAGAAACTCTTCAATAGCTACATTGAATTCTTAGGAACCAGTGATGATGTTCAGCTAGAAACAATCATCGATACTCAGAACCACCATTATCTGTTGGTTGAAGTTGGCTGGCACAATGGACGACGCATCTATGGCACGCTTCTACACATTGACATCATTGATCAGAAGCTTTGGATTCAACAGGATGGAACAGAAGAAGGAATCGCCGATGAACTAGTCGCTTTAGGAATTCCCAAAAATCGCATTGTTCTAGGATTTAAACCCAGCGATCGCCGTCAAATCACTGAATTTGCTGTTTCCTAAACCGCTTGTCGGAACCATCACTCAGCACTGTCCGAAACACCCAATCTGGAGCGTTGACCATGCCAGCCTCCCTGCCCCAATCAACCATTCAGCTAGAATCGATCAACCACTCATCCAGCATCATTCTTGATTATTGGCAGCGCGGAACCTGGGAAGAATTCATCGCGATCGCCCAACAAACCAACCCCGATAATTGTCAGAATTCGCGAGGCTACTACTACAACGGCTGGATGCGCCTGGAACCCACTCGATCGGGTGCGGATCAAGCACGTAGCCATGCCATGGTTGCCAGCCTGGTCGGCTTGTACGCAGCCCTTGCACCAATGAAGCTGGCGGACTACGTGAATCCCATTATTCAACGGTGTCAACAACAGCAAGCACAACCACACCTAGCGTTTTATATCGATCGCGACCTTAAAGACCTACCAACTGGCAACGTACCGATCGACCTCGATCGCTTTGATCCGCCCTCCCTCGTGGTGGAAGTTGGCGCAAGCAGTTTTGCCGATGATGTGGGCATGAAACGGCTGCTATATGAGCGGCTTGGCGTGGCGGAATATTGGGTGGTGAACGTCGAAGCGCGATCGATCATTGGATTTGCGATCGCCGATCGGGGCAGCCGAGAAATTCAAGTCTCCCAAGTGTTGCCCGGTTTAGAATTGTCGATCATCACCGAAGCGCTGCAACGGCTCGATCGCGAAGATGACGGACAAATCACCCGCTGGCTAATCGATCAATTCCAGGAGAAATCTTGAGTCAAAATGCCAAAGTTATCGATTCCTTACTTGGTCATCTGCCCCATTTTCTGGCTAGAGCATCAGCTAGATTGGGAACACCATCCACTCCTGCAAAATATCCAACAAAATATCAAAGCCGACGGAATTCCACTGATCAATTAAGGTGCATTTTCCCAATCGGGAGAAAGGGCACGGAAATTAAAGAAGTCAGCACGGGGATGACAACGAATGCAGGTGCTGAGTTGAACGGGGTCTGGTAGCTGAACGCGGGGGTGCAAAGCCTTGAAAGTGGTGGTTCTGCCAACGCGGTAGTTAATTTGTTCGTTGTTTTCGGCGGGGCGTGAATATTCTTTCAAATAGTTCCAAATGATTTGGAGGCTGGGATCTCGGGGTGTTTCAATGGTGGTTCCGTAGTGGTCGCGATCGCGAATCAGATTTCGCCAAACCTGACTGGGCATCAATCCTGGGGGCACGCCGATATGGCAGGAGGCGCAATTTTCCAGGTACAGTTCTCGCCCCAGCGTGAAAGAGGGCGCAACGCGATCGATGTCGCCGTTGGGGTCGATGAGCACCGATCGCTCGGCTTGGGCGATGACCAATTGGCCAGAATCCGCGATCGGGAGCGAACTCGGCGTGATCGCCCGGGCCAGCCCGACCCCAAACAGCATGGCCAGCAGTGCCAGCAGGAGCGCAATCCCCCAGGATGCACGCCGAGATCGGATGAGATGCCCAAATTTGCTGTCTGCCATGCCCGATGGTTGCCGTGAAGGATTTAGAGGAAAGAAATGGGTGGGAGCTAGTCCACGGGAATCGTTTGCAGGAGCCGATCAACCACGGTGCGGGCGTTTTTGCCCCCAGCGGGAATCAGACGGTGCGCCAAAACCGAGAGCGCCAATTGTTTCACGTCATCGGGCAAAATATAATCCCGATTTTGCAAGAAGGCGAGGGCTTGGGCGGAACGTTGCATGGCAACCGCGCCCCGGGGACTGACTCCAAGGGTGATTTCGTCATCTTGGCGGGTCGATCGCACCAGGCGCAAGATATAGTCCTGGACTGCGGCGGAAACCTGCACTTGGCGACAGGCTTTTTGCAGTTCCCGCACCGACTCCAGCGTAATGCAGGGTTGCAAATCTTGGTCGATCGCCCCCATCTGGTGTCGCTGCAACATCCGCAGTTCATCTTCCGCCGACGGATAGCCTAGGGAAAAGGACAGGGCAAAGCGATCCATTTGGGCTTCCGGCAGCGGAAATGTCCCTTGATACTCGATCGGGTTTTGGGTCGCAATCACAAAAAACGGCTCCGGCACGGGCCGCGACAACCCATCTAAGGTCACCTGCCGCTCTTCCATCACTTCCAACAACGCCGCTTGGGTGCGCGGTGTGGCCCGGTTAATTTCATCGGCCAACAGCACATTGCTGAAAGCGGGCCCCGCCACAAACTCGAATTGCCCCTTTTGGGGATTCCAAATATTAGTACCGGTCACGTCGGCGGGCAACAGGTCGGGGGTGCATTGCAAGCGCTGGAACTTGCCATCAATCGATCGCGCTAGGGACTTGGCCAACAGCGTTTTGCCCACCCCGGGCACATCCTCCAACAGCGCATGGCCACCCCCCAGCAGCGCCACCAACACAAGCTGAATCGCCCCATCTTTGCCAACGATCGCCCGTTGGAGATTGTTCTGAAGTGCTTGCAGTGCCTGTTTGTGCGACTCGATCGTCGGCGAACTTTCACCCATAATTCAATCCTAAAATTTGGCCGAATTGGGCCGAACTTGGCAACGCCAGCTCCAGAGCTTCCGCCCTGAGGGTGCAACCCCAAGGACATGGCCCCAAGCCATCGGCAAGCCATGAAACTGTCGGCCTGAAGGCGGCGGAGGGGCTGGGAAACCAAGCCTTCCGTCAGCTTAACTTAAGGGAACGGCAGTGAGGCGATCGCGGGCCTGTTGACGATCCTGCTCAATTTGAGTTTTCAGGTCTGCCAAAGATGCAAACCGCTGCTCCGGGCGCAGAAAATCAACTAACTCGATCGTCACCCATTGTCCATACAAGTCTCCTGACCAATCCAGCAGATGCACTTCCACGGTCACCGCCGCCTGTTCACCAACCGTGGGCCGCCGACCAATATTCGTGACTCCCGGCCGCAGGGAACCATCGGCCAAGGTGACCCGCACCGCATAGACCCCCAATCGGGGCAGTAGTTTTTCCGGGGGAATGGTTAAGTTGGCTGTCGGGAAGCCCAATTGCCGTCCCAGTTGTTGACCCGCTTCCACCCGTCCGGCGATCGCGTAGGGCCGGCCCAGGAGCGCTTGGGTCTTACGCACATCCCCATCCCCAAGGGCGGCCCGAATTCGGGAACTGCTGATGCGCCCTTCTTGGTCAGACATCAGCGACACGATTTTGACCGGCACGCCAAATTCGGCGGCAATTTCTCGCAGGCGATCGGCCGTTCCCGATCGACCTCGGCCAAAATGAAAGTCGGCCCCCACGGCGATCGCCCGGGCCTGCAAGCCCCGAATCAGGATCTCCACCGTAAAATCTTCGGGGGTCAAATCCGCCAGCGATCGACCAAAGGGCAAAATCACAAATTGCTCAATTCCCAGGCGATCGAGCACCTGCGCCTTCTCATCCATCGGCGTGAGCAAAGGGTGCGATCGCCCACTGAAAAACGCCTTGGGGTGGGGCGAAAAGGAAACCACCGTGCTCACCGGCATCGAACCTGGCTCAGCGGCAGAATCACTTGGGTCGATCGCCGGGCCATTCAAAATGGGCGCAATTACCCGTTGGTGACCCCGATGCACACCATCAAAATTACCGAGTGCGATCGTGGTCGGCGACAGTACCGAATCCAGTGCAGACGTGATCCAAACCAATAGGACTCTCTAAGCTCCCCGAACAACAAACTCCTGCGAGCTGCGCCCTCTAGATCGATCGACAACCTAGAGTGATGACCTAGACCGAGATCCAGGTTCATGACTCCGATGTATCACCTAGCTCAAGACCTGCTAGTTCAAAACTGGCTAGCTCAAGACTTGCTAGTTCAAAACTGGCTAGCTCAAGACCCGATCGTGGCAATCTCAGCTTAGTCCAGGTGTGCAATCTAGGGATGGCTGTCAGTCATCTAGGCGAGCACCGTCACCTCTGGGCGAATGGTCGGTTGTTCCGGTCGTCGGGGGGTCAGTTGAATCGTCATCCCCTCCATTGCAATCAACGCATGGGGGAAAGCCGCCGCCGCCTGCCGACCCATTTCATCCAAGAAGGCATCCGTGTGCAGAGGATCATGATGGAAAATGACCAACTGGTCAACATTGGCCGCCTGCGCCACCTTCACCGCCTCTTGCCAGGTGGAATGGCCCCAGCCCACCTTGCTGGTCTTAGGCGAATGGTATTCATCATCGGTATAGGTGGCATCGTAAATCAGCACATCCGCATCCTTGGCCAGGTGCAGCACGTTCTCATCCAGGCGATCGGAAAAATGTTCCGTATCGGTGACGTAAGCCACAACTCGCCCTTGCCAGGTGATGCGATAGCCCACCGCTTCGCCAGGGTGATTGAGAGACGCATTTTCCACATGCAGATCATCGATCGCGATCGTGTCTCCCACCTGCATGTCATAAAAGGCCAAATCCGCCCCCATCACTTGCAGGGGAACCGGGAAGTTGGGATGCAACATTTGGTCATTCATGCGCTGCTTAATCGTCGCCCCATTGGGCGCGGGCGCTCCATAGATGTGGAAGCGATTGCCCTTGATAAAAGCAGGCACAAAGAACGGAAAGCCTTGAATGTGGTCCCAATGACTGTGGGTGAAGAACATGTGGGCTTCAACGGGCATCTCGGCTAGCATGGATTGCCCCAAGACCCTTAACCCCGTACCACCATCAAAAATCAACCGACGATCGCCCACGCGCATTTCGACACAGGGGGTGTTACCGCCGTATTTAACCGTCTCAGGGCCGGGGCAGGGAATACTGCCACGAACACCCCAAAAGCGGATCTGGAACTGGCTGTTCGGACTGGACATGGGTAAGCGGATAAGCCAAATTTCAGTGCAGAGTGACGCTCCCCGATGCCATACAGCCTAGCGCGATCGGTCGCATGACTGGGGAAAACATTGCGGTGGGTCAGCAGATGGAGATTCAGGCGGAATTCATACGGAGCATGACCAACGATGTTTGCCGAAAGCATTGCCGAAAACAACCGACGGTCGCAGCCCGGCCCTAGGCATAGATTGCATTGCTAAGGAATGCATCTCTAGAATTTTCAGCAAGAATTCCCAGTGAGGAATCTCGGCTTGAAGCTCTAGATTGACTTTGCATTAGGCCAATTGATGCACAGGGATTCGCAAGATGCAAGGTGGTTGGACTGTCACCCAGGTAGAGTCTGGTGAAACCAAAACTAGAGTAAAGCCGCATTCGCACAGGCGAGGTGATTTAAATCAAAGCTTGTCCCGATTGCCGTCAGATTTGTAGTCTGGGATAGCATTTGGGCAATTCTAAAATTTTCATCGACCTAGAGCTTTGACCCAGATCCTCGACCCAGATCCTCGCCTCAGAGGCCAAAGCTAGTGTTGGGCCCTGAGCGGCTCCGCAACCTCTGGATCCAGATCCTGAATCCGGATGACGGATTGATCAGACAGATCAATCAGCAAGCGTGAAATTCCAGCAGCGCTGGGTGACTTCGATTTTGACCCGTTGGGCCCCGATCGTGCCAGGTTATGACCCGACAACTATATTGACCTAATCTGACTCAATTGGGCACTAACCGTTTTGACGAATCGGAACCGATGGCGGGTGGGGGTTGCCCAAGGAAGCGATCGAACCTGAACCTGTTGAACCTCCCAGCATCTTAGCTGACATTCTCCGCCGGCCTGTGAGGGAGAACACAGGCGATCGGGGCAATTTCCGCAAGGATTTAGGGTAGGTTATCCCTCGTTTCGCAGATTGGGGAACAGCGTCCGGAATCCTTAAGGCTTCCAGCGCAATTCCGACCCAGATGATTCGGGCCCAGCGCCAGCGCCAAACCTCGTGGCCCAGACTTGGCTAGGATCCCTGTGGTCAAGATCTGCCGCTAGACATCGGAGCCGTCTTTGGTTCATTCTGGGTCTGATCTGACCGGGCTTGATTGGATTTGAGGACAAGCGGAGGCTAGCCCCTACCATTGGCTTGGGCTGAGTCCACTGATCGGGGGTCATCCTGGAGTCATTGCCTGAGAGCGATGACTGGGGAGCGATGAACTTGGGGAGAACTGCTGGGGCGTGAGTCTGCCTGGGCTGTGCCTCTGTTTAAGCTTTCCTGGAGATCTCCATTTTTGATCCCTGCGCTGTTGACTGCGGGTGTGGCTGATCGTGATCCAACTGCTACTTAGTCTATTGAATTGCTCTAACCAGTGCCATTAGGAGACCATTTACCATGCGATCGCGCACTGTCCGAGAGGGGGCCGTTGGTCTGCTGGTGCTATTGGGACTGGGGCTGGTTGCGGTGCTGAGTTTGTGGCTCAGTGAAACCTATTTGGGTCGTCGTCCCTATCGTTTAATTGTTGAGTTTGCCAATGCCGATGGGCTGAAGGTTGGCTCGCCGGTTTTGTTCCGTGGCGTACCGGTTGGCAAGGTGACGGACATTCGGGCGGCTTCCAATTCGGTTGATGTGGTGATTGAGGTGGAAAATCCGGAGTTACGGATGCCTCGCCAATCCTCGGCGGAAGTTGATCGCACCGGGTTGATTGGCGAAGCATCGTTGGCCATTCGCCCCCTCAACGACAGTCGGCCAGTGCCCACAGTGGGGCCGGGGCCAGCCCAAGGGGATTGTGATTCCCAGTTGCTGCTTTGTGGGGGCGATCGCCTGGTGGGCAGCCCGCCCATTAACTATGGATCGCTGATTCGGGCGATCGTCAAAATTGCGGATTTGATTACGGATCCGACGTTTCAAGGCAAGGTCGATCGAGCCATGGGCAACCTCAACGCCACCACGGCTGAAATTCGCCAGCTCAGTCGAGATGCGGCCAGTTTGGCGCGGTCTTTGCAGCAGGAGGTGCGCACCTTTGGCAACACCGCCCGTTCGATCGCCCGCACCTCAGACACCATTAACCGCGCCACGGGCAACACCACCACGGCCATTGTCCGCACCGCCAATTCCCTGGAGCAAACCAGTACGAGCGTTAATGGGTTAATTGTCAGTAATCGGGGAAATTTGAGCCGAACGCTGACCAGCTTGGCGGAAACCAGTGCGAGCTTGCGCAATGCGTTGGGAGAGGTTGCGCCCGCCATGCGTCAGTTACGCGGTAGCAACCTGCTGCAAAATCTGGATGCGCTGACGGAAAATGCGGCCCAAACGGCGGCCAATTTGCGGGACATCACGGGGGCGATTAAAAGTCCCCAGAGTCTGTTCATGTTGCAACAAACGGTGAATTCCGCGCGATCGACCCTCCAAAATCTTGAAAAAATCACCAGTGATTTGGATGAGCTGACGGGCGATCCACAATTTCGCAGCAGCTTGCGGGTGATTATTACGGCGCTGGGGCAATTTCTGGCCACTACGCAACAGCTTGAGGAACAGGTGCAAGCGCCGGCCCCGGGGCCGGAACGGGCAACCCCGCCCGCCAATCGATCCACCAACCGGCCCGCTAACCGATCCGAGAGTGAACCGGATGCGGATGTGCGGTTTGAGCGTTAGTGGCTTGAGCGTTAGGGATTTGGGCAAGTGTTCGTGAAGAAAGCCGATCGCCCGCTTAATCTGCTTCGGGAGCCTCGTAGTCCGGGGGAAAATCCGCTGCGGGCCACAACAATCGCAGACCCATAATCGCAAACCCGATCGCGGCGGCGGCCTTCACCAAGCGGGTGGGCAAAAGTTGGGCCGTGCCCTCGCCAATCACAACCCCAATCAGGCTGGCGAACACCAGGGCGGCCGCCGTGCCCGCAAACACGGCTCGGGGCGATCGGGAACCACCACTGAGGGCGATCGCGGCCAGTTGGCTC
Organism: Limnothrix sp. FACHB-406; assembly: GCF_014698235.1. NCBI lineage: Bacteria > Bacillati > Cyanobacteriota > Cyanophyceae > Pseudanabaenales > Pseudanabaenaceae > Limnothrix > Limnothrix sp. FACHB-406. The sequence continues at coordinate 165,571 of NZ_JACJSP010000001.1, read as the reverse complement.
TTGTCGCCCAACTCCGCCAAAAACACGGTGATAAAACTCAGTCCCAGTAATTGCCAGTTCATTGCCCTACCCTCCAACCATGGCTTCCCACAACAGGGAGACGGATACCATCAACAGAATTGCGCCCACGATGGTTTCCAAGGTTTTGATCGACACCCAACGAGCCAGGAGCTGACCCAACAGCACACCAACCAAACTGGTGGAAATGAGGGCGATCGTGGCCCCCAAAAACACCACCCAAGGTTGATGGGACTCAGCAGCCATCAGCAGAACAGCCACTTGCGTTTTGTCCCCAAATTCCGCCAAAAAGATGGCGATGAAGGTGGAGGCAAAGGCGCTGAGGAAATTGCTGCGGGCGCTGGTGGCGGGCGATTGGGCCGCTGATGGGCGATCGGGTTGTGCCTCGGACTGGGCCGGGGTGAGGGCAGAAGGATCAGACAAGTTCACGGGATCTCGTAACGGCGGCGGGAAACGGCGAAAACAAGGCGAAAACAAATGAGATCAGCAGAAATCAGCAAGAATTAACGCTGATTTTCACAGTGCTTTCATTTTTGATGACCCTATTCTATCGCTGATGTTGCAGATGGTTTGGGGAATTGCGGTTCAGGAATTCCAGCGGGCTGAGAACTGGATCAATGGGAGCCGGGCCATGGCCAACCGGCCCTTCAGAGGCAATTGATTTGACCAGTTCCGCCACAGCGGTGAGTTTGGTGAGTTTATGGAATGGGTGCGCTATGGTTGGGGCGATCGAGCGTTGCCGGAATTACCGAAACCGGACGGCGGCGATCGATCCAACGGGCCAACGGCCCAACAGTGGTGTGAAGGAGACAATCGAACATGTTAGTGCAGCAACAGCCGTCCCTGACTTGGTTGCAGCGCGAGCGGGCCTGGGTGGAAATTGACCTAGCGGCCCTGCGCCACAATGTGCGCCACCTGAAAACCTGGGTGGGCGATCGGGTGGAATTGTTGGCGGTGGTTAAGGCCGATGCCTATGGCCACGGGGCGGCGACCATTGCCCGATCGGCCCTAGCGGCGGGGGCCCAATGGCTGGCCGTGGCCACGATCGAGGAAGGCGGCCAACTCCGAGAAGCCAATATTGATGCACCCATTTTGGTGTTAGGCGCAGCTCACACCGCTGATCAGATCAAGGCGCTGCTGCATTGGAAACTGCAACCCACCCTCTGCACCTTGCAACAGAGTTTCACCTTTGCGGAGGTGCTGAAATCCTTAGGGCGATCGCTGCCGGTACACCTCAACATCGACACAGGCATGGCCCGGCTGGGAACCCGCTGGATGGAAGCCGCTGATTGGGCCCAATGGGTTGCCCAAGCGCCGCCCCTGCGCCTGGCCAGTTTGTATTCCCACTTCGCCACGGCCGATGAACCGGATCCCACGGTGATGCGGCTGCAATATCAGCGATTTCAGGGATTTTTGCAGGATTTTTCCGAACGGGCCCGATCGAGCGGCCTGACCCTGCCCAAAATTCACATGGCCAATTCCGCCGCCCTACTGGCCGATCAGGCTTACCACTTCGATCGGGTGCGGGCTGGCCTGGCGCTTTATGGCTTGGCCCCCGCACCACACCTGGCCGGTATTTTGCCCCTGCGGCCGGTGATGAGCATCCGGGCCCGCATCACCCAACTGAAGACGATCGAACCCGGGGAGGGGGTGAGCTATGGCCATCGTTACGTGGCCCAGCGGCCCACCCGGGTGGCCGTGGTCGGAATTGGTTATGCCGATGGAGTGCCGCGCAACCTGTCTAACCAAATGCAGGTTTTGATTCGCGGGCGATCGGTTCCGCAGATTGGGTCAATCACCATGGATCAGTTGATGTTGGATGTGACAGACTTTCCCGGCGATCTGATGCCGGGTGAAGTGGTCACCCTGTTGGGAGAGGATGCCGGCCAGCAAATTCGGGCAGAAGATTGGGCCGATCGCCTGGGAACCATCTCTTGGGAAATCCTTTGCGGCTTTAAGCATCGCCTACCCAGGATTACGGTTAATGATTAATAGGCGGTTGAAAGATTAATAGGGAGCTGAAATGAGCTGGGGGCGGCAATTGCGGGATTTTGAAGAAGCTTTCGCAGATACTAAAGAAATCCTGCTTAACCTTGCGCCCCATCCCACCCAATGACCTTTCGGGTAAAACTCTCGCTTCATGGTTGCCTGGCAACGGAGGGACTGTTGGCCCGCTTGGACTTGTGGCGCAGCCCCCATCACCAACAAACTTGCGATACTCGCCTGCCGCCCGCACCGGAATTGGTCCAAGTGGCCACAGAATTTTGGGACTTGTGGGCGAGTTATCCCAACCTGCGAATTAAGGTGAAGGGCGTTCAGCGACAGTTGCCCCTTTCTTTGCATCGTCAACAGTGCCAACTCGCGGCCGATCGCCTGCAAACTCTGTTTAACAACTGGTTGGAGGGGGAAAGCTTTCGGGAAATTACCCATGAAATTCTGCGATTTAGCAATCCCGATGATGATCTGTGGCTGTCGATCGCCACGGACGATCGCCATGTGCCAAGGCTGCCTTGGGACGAATGGAAACCCCTGAAAAGTCACCGGCTTGCCTGGGGCTGTTGTCCAACCAGTGGCAAAACACCACCCATTCAGGCGCGATCGGCCCCTAGGGGCTTGGTCCGGATTTTGGCGGTTTTGGGCGATCGGGAGGATTTAGACCTGGATCCCGATCATCAGGCCCTTCAACAACTGAGCCAAGCAGGGCTGGCGAATGTGCAGTTGCTGGACGCTCCGACTCCTGAGCAGTTTTTTGATGCCCTGCGCGATAACCAACCGCAAGTGCTGGTCTTTGCGGGCCATGGCTATCCCGGAACTAGCAGCCGATCGGGTCAGATTGGCCTTAACCTGCGGAACAACATTTCCGTAGAAAACTTCAGCCATGCCCTGGAAGGCGCAGTTCAGCAGGGTTTGCAACTGGCGATTTTTAACTGTTGCCACAGCGTGGACTTGGCGGAAGCACTGCATCGATCGCACCTACCGGCCGCCATTGTGATGCGGGCTTCGGTTCCCGATCTAGTCGCTCAACATTTCCTCAAGGACTTTCTGACTCACTACGCCCAATCGCGGTCGCTGCCCCTATCTCTGTACGAAGCCCGTCGATCGCTCCAACGCTCCAGCGCCCAATATCCAAGGGCCGATTGGTTGCCGCTGGTCTTTCACCATCCCCTGTTAGATTTGCCTACTTGGCCCGATCGCTCCCACTCGGAAGCTGATTTCCAAAGCTGGATTGAACCCGTTGGCCCCAGTGCAGCTCGGCCTAGCAGCGATCGGCCACTGAGGCAGGATCCAATCCAGAAATTCAGCCAGGAACCCGGTCAAGAAATCAGTCAGGAAATCAATCAGAAATCAAGCCAGGAATTAGATCAGGAAATCAGTCAGAAATCTAGTCAGGAATCAAATCAGAAATTAAATCAAAAACTAAATCAGGCACTGAGTCCAGAAAACAATCAGCGTCCAGAAAACAATCAGCAAATTAGCCCGAAAGTTAGCCCCAAAGTTAGTCCGAAACCGTGGCAACTAGTCGGGCAGTCCCTTTTAGCCACAGGGATCACCATTGGCCTAGGCGGCATCATCCAGACCCCGGAATTTTGGGTTTATGACGCAATGTTGCAGCAGCGGCCGTTGGAATTACAAGATCAACGTATTTTGCTAGTCACGATTGATGAAAATGACGTGGCTTATCAAGATCGTCAAGGTTGGCGACGGATTCCAACGGCAGCTGGCGGGTTAAATTCCTTGGCTCCGGAGGCCTTGGCCAAGCTTCAGGAGCGACTGGCCACCCTGAAACCCAGCGTCATTGGAGTGGATATTTATTACCCCTGGCCGCTGACCTCCGCTTGGCAAAAGCGCCTCTGGTCGAATTCTCGGGTGGTGGGTCTGTGCAAATTAGCTGACCCAACGGAAGATACTTCGGAAATTCCGGCCCCAGTGGGCTTGACGCGCGATCGGGTGGCTTTTTCTGACCAAGCCAGTGATTCAAAAAGGGTGGTGCGACGGCAACTTTTGGCCATGGCGGTTCCCCAGTCCAGCCAAGCTTGTCACGCTACCTATGGGCTGAGTGCTCTGTTGGTGGATGATTACCTGAAGCAACAGAGGGTGGCGTTTCAATCCGTGGGCGATCGATGGCGGTATGGTTCCGTTACGATTCCCCAAATCACCGCCGGAGCGGGGGGGTATGGGTGGTTTGATGACCAAGGTAATCAACTGCTGTTGGCTCCTCGGCGGGCGGATTGGGTGCGTTTGCCCCTGCGAGAGGTGCTGCAAAGTACCGATCGAATTCCTTGGACTGGTCAACCCAACCCGATCGTATTAATTGGTAATATCCAAGCCAGCTCTGAGGATCGGTGGAAACTACCGGGTGGGCAGGAGATTCCGGGCTTGGAGATTCAGGCTCACGGCATCAGCCAACTGATAAGCGCGGTGCTGGACAATCGCCCTCTGCTCCAGGCGATCGCTTGGCCGCACAAGTTGGGGTGGATTTTGCTTTGGGCGGGTCTTGGGGCAGGGCTGTTGGCGGTTGGGCAGGCAAGGAACCCGCAGCCTCGTTGGTGTGATCGACTTTGGATCGGGGCGATCGGCTCGCTGGCGGTGGGGGCGATCGGGATGATCAGTTTTTTTTGGGCGGCTTGGTGGTTACCGGTGGTGTCGCCCATGGTGGCCATGGGTCTGGTGTTGTTGCCAGTTCCCGGGAGAAAGGGCCGTTCCCAGTTCTCCCGATGGCTTGGCCTGGTGCAGCGACTCCCTAGGCGATTGCTGAGGTCTTCTTGAGGGGCATGGCTAGGCGATCGCCCGGTTTGGGTTCCAGGATTTGGGCTGCCAACCCTGCTCCCTGCAATTGGGTCTGAAGCTCGGCAGCATTGCCCTTCGCCCGCAACAGGGACACCAGCAGGCCTTCGTATTGCACATCGCCCGCCGCCGCCGTCGGTAACATCACTTGGGGCCGCAGCATGGTTGCCAGCTTCAAGGCGCTGTTGGTTCCCTGAATAATCGGCAAGAATCCCCCGATCGATAGATCCATCAGCGGGCAAAGGGTCACATCCACCGGCCCCAACTCGCTCAACTCCGCCGGGTGATAGCCGTGGGGTTCATAGTAAAGACTTTCGCCAGTTTCGGGCCCCGCGATCGCCCGCAGAATGTAGCCGTTTTCTAGGGTTTTGGGCCCCGTAGGGGAGCCGGTGGTGGCGCGGATGGCCACCTGTTGATCCAGCGTCCAAGTTTGACCGTGATCAAGGGCGATCGCCGTTTGGAATCCCAACTGTTCGGCGACCTTGGCCGCGCTGGGCGATCCCAACACCGGCACGGTGCGATCGATCTGTTCCAAGGTGGGGCGATGGGCGTGATCCTCCAGCCCTTGGGACAGCAAAACCAAGTCCAAATTGGCGGGAATTGGACGGGGGTTGGGATGGGTGGCCTTAAAAAACCAAGCGGCATTCCCAAACATCAGCGGCCCCACAAACCAGGGATCGAGCAAAATGCGCTTGCCCGCCAGTTCAATTAACCAGCTATTGCTATCAAACCAAGTGAGGTGCATGGGTGCGGTCGGGAAGTTTGCGAGTGGATCTGCCTTGTATCGTAGCGCTGGATTTTGACTGTCGATCCTGTCCGTCATCGCTCGTCCACCGGATGGCTAACTGGCGCGATCGGCAAATGTTCGATCGTCCTGCCAACCGCGATCGAGCAAACCACGCAGGGCCCGCCGACAAATATAAGCCGTGGCTCGGGTGGCAGACTCCCGCTGCCAACGCTGGCAACAGTCCCAAACAAACTGCGGCTGCGATTTGGCCGCGTCATTGAGCCAATTGGCGACGCTGTTTTGCACATACCGCGCAGGATCCGCCCGCAGGGGTTCCAGTAGCGGCAATCCTAGGGATGGCTCGCGCTTCAGGGCTTGGATGTGCGCACACCACACACCCCGCGGCCGGGTTAACTCCGTGGCGAACCGACGCAGATTCGCCGATGGGTGAAGCGTCCAGGGAATTAACTGGGCGATCGCCAGTTCCAATCGATGGGCCGCATGGGGCCGCAACGCCATCCAAGCCCACTCCCGCACATTGGCGTTGGGATCGTCCGCTAAGTTGGCGATTTGGGCCAGGCGATCGGGCAACGACAGCCCCGGAGCCAAGCCCACTATCATTGCAGCCCAACTGCGGGCCGTGTCACTGCGGTGGGTGGCAAATCGCTCCGAACCGGCTAAACCGTACCGATCGAGCAGCAGTTGCCCGACGATTTGCATCCGAGCCTTGATTTTCAAGTGGTCATGGGCGGTCACCTGTTCCAAAATCGGCGCTCCCACGTCGGGGGCGATCGCCCGGAGCAGTTGCCCATGGTCGATCGCCAGCACTTCCGTTAGTGTCACCGCCTCCAGTGTGCCGTGGTTCAGTTGCTGCAAAATAGCCGGGGCAATTTCTGCGATCGACTTCGCACCGGTACGCGCCGGAGCCGGGGAAACGGGACAAGTTTTCATGCCAGATGTTGTCATGCCAGATACCAGTGGGTGAGGTCAGCCGGGGAGGTCAGGCTTGGATCCAGCAGCCGATGCGACCACCTGCACCAGATCCTAGTGAGGCGATCGCCCAAAAACAAATTTCAGGCAGGAATTCCAATCAGGAATGGGCTGCCCCTCGCACCAATGGCTGATTAACCCCGAAAACTGCGGCTAGGGAACCTGTCAATCAACTGACCAACCACTGACCCATGAATCATGGGTTCAATGAGCACCAATTCAGGATGCATCATCCGGTGATTTCAAATGCTTTAAACACCTTTTTTTCAAGGAATGTTTTAAAACAACATCAAAGTCAAAAATGATTGCGATCGGGCCAGCATTCCGCTAAAACTAGTGACTGTCGTGGGCAGTGACACCCATCAAAGTTGACGAAACCGGCTGGGTTCATCGAACTCGCGGGGGAACTCAAAAGATTGGATTGCTGCCAACTCCCGATCGCCCGGGGAGCCTTGACCCAAGATTTTGTTCTGTATGGTCATCGCGTACCCCATCCCTGGCCCGATCGCCCGATGGTCGAAACTCAAACCGACCATTTCTAGATGCCCGAACACTAATGAACCCTTCAATCTCTTAAGGCTTCAATTGCCCAATATTTCAACAATGAATGATTGAATCATTGGATGATGGAAAACCTTGAGAGATTCTAGTCATGCTTCATTAGTCCTGCGCAGTGCCCCTAAATATCTAACCTGACTCAACAATTCATCTAAGATTCCTTGGATTCAGTTGAATGAATTCATTCAATTCGTCCATGCTTGTTCATGAGCTGAGGGTCATTGACCAAAGTTTGTGAACCCGATCGCCAATTATTCTGTTTTTCTGGGCAAAGTCTCTAGCCAGTTTTCGAGGGAGCCAGAGGTGCAATTAACTTCCGGCTCGCTTGGGCTGCTGTGAACTGGAAAAACTAAAAACTCGCGATTACCCATTGCGATGATTGGTGGACATGGGCTGATGATTGATTCTCGATCAATTTTTGAATTGTTGTGAGATATAGCGGCTGTCTGTGTTGGGCAAGGGTGATTTTTGCTGTTTTGCTGCCTGGAATAATTACTACGATGGCCAAAGTCGAGTGGAGCGATCATTTCTGTATTGGTGACGATCGAGTGGATCAGGAGCACCAAGACATTTTTGAATTAGTGAATGAGTTGCAGAGTGCTATCGATCGTCAGGAATCGATGGACCAGCTAGCGATGATGTTGGAAAAACTAGCTGAACACACGATCGCCCATTTTCAGCACGAGGAATCACTCATGCAGGATCATGCTTACCCGGGACTCGATCGCCACAAACATTGCCACGATCGCCTAATTCAGAAAGTGGCCAAACTGATTCAACAGTTTCAAACGGGTGAAACCAGCGCTATTCAGAATCTGATGAATTTCCTAGCTGATTGGTTGCGCCACCACATCAAGGGCGAAGATCAAAAAATGATTCAGTTTATGCAACAAAAGCACCACCAACTCACGACGGTCGGTAAAGCAGGTGAACTGATTGGAATTTAATGGGGAATTCATTGGAAATTCATTGGCCTTTGATCAGGAATTGGCTTGAAAATTTGCCAAAGATTCCACAATGACCCGAGCAACGGTTTCCGTTGAAAAGTGCTCCATGGTGGTGGCGTATCGATCGAACTGTCGATCGATGCCCATCACCTGTTGAATCGCGGTTGCCAGGGCCGTCGCGTCCCCGATCGGGATTGTTTGCACTGCGGGTAATTCACCAAAATCCACCGTGGAACCCACCGCTTCAGTGGCAATGAAGGGTAAGCCCGCTTGCAGACCTTCGTTAATCACCAATCCCCAGGTTTCTCCTGCCCGATTAGAGGGCAAAATCAGCACATCTGCTGCTAGATAAAAGGGAGGTAACTCCTGCTGATTCCGAAAACCTAAAAACTTGACGGCCAAATCTGGCATAGCTTCCGCCTGGGCTTCCAGTTGTGGTTGCAATTCCCCAGCGCCCAGATATAGAACCGCTAATTGGGCTTGTAATGCTGGGGGTAATTGGGCGATCGCCTGGAGAATTAAACCGGGATTTTTTTTGGGAATTAATTTACCGCTAAAGAGCAAAACGGTTCGCTCTGGATTAAGCCAAAGGGCGGCACGGGTTTTGGCCCGAATCGTTTGTTTTTTTTCAGGAGATAAATCTGCGAACCGATCGGGCACGCAGTAGTAAGCCACGGCAATTCGGCTGGCGGGGATGCCGTGACGAATCAGATGCTCGCGGTTCAGGGAGCCGATCGCCACGGCCGAATCAAACAGCCCATACAGCAACCGATAAACCAGCGATCGCACGAGGCTTTTCCAACCCTGGCGCGGCACTGCCTGATCATTGGTTTCCACCCGCAAACTGCAAGGAATTTTCCGAAATTTAGCGGAAATGGCAGCGGTGACAGCTCCCTTATAAATCAAGCTGTGAATCAGCAGGCGATCAGGTTTTTCTTGGCGCAGGAGGGCCGGAAAACCAGTGGCTCGCAAACTCCAAAAACCTTTGGGTTGCTTTGTTTGGTTGGGATTCAAAACGACCGATCGATAGCCATTGAGTAGGGGTTCATCCCAAGCAATACTTTGGCCAAACTCCCGATCGCGGTAGCCCTGAATTGAAAAATCCGAGAGATAAACCACCAATAATTCATCACCTCTGGCGGCCAATTCTTGGGCCATGCACCGAAATACCGGAGCGTGATATTGCACCGGATGGGAAGCCAAAACCAAAAGCTTCATTGTTAGACCTGTGAGACCTATCTATTGCATTCGATCGACAATGCGATATTGCACCGCTTCAGCCACGTGGCCCGGTTCAATCGTCTCGCTTTGTTCTAAATCCGCGATCGTTCGGGCCACTTTCAGGATCCGATCGGTCGCCCTTGCCGATAATCCTAACCGTCGAATTGCGTTTTCCAATAGCGATCGGGTCTGATCCGTCAGGGCACACCAGCGGCGAATCTGGCGGCTTTGCATTTCCGCATTGCACTGCACGGGCGATTGCGATTCCTCTTGGGCAAAGCGAGACTGGGCCACCTGCCGCGCCGCCAACACCCGATCGCGCACGGCCGCCGAGGGTTCCCCACCGCTCGATCGGGTCACCTCCTCCGGTTGCAGCCGATTCACCACCACCTGCAAATCAATCCGATCCATCAGCGGCCCCGACAGCTTGGCCCAATAGCGTTGGCGCTGCATGGGCGAGCAGGTACAGGCCTGCACCGAATCGCCGTAATAGCCACAGGGACAAGGGTTGGTGCTGGCCACCAGGGTAAACCGTGCCGGAAACCGCACCGTTTGCCGGGCCCGGGAAATGGTCACGCAGCCTTCTTCGAGGGGTTGGCGCAAAAACTCCAGCACGTCCCGCTTAAATTCCGTTAGCTCATCCAAAAACAACACCCCTCGATGGGACAGGGAAATTTCTCCCGGTCGCGGAAAGCTGCCACCACCCACCAGCGAGGGGCCAGAGGCGGAATGGTGCGGACTGCGAAAGGGGCGATCGCGCACCAAGGTTCCCCGCTCCTTCAGCAAGCCAGCCACCGAATGAATTCGCGTCACCTCCAGTGCCTCCGCAAAGGTCAACCGGGGCAAAATACCCGGCAACCGCTGAGCCAGCATGGTTTTGCCACTTCCCGGCGGCCCCACAAAAATCAGGTTATGGCCACCAGCGGCAGCAATTTCCAACGCGCGCCGGGCCTGGGTTTGGCCCTTCACATCAGCCAAGTCCAGCAACGCCAAGGGATCGGGCGATCGCCCTTCTGGGGGCGGTTGATGCGGCGCGATCGTTTGCGGTTGGTTCAAAAACCGCGCCACCTCCGACAAATGCTCAAACCCATAAACCTTTAGCTCCCGCACGATCGCCGCTTCGTCCGCATTGGCCGCCGGCAACACCAAGCCCACAATGCCCAACTGAGCCGCCGCCGCCGCGATCGCCAACACACCCGTCACCGGCCGCAAGGCTCCATCCAGCGCCACTTCTCCCACAAACAAGTGATCCCCCAACAGGGCTGCGCTCACTTGTCCAGAGGCGGCCAAAATTCCCACCCCGATCGCCAGGTCAAAACTCGGCCCCTCTTTCCGCAAATCGGCCGGAGCCAAATTCACAACGATTTTGCGCATGGGATAAGCAAATCCGGCATTTTTCAGGGCCGCTTTCACCCGTTCGCGAGATTCTTGCACCGCCGTATCCGGTAGCCCCACGATCGCAATTCCCGGCATCCCATTGGAGACATCCACCTCCACCCCCACCTTCACCGGGTCGATGCCCACCAAGGCCGCACTCCATACTCGGGCTAACATCGATTCCCGATCGCCTCACATTTTTGTGCAAAATCCAGGCTTTAGTGTATCAGCAGCGCCGGTCTCTCGCGAAACGATCTAATTCACTTGTCGGTTTATGATCAGTAAGTTTCTATCCTTAAAGACTCAAGAGGTGTTTGTTGAATTATTCTTATTTAGTACCTTTTTTGATTTATTTAACTATTAATTTAATGATTAATTTTTACTTTAACTTTTGTTGATTTATTTTACTGAATTAAATTACCAATTAGATAAAAAATAACCTAATGAATCAACCGATCATGACTCAATGATGGTTTGTTGGTTGCAATTATGGTTCAGCAATTCAGTAATCAAGAATTTTTTCGGGTATCAAAACGTACCTAGTATTAATATTTCTTGACACAATCGAATTGAACTGATGGCCACAGGAATTCGCTGGATTGATTCCTTCAGCAAGCCCCCCTTGATAGACGGAATCTTTCGCCATTTCCAGGAACTTGGATTACCGTAAAGCGAAGATGCAATCTTTCCTGTGGCAGTTTCGTTCCCGTCCTGGGCCACAGATCCGAATCCCTAACCCTTGAGCTTTGAACACCCGAGCCATCCTGGCGATCGCGAATCAGTTCCTATGGTCAGCTCAGAAATTCCACTGACACAAGTTTCATCTCAGTCCCTACCTGTACCCGTGCGCCGCAAGTTTCGTCTCCGTACCACCCTGGTTTTGCCCTTTTTAGTCGAGTTAGTAACCGCCGTGGGGTTGGTGGGTTGGCTGTCGTTTCAGAGCGGCCAGGAAGCGGTGCGGGATTTGGCCAACCAATTGCGCAATGAGGTGACAGCCAGGGTGAGCGATCGGGTGCGATCGTATGTGGAAACTCCCCAGTTGGTGAATCAGGTTAATCGCGACGCGATCGAGCTGGGAATTATTGATTTACAAAAAATTGCCGAAGCTCGCACCTATTTTTGGCGACAAACGATCACCTACAAAAACATTGGCTATGTGGGGTTTGCCAATCAACAGGGACAATATTTGCGGGTGGGTTGGATCAATCGCCTTTCCACAACCGAAACGCCCCAAATTGCCGAACAGCTCGTTCCCGGTGGCGGCAACTTAAACTATTACGAAATTGACGAAAAAGGGCAACGGGCCAAGTTAGCCAAAAGCGTGCCTAACTATGATGTGCGCAAACGGCCCTTTTACGAAGTGGCGTTCAAGGCCGGGAAACCCACCTGGAGCCAAATTTATCTCAACTTTGGCAATCCCCTGTTGCAGATTAATGCCAGCTTGCCCATTTACGATCGCAACGGGCAGCCTGCGGGCATCTTAACCAGCCAATTTGGTACGGATCAGATTCGCGGCTTTTTGCAGACTTTGAAAATTGGGAAAACGGGTCAGGTTTTTATTGTCGAACCCAGCGGCGAGCTGGTAGCCACTTCTTTGAAAGATCAGCCCCTTTGGGTGGAGCAGTCCCAAAAAGCCAAAAAAGAACTACAACGAGTCCATGCGCTCCAAAGTAACAATCAGCTTTTGCGATCGAGCGCTGAGTTCTTATATGGTCAATTTGATCAACTCTCAAATATTCAGCGCGATCATCAGTTTGAATTTTGGCTAAACAATGAACGTCAATTTCTGCAAATTTCGCCCTTCAAGGATGCCTATGGCTTGAATTGGCTGATTGTGGTGGTGGTTCCTGAATCGGATTTCATGGCCAAAATTAATGAAAATACCAGAAACACGATCGCCCTTTGCTTTTTAGCGCTTTTAGTTTCGGTTCCAATTGGAATTTTAACGGCCCGTTGGATTACGCAACCCATTTGTCGAATTGCCCAAGCTTCGGGAGAAATGGCCAAGGGCAATTTAGAGCAAACCGTTGCCAGCAGCCCGATCATTGAAGTCGATCGCCTGGCAGATGCTTTCAACAGCATGGCCACCCAACTTCAGCAGTCCTTTGAAGAACTGGAGCAACGGGTGGAGCGGCGCACCGCTGAACTGCGCAAGGAGAAGGAGCGATCGGAATTATTATTGCTAAATATTTTGCCCAGCCGGGTGGCAGACCAGCTCAAGGATTCCAACGAATCACCAGCGGAACAATTTGAAGAAGCAACGATTCTTTTTGCCGACATTGTAGGATTTACTTCCTTGGCGGCGCAACTAGAGCCTTTAGAATTAATTAATTGCTTAAATCAAGTTTTTTCCACCTTCGATCGGCTTGCGGAAAAGCACCATCTCGAAAAAATTAAGACAATTGGGGATGCTTACATGGTGGTGGGGGGCGTGCCGGTTCCCCAGGCAAACCATGCGGAATCCGTGGCGGATATGGCCTTGGAAATGCGATCGAGCATGGCCCATGCACTGGGGCCCTTGGGTGAACGGTTGGAAATCCGGATTGGGATCAACACAGGCCCAGTGATTGCCGGTGTGATTGGCACGAAGAAGTTCATCTACGATCTATGGGGCGACGCGGTTAATATTGCTTCGCGGATGGAGTCCCATGGGGTTCCTGGTTCGATTCAAGTCACCGATTCCACCTATGAACGGCTGAAGGATCGCTATCACTTTGAAGAACGGGGTTCAATTCACATCAAAGGTCGTGGTGAAATGAATACCTATTGGCTGTTGGACAAGCGATCGACCCTTTAGCCCTTCTTCAGCCCTTTTGGTTTCTGGGGCAGTACTTTGGGGTTGGGTTTCGGATCTGATTTTTTGAGGTGCATTGCTGAAGTTCTGGACTGAGATTTTCCAGGTGGAAATTTTCCAGACCGGAATTATTAGAGGCTGCTGGAAAAGTATTGCTCAGGACTTGATCAGCAATTGCCCAGCTCCAATGGTTGTGGGAGCAAGGGGCTTGATCCTCTGGTTTCCGTCGATCGCTGGGGCCAGTTCTGGGTATCAATTTTGGCTTTTCAGACATTCTCTGATTCGGTTGAGATTCCTCGTTGACGTTTTTGGGCTAAAGGCAATGACCGATCGATTGGGACTGGCGGTATTTGGGGCGGGCCGGTGGGGAACACACCTCATTCGCAATTTTTTGGAGCATCCCCGATCACACCTGAAGGCCGTGGTGGAAACCAATCCAGACCTGCTAGCCGCCGTGGGCGATCGATTTGCCAGCTATCCCGGTTGGGCCGAGGTGCAACGGGTCAGCGATCGCCGATCGATCTGGGGCAATCCGGACATTGGGGCCGTGGTGATTGCCACGCCGGCCGCCAGCCATTTTGAACTGGTGCGATCGGCGCTGTTGGCGGGCAAGCATGTGCTGGTGGAAAAGCCCCTAACCCTGGATGTGGCTGAGTGCGAGGATTTGTGTACCTTGGCGCAACGGGTCGATCGTCGGCTGATGGTTGACCATACCTATCTTTTTCATCCGGCGGTGGAAGCGGGGGCCAAAGCCCTGCAATCGGGCGCGATCGGCGATCGGCGCTATGGCTATGCGGCTCGCACCCACCTGGGCCCCGTGCGCCAGGATGTGGATGTGTTGTGGGACTTGGCCATTCACGACATTGCCATCTTTAACCATTGGCTGCAGTCAACTCCGATCGCCCTGCAAGCCAAGGGGCAAACCTGGTTACAACGGGGGCGCGGAACCGGGCTTGAGGTGACCGATCGCCCCAGTCCTGCGGCGGGTTTGGCGGATTTGGTTTGGCTCACCCTTTACTATCCTGAGCAGTTCACCGCCACGATCCATCTGGCTTGGCACAATCCCGATCGGGCCCGGCGCTTGGCCCTGGTCGGAACCCGAGGCACATTGGTTTTTGATGAAATGAACGCCCGATCGCCCCTGACCCTGTGGGCGGGATCCCTGGAACAATCTGGCAGCCAATGGCTTCCTTGCAACCAATCGGAGCAGTCGATCGAGTTGGCGAGCGGTGAACCCCTTGGGCAGGTTTGCGATCAATTTCTGGCCGGCGTTTTGGATGGCGCACCGCTCGATCGCTCCGATGGTTCCATCGGCACGGCCCTGGTGCGGTTGTTGGCGGCCGCTTCCCGATCGTTAGCCCGTCAAGGGGAACTGGTTTGGGTTGCTTAAGGCATCTCAACCGAACGATCCCAACAGCGCTCCCAACAGCGCTCCCAATTCCGGCAGCGGGTTCCAGTCGCTGGCTGCTGGCCCCCAGGTCAAGGGGCAACTTGCGCAAATCCGCATTGCCCGTTTGGCCCTTCGGTGGGACACTGAGACTCGATCGAATTTCAGGACGACTTTTAGGACGACCCACGGCGATCATGCGAATTCTGTTCTTGCATCCCAACTTCCCCGCACAGTTTCGCCACGTCGCGGCGGCCCTCGGGCGCGATCCCGAAAACCAAGTGGTTTTTGGCACGAAAAACGAAAACCCCGAGTGGCAAATTGCCGGCGTTCAAAAAGTATTGTTCAAGCCCAGCCGCGACCCCGCCCCTGGAACCCATCACTACATCCGCCCCTTCGAGGCCGCCGTGCTTCAGGGGCAATCCATGTTCCGGGTGGCCGACGCGCTGAAGTCCAATGGATTTGTGCCCGATGTGGTCTATGGCCACTCCGGTTGGGGATCCACCCTGTTCATGAAGGATGCCTTCCCGGACACCAAATTCTTGGGCTATTTCGAGTGGTTTTATAAATCCAAGGGAGCCGATGCGGATTTTGATCCAGCGGAACCCTTGTCCGTGGATGATCAGGCCCGAATTCGGATTAAAAATGCGTCGATTTTGCAGGATCTCTACACCTGCGATCGAGGAATTTGCCCCACGGCCTGGCAGCGATCGCAATTCCCCGCTGAATACCAATCCAAACTGCATGTACTGCACGATGGTGTAGACACCGATTTCTTTGTGCCCGAGCCGAACGCCAAGCTCGTGCTGCCGAATCTCGACTTGTCCCATGTGGATGAAATCGTTACCTATGTGGGTCGGGGCATGGAACCCTATCGCGGTTTCCCCGAGTTCATGGAATCGTTGGTTTATCTGCAAGAGAAGCGCCCCAACTGCCATGTGGTGATTGTGGGGAGCGATCGGGTTTGCTATGGCCGCGCCCTGCCCGATGGCAAAACCTATAAGCAACTGATGTTGGAACGGTTGCCCCTGGATCTGTCGCGGATCCACTTCGTTGGCTCCTTGCCCTATGGCCTGTACCTGAAGGTACTGCAAGCCTCGAAGGCTCACATTTACCTCACGCGGCCCTTTGTGCTCTCCTGGTCGATGATTGAATCCATGTCGGCCGGTTGCTTAGTGGTGGGTTCGGCCACTGCGCCCGTGCAGGAAGTGATTCGCGACGGGGAAAACGGCCTGTTAGCCGATTTCTTCTCGCCTAAGCAAATTGCCGATCGGGTGTCGGAAGTGCTGGAGCACCCGACTCAAATGGCCCACATTCGCCAAGCGGCCCGCAACACCGTTCTGGAGCGTTATTCACACCAAGCGCTCCTTTGGCGACATGTGCAGTTCCTGAAGGATTTTGCGGCCGATCGCCTGCCGCCGATTCAATATCCTCCCGCCAGTACCCTGGTGGATTACTACAACGAACCCAGTCGCGAGCCGGCCACGGTGGTCTAGGGATCTTCAACCCCTGTCAGCCGGGCTGAGCACTGGAGGGCCCAAGCGGGCGGGGGTTAATCAACGGTCGTGATTCTGGCCAATTTTTTCCCTCCAACTTGCGCGTTTTGCCAACTTCGCCTCCCTCTGCCCTGGATTTTGTCATGGATGATGCTGCTGTTTCTCAGGCCCTCACGCGGGCGATCCAACTGCTGCGATCGGGTCAGCTCGAACAATCGGGCCTGATTTACAAAAAAATCCTGGAGCACCATCCCAACCACGCGGAGGCGCTGCACTGGTTCGGGGCGATCGCCTATCAGATGGGCGAAATGGCGATCGCAGTGGAATATGTGGAAAAAGCCCTCACCCTCACCCCCAATGATCCGGCGGTGTTGAACACCTCGGGGCTAATTTGCCACGCGATCGGCAGTTGGGATCAGGCGCTTCAGTATTACACCAAGGCCCAAAAGATCAAGCCCGACAGTCCGGAGGTGTTGGATAATCTGCGGGCCTTGGTGGCGGATCTGTTGCCGGCCTACAGCCAATATGCCCAGTGGCATTACTTGGCGGGTAGTTTCGATCGCGTGGCCGAAATTGAGCTGGTCTCGGGCAACCTGCTGCTGGAAATTGGTGACCTGGCCGGAGCTGAACAACACTATCGTCGGGGGTTGGCCGTGCGCCCAACCCTCTGGGGCATTGAAGCTCCCGCCGCCGTGATCCAGGCCGATCGCGCTGGCCAGCCCGTTCCCCCCAAAGCCAGCCAAACCACCTGTGATTTGGGACGCGAAGCCGACCTGCGCACCATGGCGATCGCGGTTCCCTTTGCCCAGTTGTTGGAGCGGCTGGGGGCATTGCTGTTCGATCGGGGCGAATTGGACGCGGCCCATGAGCTGGTGACCGAAGCCCTCGCAATCCAAAATGCCTTCCCGGAAGCCCACAAGCTGCTGGGCAACATCATGCTCGGCCGCGGCAACTATCAAGAAGCTGCCGACGCTTACCAAACCGCTGTGCAGTTGAACCCCAACTACGCAGAAGCTTGGTCAAACCTGGGCAGCATTCTGCTTGGCAAGCGGCAAACGGACGAGGCGATCCAATGTTTTCAGCGGGCTATTCAGGCCAATCCGCAAATGGCCCAAGCCTACTGGAGCATGGGTTGCGCCTTTGAAGTGGCCGACAAAAAGGAAGAAGCCATTCAGTGCTGGCAGCAGGCCCTGGCGGTGGATCCAAAAGTGCAAGGGATTCAGGGCTACATCCGAATTGCCCAAACCCTGGTCGGCATGGGCAAGCGCCCGGAAGGGTTTGAATGGTATGAGCGGGCGATTCACTTCGATCGCAAGCACTTGGATGCCCATTGGGACTTGATGGAACATCTGCTGTTCTGGGGATATCTGCCCCAAGCCCGCCAAGTGGCCGATCGCTGTTGGCGCACCTTCAACGAACCGGGCAGCAGCCCCCGGGAGCGCGTCCTCGCGGGCATCATCTCGACCAAAGCCTTTTGTTTCATCGGCTTGGGCCATGTGGCGCGTCAGCGGTTCCTGGAAATTGAAAGTGAGTTTGTTCAGGTCATTGACCAGCTTTCTCCCTTTGACATCACGAAGCTTTACGGGAACGTGCTGTTTGATATGCCACACTTGCGGGACGATGTGGCGGCCAACACCAGGGTGGCCAACGCCCTGGCGGAAGCCTATCGCAAGCTGGTGGAAAATGCCTTTAAAGACCACCAAGCCGCCAACAGCCCCTTGTATGCCATGCCCACGACCCGATCGCCCCGCACGTCCGATCGGCTGCGCATTGGGTTCATGTCTCGCCACTATCGCCGCCATTCCGTGGGGTGGTGCAGCGGCGAAATCCTCACCGCCCTTAAGGAACATACGCCGCACCTGTTCCTCTACGTTACCGGCGACATGCCCAAGGACGATCGAACCAAGGTGTTTGAAGGCTTGGCCGAAAAGTTCTACATGCCCGGTGAGGAAGGATTCCCCGATGCCAACGCCCCCACCATCATTCGCCGGGCCCGGGAAGACAACCTCGATATTCTGTTTGACCTCGATTCGATCACGATTCTGCCTCACGCGGAAGTGCTCTACCACCGGCCCGCGCCCGTTTGCCTCACCTGGTTGGGCTACGACGCGCCCCACATTTGCCCCGATAACTACAACCTGGTGGACTGGAACACCCACCCGGCCGGCGTTGAGCACTATTACATCGAAAAGCTAGTACGGATGTCGGGTTCCTTTGCGGCCCTGTCCTATCTGCCGAGTGTGCCGACCGATCGGGCCAAACAGCGCCAAGCGTTCCGGATTGACCCCAACCAAACCATTTTCCTCAGCGTGCCCACGGGACAAAAGGTCAGCATGGAAATGCTGCAAGCCCAAGTTCATGTGCTGCGCTATGTGCCCGATAGCATTCTGTTCTTCAAATCGCGGATTGGGGACTTGGAACTGATGCTGAGTCTCTATCACGAGGAATGCCGTCGCCAGGGCGTGAACCCCAATCGGGTGCGGATGTTGCCCCGCACCGCCAGCGAGGAAGAGCACCGGGCCGTGTATCAAATCACCGATGTGTTGCTGGATTCCTATCCCTACAGCGGCGCAACCCACAACCTGGAAGCCCTTTACTTCAACCAACCGATCGTGACCAGGGTGGGCGAGCAGTCCTTCTCTCGCTTGGGCTATTCCCTGATGCGGGCGGCGGGCCTCGACCAGGAGGGCATGGCCTGGACTTGGGATGAATATATTGAGTGGGGGGTGCGCTTAGGGCGCGATCGGGAGTTGTGCAATGCGGTGCGCCACAAGTTGCAACAGGCTAAAAATCCGGCCAATCCCGCCCCGCTTTGGAACCCCAAGGGCTTTGCGGCGGAAATGTACGGAATTTTGCAAGATTTACGCAGCAAGGCGGAATTTAGCCAAGTTTAAGGGGTTATGCTGCGGCTCTTTTGCTCCGCTGCCCGCTTGCTATCCTGAGTTCTAGCCATTCAAAAGGCGCATTATTCAACATTACTCAAAAGGCTCATTCAGGCAGCGGCTAACCAGTTGATGGATTTTGTCAAAGGCAAAATCGTAAATCAGTTGGCCCAAATAATCAGACAACGGGGCCTGCTCTTCGGGAATGGTCTGGAGTAATTTGCGCATGGAATCTTCAGCGCAAAGGGCTGCGGCATGTTGTAACTGCATGAGCCAATCGCGAGGCATTTTGGCCAACAATTCTTGGCCCCGCTGGTGATGCCGAAGGCCTGAGAGTGCGTCAGCGCGATCGCCCAATTGATCGGGAAAGGAATCCATGAAATGGTCGGAGAAGGGATCCGGCCGCTGATTTAGCAGTTGATTCAATGGATCTAATGGATCTAATGAATCTGGAGGTTCTCGACTATCCAAAGCACCATTGAAGGGCGCAACCAATTCCGGGGAATGAGCCGGTTTTGTCAATGAAAAATCAGATTGATCCCTAGAGACCTGATGCAGCGGATCCGAGGAGCGATCGGCTTGCTGACAGTAATAGTCCAGTTTTTGGATCAGGACTTGATCGGAAATCGGCTTGCTTAAATAGTCATCGCAGCCGACCGCGATCGCCTGATCTCGATCTTCCACCAACGCCTGGGCCGTGATGGCTAAAATTACCGTCGATCGCGAAGACTCCAACGCCCGAATTTGTTGAGTTGCCTGATAACCATCGCAACCGGGCATTCTTAAATCCATCAAAATTAAATGTGGATGCCAATCTTGCCACCGCTGCACCGCATCAGCCCCGTCCATGGCTTCCTGCACCACAAACCCCAATTGACTCAACAATTGCACTAACAACAGGCGATTATCTGGGCGATCGTCCACAACCAAAATGCGATAGCGCGATCGAATGGCTGCCAAACCGATCGTTGGTGATTCTGTTGGGCGATCGTTCGCCAGAGAATCAGCCACAGTTCCCGATTCCCGGTGACTCAGCCTTGACGGAGACAACATTCTAGAATCCAGGCGATCGCCCCAGAAGGATGCGGGCGATCGAGCTGATTCAGCGATCGTCGTTTGGTTTTGAGGCGGCCCCCAAGGCTGATGTTCAGATTTTTTTCCAGGCGATCGGCCGGTGCGCAGCGGCAAGGTAAACATGAACGTGCTCCCCAAACCAACGGCACTTTCTACCGTCAACACTCCACCCATTAACTGCACCAACTGTTGGCTAATTGTTAGGCCTAAACCAGTGCCTTCCGAGCTTTTTTTACCGGCTGCCGATTGGGAAAAAGCATCAAAAATCGCTTTTAAATCCTCAGATTCAATCCCAGCTCCCGTATCAATCACCTGAAACTGAAGATAGTCATGATTACAAAACTGCCCTTTATAGGACTCGTTCTGGCATGACTGAAACGTTGCAGCCTTGAAATCTGGATTTTCGGTTAATGCTGGGTCGCAAGCACCGGAATCAACCGGCGATCGCCCCTCTGCCAAAGATGAATAGGGATAAACTTGAAATGTATTAACAATTAGGGTTGAAATTAAATCAACTCGAATCGCGATCGATCCTTGGGTGGTGAACTTAATCGCATTACCAACCAAGTTAAACAGGATTTGCTTCAGTTTTTTGGAATCTAAAATAATATATCGAGGAACTCTGTCGCCAATTTCCAAAATGAGTTGATTTTCTCGCTTAAGAGCCTGTTGTTGAAAGGCAATTTGCAAGGAATAGAGAATTTCATAAAGATCTACTTCTTCTTCGTCAAGGGTGAATTGACCCGCTTCAATTTTAGAAAGATCCAGAATATCATTAATGAGCATTAGTAAATGAGTGCCGCTATTCTGAATTAAATTCATATATTCACGATGACTTTCTGATAAATGAATATCACGGTTAATGAGCTGCGAAAATCCCAAGATAATATTTAAAGGTGTTCTGAGTTCATGGCTCATATTTGCCAGAAATAGACTTTTTGCCCGATTAGCTGCCTCAGCCTTATCCTTCGCTTCCTGAAGTTGCAGTTCGGCCAGCTTGCGATCGGTAATGTCGCGAGCTGCCGCATAAATCACCGAGTTAACCGGCACGGAGCGCCATTCAATCCAACGATAGGAACCGTCTTGGCAACGATAGCGGTTCACAAATCCATGAAGCTCCTTTTGATTAACCAGTTCATTCAAAGCCAGCATAGTTTCTTCAACATCATCGGGATGAACATAGTCCATAAACCGCGATCCCTCTAATTCTTCTAAGGGATAGCCCAGAATTTTAGACCACTGTAAATTCAAGCGTTGGAAGCGCCCGCTAATATCCGCAATACATAGTAAATCCAGTGCCACCGAAAAGAATTGATCGAGTTCTTCCGTTGTTTTAGCCAAGGCGTTGGCGATCGCCTTTTGATCTGTAATATCTTGAACAACCCCATGCCAAACGATTTCTTGGTTTCCACGAAGCTCTGGGCGTGAATTGGCTTGCAACCACTTCACCTTGCCAGAAGGTGTAATAATTCGCCACTCATGGCGGAAGTTCTGTAAATTTCGGCTGGACCATTCCACAGCCTGGATATAGCTTTCTTGATCATCCGGATGAATTTGATTAAAAGTAATCATGGGATTTTGGATCGCCGCACTGAGAGGAACTTCATGAATTTCCTCAAAAGCAGCGCTAAGATATTCATACTCCACCGGTTTTCCCGGTTCTTCCACCACGGAATAGATCACCACAGGAGACACACTAGAAAGCCTCACGAGCCGACTTTCACTTTCATTCAAGGCATCTTGAGCAATCTTGCGATCGGTAATATCAATTGCAACGCCATACCAAGCAATTTCGCCATTTTCTCGCCGTTTTGGGCTAGCACTTCCCTGCAACCATTTCACCTTCCCCGATGGATTAATGACGCGCCATTCATGCTCAAAGGGTCGTAAGTTTTCAATGCTGCGTTCAACGGCTTGGTTATAAGCTGCTTGGTCATCGGGGTGGATGCGATCGAGCAGAATATTGGCATCCTGAAGAATCGTCGCCACGGGAATTTCATGAATGGTTTCAGCCGCCCGACTGATGTGCTCAAAATAAAAGGAACCATCCAGACGACGCACCAAAATATAGATATTAGCCGGTGAAGAATCGGAAATATCGAGAAATCTTGATTCACTTTTTTTCAGGGCAACCTCTGTTAGCTTGCGATCAGTGACATCAATGGCGGTAATTGTCACGTGCCAACAATCTCCCAACAAATCCCAAACGGCATTATTCGTTTGGGAAATCCACCGAATCCTCCTTTGGTGATCACAAATTCGATATTCATAGGTTCCCGTTCTTTCATGAAAAATATCTTCAATAATTTGATCTTGAATGTTTTGCAAATCTTCCGGCTCAATATCTTGCATCCAAAGATTTTGATTAGCTAATAGCTCTTCGCAGGTATAGCCAAATAAGGTTTCACAACCGGCAGAAACACGATCAATTTTCCAGGTGTGATTCTTAAAAAAACGCAGACTCACGATCCCCGCGATCGCGCTGTTTAAAATGTCCTTGGCTTGGGCCTCCGATGTTTTGAGGGCCCGCTCTAGCTGCTTGCGCTCTGTGATATCTGCAATGATTCCGGTAACTTGAATAATTTCTTGCTGTGCATTCAAAATCGGCTTGCCTTTAATTTGAATGTAACGAGAATTGCCCTTAGCCGTGATGATTCGTAAATCAGCATCAAAAGCCCGATGAGCAATCACTAAATCAATGACATCCTGCTGAAATCGTTCTCGATAGGCCGGATGGATGAGGTTGATTAGTTGCTGAGCTTTTAAACCCTTGGTGGGTTTGTCAAGTTCACAAATTCGATAAATTTCTGGTGACCAAACGATCGCTCGCTTGGCCACATTCAGCTCCCAATGGCCCACATGGGCAATTCTTTGGGCTTCTAAAAGACGGGCTTGGCTCTTTTGTAAGGCGGCGGTTTTTTCTTCAACCTTTAATTGCAGGGTTTTTTCATAATCTGCCTGGGCTTGTCGAGATTTTTTCAGTGCTTTCAGAACTTTTTGAATGGAAAGATTGAGCAGATCAAATTCCAAAATCTGGACATTTTCAATTGGCTGTAATTCTTGGGTGTGGTGATCATGGTTGAGAGCCTTGGTCGCCACTCGCAACCATTGGAGCGATCGACTAATCCGATAGCCAGTCCAAATTCCTGTGGCTACTGCTCCCAACAAAGCCAACAGGCAAAGCAAGATTGTGCGGTAAATATTGCTATGGATTTGATCCATAAATGCCGACTGGGGTAGCACAATCACCGTGAACCAGTTCAGCTCGCCTCGGATAGGAATAATTTGCACAAAATAGTTTTGCTCTTGAATTTGAACTGTTAGCTTAAGCTTCGTTTCAATTTGCTCTAGGTTGATTTTGTTGTTTCTAATAATTTGTGCCGTTTTTGAAATTAAACTATCCTTGCTTTGAGTGGCATCCAAGCGCCGATTATGGTGTTGAGTATTTTGGGCTAATATTTTTCGAGGACTGGCATCAAAGGGCAATTCATTGGCAGAGCTGGCCACCAACAGCCCGTTGGGTTCCATTACAAAAATTTGCCCCTGATCATTGGTGTTAATGGACTGGAGGAAGTCCCCAAATTGCTGTAAGTAAAAACTCGCTCCTAAAACTCCTTGAAACCGACCCGACTGGTCATAAAAAGGCACAGTCCGAATTAAGTGCAAGATGGGATTTTGCTTGCCCTTAGATAGACTAATTCCCATCGTCCAAAGACCAGTAGGGTTGCGCTGAGCCTTCAAGTACCAAGGATCGTGGGGTGGATCGCGATGGGGATAATAATCACGGCGAACTTCGAGCAAAACGCGCTGCTGGCCCTGACGATTTGCCCAATAGCGAAGGAGCGATCGATCGGGTGAGGCAGCTTGCAACCGACGAATAATCAGCGCATTTGGATCCGGACGTTCAACGGCTAGAAAATCGCCCGCTTCATTAGACAGGGCTAAAGTACTCAGTTTAGGAAATAGCTTAAGCTGTTCAATAAAAAATGACTCAAGCTCGTCTAGGTCTAGGCTATTCAAGTGACCTTTACGGATCAAAAAAGCATTGTTTTGAGTTGTAATTTTAGGAATCGATAGGTAATGATCTAAATCCTGCTGAACTTGGTTTGCTTTATTGTCTAGCAATCGATCGACCAAAGATTCAACAGCATCGCTGCCACTGCGATAGGACAAATATCCCACCAAGCCCACCACGATTCCCACTTGCAGCACAAAGGGAACCGTAATGACGTAATTGAGGGGAAGTTTATGTGTTGCAATTCGCCGAGCCAGCCTTTTCAGATACCCGGGAAAACTGACCTGCTGTAGAGACCCGAAATTCATAAGTACCCAAAATAAGACCCAGAGTTAGAAGGGGGGCGCTGGTGTCCCGGGAAATGTCGCATGGGTCTAACCAGCTTTTGCAGGAAGCTTTTGCAGGAATTAATCCCACCATAACTCTGATAACAAGCAAAAGCGCTCTCCTTTTTAGCAAGGAAAGCGCCCTAATTTAGCAATGTATGAAGCCTGCCGCGCTCCGGCGTAAATGCACGGGAACTCTTTAGAAACTGACTTTCCCTGGCAGAATTACTCCAGTCCAAGGCTTCAGACAAGCTTGTTTTAGTTTTGATTTTGGCTGGTGTTGGCTTTGCTGTTTTACGAATCCCTGGTGCTAAGGAACGATCAACACCGGACAGGGAGACAAGTCAATGACGCGATGGGCAGTGCTTTCGGCGGCTCCTTCGGTGGTTAGACCCATGCCCCGGCTGCCCATGACGACCAGGCTGGCTTCCACTTCATCGGCCACATCACAGATGGTGAACGCAGGCATTCCCTCGCGCTCAATCACTTCGGCTTCGAGGCCCCGCTCAGCAAACATGGCTTTAGCCCGGCTGAGGAGGGTTTCAGCCGCTTCAATGGCCCCTTCATCGGGGCCGGGAACGACCGACAGAATGACTAATCGACTGTTGTGCAGTTGCGCCAGTTGGGCAACGGTTTCGGCCGCCTCACGAGATTCGGGCGATCGATCGATCGGAAAAAGAATCGTCTCGAACATCTTTAGGGGAAAATATTCACCGCGTGAACTTCCGCGAAAACTCCCGCGCGAATTTCCGCGAGACGCATTGAAAGGAGGTTTTTATCGTGTCAAAGAAAACTGTAGCAAATTTGTCGGCGGCTGATGTAGCTGGCAAGCGCGTCCTTGTGCGCGTTGATTTCAACGTACCTCTCGACGATGCTGGCAAAATCACCGACGACACCCGGGTTCGGGCCGCCCTGCCCACAATCCAAGACCTGACCGGCAAAGGCGCGAAGGTCATCCTGGCCAGCCACTTCGGCCGTCCTAAGGGTAAGGTTGTTGATTCGATGCGTCTCACGCCCGTGGCCGTGCGCCTGTCGGAACTGCTGGGCAAACCGGTAGTTAAAACCGACGACTGCATTGGCGACGAGGCAGCAGCAACGGTTGCAGCCATGAACGATGGCGATGTGGTGCTGCTGGAAAACGTGCGGTTCTACGCGGAAGAGGAAGCAAACGATCCTGAGTTCTCGAAGAAGCTGGCTTCGCTGGCTGATTTGTACGTGAACGATGCGTTCGGTACGGCTCACCGGGCCCATGCCTCCACCGAAGGCGTGACCAAGTTCCTCAGCCCCTCCGTTGCGGGTTACCTGATCGAAAAGGAACTGCAATACCTGCAAGCGGCGATCGAAAGCCCCAAGCGTCCTCTAGCGGCAATTGTGGGTGGCTCGAAGGTGTCGAGCAAAATCACCGTGATCGAAACCCTGCTGGACAAGGTGGACAAGCTGTTCATCGGCGGTGGCATGATCTTCACCTTCTACAAAGCACGCGGCTTGGCCGTGGGCAAGTCGTTGGTGGAAGATGACAAGCTGGATCTGGCCTCCGCTCTGGAAGCGAAGGCCAAGGACAAGGGCGTGGAACTGTTGTTGCCGACCGATGTGGTGTTGGCCGATAACTTTGCGCCCGATGCCAACAGCCAAACCGTCAGCGTGGATGCAATCCCCGATGGCTGGATGGGTCTGGACATTGGCCCCGACTCGGTGGCGGCGTTCCAAAAGGCGCTGGAAACCTGCCAATCGGTGATCTGGAACGGGCCCATGGGCGTGTTCGAGTTCGACAAGTTCGCGGCTGGCACCAAGGCGATCGCGGAAACCTTGGCGACCCTGACTCCGAAGGGCGTGACCACGATTATTGGTGGTGGCGACTCGGTGGCAGCGGTGGAAAAGGTGGGTGTGGCTGACCAAATGAGCCACATTTCGACCGGTGGCGGTGCAAGCTTGGAGTTGCTGGAAGGCAAAGTGCTGCCTGGGATTGCGGCATTGGATGAAGCCTAAATCTCAGGCTAGGATCCATTAACCGCTGAAGATTGCAGGAATCCCTGAAGACCGTAGGGACAAGGGGCTTAAGCCCCTTGCCTTGCAATCCTCATCCCTTGCCTTGCAATCTTCATATGGAATCTGGGGGCACACCATCGTTGCAATCCTCCTGCGAGGGCGCACGACGGTGCGTCCCCAACCGGGTTTCCGCTTTCCTACTTGGGGTTTTTGGAATGACTCTTGAGTTTGAATAACTTGAGTCTGAATAACTTAAGTTTGAATAGATTTAAGCCGTTAAGTTTGAGCCATGAAATTTAGCGAATTATTAAAGCAGTTAGAAAAGCTGAGCGATCGCCCCTTCGATCAATTTTCCTTGGCGGATGATCCTGAACTGACAACGATCGCCCCGATCGCCCAGGCCCAGGGCGGTCAGTTGACCTATTTGGAAGGCGATAAATTTGCGGACTGCTTGGAAAGCACCCGAGCCGCCGTGATTTTGCCCAACCGTCCTGAGCTAATTAGCCAAGCTCGCGAGCTGGGGTTGGCCTGGGTGGCGGTGCAAGATCCCAAAATGCTATTTGCCGTGGCAGTGCGGCTGTTCTATCAACCCTTTAAACCCAAGCCGGGGATTCACCCCAGCGCCTGGATTGATCCGACTGTGCAACTGGGTCAGGAAGTGTCGATCGGGCCCCATGTGGCGATTTATGAGGGGGTGACGATCGGGGATCGGGTTTGCTTAATGGCCAATGTGGTGATTTATGGGGGTGCGTCGATCGGGGCCGATTCCTGGCTCCATGCCAACTGCACCATCCACGAGCGATCGATCATTGGGCAACATTGCATCATCCACAGTGGCGCAGTCATTGGCGATGAAGGATTTGGCTTTGTGCCCACGGCCCAAGGCTGGCAAAAGCTGGATCAAACCGGGCGCGTTGTGCTCGAAGACGGTGTGGATGTGGGAGTCAACAGCACGATCGATCGGCCAGCCATGGGCGAAACCCGCATTGGCCGGGGCACAAAGCTTGACAATATGGTTCACATTGGCCATGGCTGCCAACTGGGCGAAGGCTGCGCGATCGCGGCCCAAGCGGGCTTGGCAGGGGGCGTGGAATTGGGCAAAGGGGTGATTCTGGCCGGGCAGGTGGGCGTGGCCAACAACGTCAAAATGGGCGATCGGGCGATCGCCTCCTCCAAGTCCGGTTTGCACAGTGACGTACCGGCCGGTGAGATTGTCTCCGGCTACCCAGCCATTTCCAACAGTCAATGGCTCAGAACCTCAGCCATCTATCGCCGCTTGCCCGAAATGCACAAGCTGCTGCGACAGATTCAATCCCACTTGGGCCTCAAGGACTAGAGGGAAAGGCTAGATGATTGGGAGCAGTCTTCAGTGAAGTTTCTTCAGTGAAATTTCCTATTCCGCCGGCCCGCAATCAATCACCCCAAGCTTCCGTATTCAGAGGACGAATTAGACGGCTTTGAATCAAATGTTCAACGGCCCGCTCGATCGCGTCCAGCGCATAGCCCGTGTTCACTTGAATCAAATCCAACGTGGCTGCAAAACCCTTGCGATCGCACTGTTGAATAACACGTAAAACATCCTGCTCGATGGATGTTAGCTCCTGGGGAGCAAGGTGCATTGAAGATGCTCTAGACATACCAAACCCTCCGACAACGTAGCAGTTCGGTGGCAGATCTGTGGCGAGGAACTGGTATTTTCACCGACTCCATGGAAACCAATCCAGGAATTGATCTAGAAATTCATCCAGGAATCAACTCAGGAATTTATCCAGAAATCAATCCAGAAATCAATCCAGAAATCAAAAAAGTCGGTGAATGAACCCATGGCAAAATGAATCGACCATGGTGCTCATCCAAGAAAAAACCAGAACGAAGGAAAGCCCACCTGAAAAAGCCGCAGGAAAAGAGGCTATCCTTCTGAACTCTACTGTCTTTTAGAGAGCTTGACGGCGATTTCCGGACAATGTTCTATTTTGGTTACGTAATTTTACGTAGGACAGTGCTATCGCCCCGATCGCAGGTGGTAGACTTCCTCGGCCACGCGCTTCAGACGACGGAGCTGGGCTTGCATGTCGCCTTGCACCCAGCCAGCCGCCACCCGATCGAACCCCCAGCGAACAAGGGGATTGGGGATCACAAACTCAAACCGATTGATTAACTGAGTGCCGGATCCATCGGGAATACATTCCCAAGAGTCGCGCCCCACAAAAAAGCCAGAAAAAGCCCAAACAATTTTGCCAGGCGATCGCTCCGCCACCGTGCATTGCAGCGCCGGTTCCAGCAGGGGAATTTGCAACACAAATCGGGTGCGATCGCCCAAATCGGTTCCCCAGCGATCGCCCACGGGATCACAGCGCAGGGCTGGGTTTAGCCACCGATGCATCAGCTCGCGATCGGTGAAGCACCACTCAACCGCCGTGGCACTAGCCTGAATTGCGATCGACTGTTCATAAACTCGCGGCACAACCGATTTACCTTGGCCACGAGCCAGTTGAGTTCGAGTTGTAAAAAGACGGGAAGACATGCCAGGGGCCAAGGAAAAGTAAAAATGGACGGCTGTAGTTCTAGCCGTATTTCTAGAAGTTGCTAGAGGTTTTTTAGAAACTTCTAGACTGGTGGTTTTAGGGACTGTTGAGCATTCCCGACATTCACGGCCGGTTACCCTGTCCTAATTGGCAACTGACGCACCATGACTGCGAGGATCCGTTGCCGCCGATTTTTGGGCCGCATCTCCAGACAACGGAGCATCAAACTCAGAGGTTTGACCTTCGTTGACCTTCGCATAGGGCAAGATGACGGTTCCGTCAGCCAAGGCCGCCAAATTCGCCGCCATGATTGATTTCGGCTGCTCCCCGATCGCCTGGGCCAACTCCTGACCCTGGGCATTCAAAAAGACAAAGTGCGGAATTCCATCCACTCGATAGCTCAGAATTTCGGGTAGCCATTTGGTGTTGTCCACATTCAGCATCGAGAAATTGACCCGATCGCCATAGTCCTGCTTCAACTCCCGCAAATCATTCGCCATGGCCTGGCAACTGGTACACCAATCTGCATAGAACTCCAGCACCGTCGGCTTGCCATTGACGATCGCCTGATCCAACGGCACAGAATCACGTGCCAGCCGTTCCAGAATGTTGCTGTTGGGTTCCGTGCGTAGCCCTAAAAACAACACCACCCCCAACAACGCCGCCACAATGGCCACCACCAAATTTGGCAGACGACTAACGGCCGCGGCAGCTCCGGGGATCACGGTTGAGGGCTGGGAAGTCGGTTCAGGAGAAAGCTGGCTCATGGCAGAATGGCAAAACAAGAGGGCAAAGCGGAATGGCGGCTCAGTTCTGGTGCTAGGCTAGCGATACAGTCCTCAAGAGCCAAGGACGATCGGTCCCGAACTTTTTTTGGTTACTCGTTTCTGGTTCCCCGTGGCTGGTGCTCCAGAATTTTCGGCGCAGGTTGGGCCGATCGCCCAAATCCCGCAACTCCGAAACCAACGGGATCGCCCCCACGACCCCAATCACGACCGCTTTCGGTGATTGGCGCTTCGGTCAGTGTTCTAGGGTTAACAGTATTCTGCAAGGGCTATTTTGATTGTAACAACTTCGTTACATGTCTTCATGGGCTTGTTGAGTCACCGCTGGATGGGCCGCTCGCTATTTAGGATTTAGGGGGTATTGGTCGCTGAAGGCTCGATCGGCCTGTCCGCCGGCCCGAGCGCTGTGGTTTTCCCTATATTGATCTGAACCGATCTGAACTAATCTGAACCAATTTGAACTAAGCCGAATTAACCTAAGTTGACCTGAATTGACCCGATTGCCCTGGTTCCCCCGATCGTTCGCTGGCGGTGATTTGTTTTGAAAAAGCGCGTCACACTCACCTTTCCGAAACATGCGGTGCAAATGCCAATCACCTATCGATTGGCGAAAGAATTTAATGTGGCTGCCAACATCATTCGAGCGCAAGTGGCCCCCGATCGCGTTGGAAAATTAGTCGTTGAACTCATTGGCGACATTGACCAAATGGACGCGGCCATGGAGTGGATGGAATCCCTCGATATTGATGTTTCTTCTGCCAATCGAGAAATCTCGATCGATGAAGCAAGCTGTGTCCACTGCGGTCTTTGTACGGGCGTTTGTCCCACGGGGGCGTTGTCGCTGCACCCAGAAACTTTCCGCCTAGAATTTGCTCGATCGCGCTGTGTAGTTTGCGAGCAATGTGTTCCCACCTGCCCGGTTCAAGCCATTTCCACTAGCTTTTAACTTCTCCGATTTCCTAAAATTCATTAGCCTCTCAATTACGCATTGATTTTCCAGGAAAATTGCCTTTTTTACAGACAAAACCTTGTAGTTGAAGAGGAGACAAGGTTCCATGCGCTTATACAACAACTACACCGGACTATCGCTATTCATCCTGGCGTTGGTTTACTTAGCCTTGAGTTGGGTGGCGTTGCTGGCTGTGCCCCGGCCCCCCTCGCTGGTAGAGGTGGCGGGAGTGGCTTTGTTGGTGGCCGTGGCTTTGGCGGCCCTGTTTACCCTTAAGTTGCCTTGGCCAGAGTTTGGGCGTTTTTCTTGGTTTCAAACGGCCACCAAGTCTTTCGGGGGCGCAATTTTGGCAGCAATGGGCGTGGTGATTGTGCTGTCGCGGTTGGACATTACAACGGATGTGATGTTGTTGTTGGCGGCGGAATTTTTGGCCAAGGTGGAATTGCGGGTGGCGGGCCGATCGCGCTGGCAATCGTTTTGGCAAATGTTGGCGGCCAGTGCTGTGGGCATTGGGAGCGCGATCGGGCTGGCCCCTTGGTTTTTGATGTCGCGGGTCAGCGAGTAGCTCATTCACCGAATGCTTTACTGAGCAGTTTGTTGAGCAATTCATTGAGCAATTCATTGAGCAATTAACCGGGCAATTAACCGGGCAAAGCCCCTTAAGTAGCCCCCTGAGTAACCCCGATTGGGCAACCCATCATCATGACTCAGCCTCAGACTTCAGAATCGGGATGGTCACGGGTGGTGCTGGTGACGGGGCCGGCGCGATCGGGCAAGAGTGAGTGGGCGGAACGGTTGGCCGCGGCCTCGGGGCGATCGGTCATCTATGTGGCTACCTCGTACTTGGATCCCCAGGATCAAGAGTGGGCCGATCGTGTGGCCCAACACCGCCAGCGCCGCCCGGAAACTTGGCAAAATTGGGAAGTGCCGCTGGAGCTGGCTGCGGCCTTGGGCCAAGCGCCCGCCGATAGTTGCTTGCTGGTGGATTCACTGGGAACTTGGGTGGCCAACTGGCTCGATCGCCCCGATCCCGAATGGCAACAAACCTGTGAAGTGCTGTTGGCCACCTGTGCGGCCTTGCCAGCCATGTGTATTTTTGTGGCCGAAGAAACGGGCTGGGGTGTGGTTCCGGCCTTCCCCGCTGGTCGCCTGTTTCGCGATCGCCTCGGCAAACTCGTGCGGGAATTGGGTAGTCGATCCAATGCCTGTTATCTGGTCACAGCGGGCTTTGCAGTGAATTTACGGGCGATCGGTCAATCCTTAACAACTGGATAAAAACTGTTTAATTTCCTTAAATATTGTCCAAAAATTGTCCAAAACTTTAATCTAAGCTCAAGATTCTTTGTCGGTGACCCCTCTAACCTTAGCTTAGGATCGAAAGCAGGATAGTTAGTAACTCAATTTTCCATTCAAGCTTTTCGGTTAACCTGTTTTCATGCGAGCTGTTCACTCAGGTTTCCCCCAATTATTTCTTTAGACGTTTCTCCGAATACCCTCCAGATATTTTCCTAGGCAGTCTCCCAGTTATTGTCTTAATCCAGAAGCTGGTGCTTGGGAAATAAACCCGCAACCTGGAGTTTTAGTTTGCTTTTTAAAGCCAGTTTTGAACTGATTTTTAGTCAAGTTTCTCAACCTGGTTTTGTTTAGCGAAGCTAGCTCTAATCCCAAATCCTGGCCATCAGTGCTTTAACCTTTGGCCCTCGCCCCCGGACTCCACACCAAAATGGCTCCTGAAGAACGCGTCAAACAATATCTTGCTCTTTGGTTGCAGTTGGGTAAGCAAGTGGTGTGCGGTCACGACGATCGCTTGCTCGGGACTCGCCGCACCATTGACGGTGAAGCTTACTCCGCAGAATTTGAGCAACTTTGGCGGCAAATTCTCGAAAAACCCCAGATGTATCACCTGGCGGGCACGGTCTGTTCCATGAAAGATTTATTGTCGGGACATTGGAGCTTGCTGCCCTGCGCGCGGTGTAGTTTGCTCTATCCCATCAATGACAGCTACTTGGAGGCGGGGCCCTGTCCCTGTCAGGATTTGGCCTCTTGGCCCGATGATGGGCCGCCGCCACGGGGGCCCGTCTGTGTGCAGGATTATTTGGATCAAATTCGGCTACGGCTGTCTCGCCAAAAGTTGATCCCCACACCGCCCAACGAGGAAACGACCGGGGGCGAGGCTCGCGAGTCAGATACTTGTAGTTTGCATGGGGGGCGATCGAAACATTCCCTGCCCTAGGAGGGGTTGATCTGAGCCACAGACTGCTGGCCAGAGACTGCTAATCACAGGCGATCGATCGGGTCGATCGGCATTGGTCTTAAGGGCGGAATGGGCTTCTGGCGGGCTGGGCTGTCCGGGTTGGGTTGCCATCTGGGTTATACTGATCAATCGCGCTCTCAATCGGTCATCGATCGCCCGCTGAAGGATCGCCCGCCTAAGCCGACCGCCATGGCCGATGCTGCCAACGGGCCATTGCCTGGAGAGGCATCTTTTGGGTTGGAGTTGTGGTGAATCTTATCCCGATCGCTTGATGGGCCGGGATCAACACAACCGCTAAGTTTTACCTTTTCGTCCTGCTTGGAGAACGTCATGTCCCGTGTTTGCCAACTGACCGGCAAAAAGGCGAACAACGCCTACGCCATTTCCCACTCGCACCGCCGCACCAAAAAGCTCCAAGAAGTTAATCTGCAATGGAAGCGAATTTGGTGGCCCCAAGGTAATCGTTGGGTGCGGTTGCGTCTTTCGACCAAAGCTCTGAAAACCCTGAACACCAAGGGTCTGCAAGCATTTGCTAAGGAAGCTGGCATTGATTTGAATAAGTGCTAATTCTGAATTAAGTGCTAATCCCATACAAAAATTCAGCACTGAAAATTCAGCACTGAGCTGTTTAATTAATCCCGCCCAATTTGTCCTATGTGGCAGCTTTTGTTGGGTGGGTTTTTTTATCTTTTATTCTTTTATTTCTTATCTTTTATTTTTCATTGTGGAATCTAGAAAATCTAGGAAATCTAGAAAATCTAGGAAATTTAGCGAATTTGGGGATTTTGAAAGTTGCCACAGTCAGCCCAGTCCTTGGTTTTGTTGGGGGGCGGCCACAGCCACGCGATCGCCTTGCGACGGTTGATCCAAAAACCCCTGCCCAGCGGCGCGATCGACTCGGTAACCCTGATCAGCGAAGCACCCCGAGCACCTTACTCGGGCATGGTTCCCGGCCATGTGGCGGGGGGTTATGGCCGGGAAGATTGTTTTATTGATTTGCGGGCCCTGTGCGATCGGGCGGGGGTGGCGTTGCGGGTCGATCGCGCTGTGGGATTGAATTTGGGCGATCGACAAGTGCAACTAGCCAGCGGGGAAACGGTTGGGTTTCGCTGGCTCTCGGTTAATTTGGGCAGCACGCCCCTGGTTCCCCCGGGCGTTCAACACCTTCTGGGGCGATCGATCATTGCCGCGAAGCCGATCCAAGCCTTGTTGGCCAACTGGGATGCGCTATTGTCGGCCTTGCCCCAATGGGGATCCAGACCGCTGCGGTTGGTGGTGGTGGGGGGCGGCGCGGGTGGTGTTGAGCTGGCCTTGGCGGCCCAGCGACGTTTGCAACCCCTGGTGGGCGATCGCCTGTCGATTACTTTGATTCAGCGAGAGGCAAAACTCCTGCCCCATTTGGCCCCGGCAGTGGGCGATCGGGTGGCCCAGGTGCTGCAAGCCCAGGGAATTGAGCTGGTTTTGAGTGAAACTATCACCCACGCCACCCTCGTAGGCACAGATACTCAGTTGCGGGCCGCCTCGGGGCAACTGTTTTGGGGCGATCGGGTGCTGTGGGCCACCCAAGCCGCAGCAGCCCCTTGGTTGGCGGCCACCGGCCTCGCCACGGATCCCCAGGGATTTATTGCGGTTAATCGCTATCTGCAATCCTGCTCCCATCCCCAGGTCTTTGCGGCGGGAGATGTGGCGACGATGGTGGAACAGCCACGCCCCAAGGCCGGCGTGTTTGCGGTGCGTCAAGGCCGCCCCCTGGCTGACAACTTGCGAGCAGCCATTTTGGGCCAGCCGCTGAAACCTTTCAAAGCCCAAAAGCAATTTCTCAGCCTTATTAACTTAGCCAATGGCCAGGCGATCGCTACCCGTGGCCGTTGGGCTTTTACGGGAGCTTGGGCTTGGGTTTGGAAAGACTATATTGATCGGAAATTCATGCGGCAATTCCAACAGCTTTAAAGGCAGTATTGCATTTTTAGAGACGATCTAAAAAATTTCCTTGATGCTGAACAAGTGTCAATGCAAGCACTAATAAATGCAAGCACTAATAGTCCTGGAACAAGGGGCTTAAGCCCCTTGTTTGCGATGATAACCCAAGCATACAGAGTGGCAATTTTGGCTTTTCAAGTATCCTTTTAAATTTAAAAATTCCTAGGATTTTCACCACAATTCTCAAAATTAGCTATCCCGTAAACATTGCGCATCTAACAACACCCAGGTTTGATCTTGCAACACGGCGCAACTATTCATGAGGGATTGCACGAGGGGTGTTTGTCCCTGCCTCAGGGTTTGCAGCGCTGGTTCACTAGCCTCTGGATATTGCTCTAGCCAAGAATCTTTGAGGTAATTTTCTGAAAAAGCGGCTCGATCGATCAGCCAAAATGAAATGTGATATCGCGCCAAAAAGAATTTCACAGATTGGGCATGGGTGCTGTATTGGGCTTCAATGGTTCGTAAAATTCGTTCCCGAAACAGGCGGTAATATCCCAAGTGGTAGGGCACGGCATATTCTTTGCCCGTGAGGATTGAACGTCCGGCAAAGGTGGGAATATCATCCCCAATACTGCTCAGGGAAGCAATTTTGATATCCGTTGGTTGCCCCTGAAGGAATTGATAGAGCTTGACGGCACGACCCGTTTGATAACTATTTGCTGGAAAAGTGGGAACCAACAGCGGATATCCCAACACCAGCACGATTAAAATCATGCTGAAGCTTCTGGAAAGATAGACTTTCCAACGAAGGGATTTCGGTTTTGGTCGAATGGCTTGCGAAATTGGAGCATTGAAAAGCGGGGGCAAGGAATAAACCGCAGAGGAATCAAAATTTGGAATCGATCGCCCGGCCCAGCGCTGGAGAGCTTCCCAAACAATCACAAGGCTAATGGCCGCCGCGATCGCGATTATGATTCGGAAGCTGTGCCCCGTGTAGCGACTGGGCAAGTGGAGCCGAAATAACAATCCATGGGCCAACAAAAACCACCCGATCGAAGCCAAGCCCAGTTGCCATAAATTGTTGACCTCCGGCGTAATTCGGTGACTGAGGGGAAATCGCGCTTGAATACCGTTGAGCTGCGAAAGGGAGGGTTGAAAAAGAGGTAAAGCAAAGCCAAAAATTAAAGTGACTGGCGTAAGGAGCGATCGAGGAATGAGATTAGTGCCACGACCGAAAAACCAATAATCAATCCAGTCACGATCAAAAATATTTGTGCGCCCTCCATCCAGAAATTCCGGCATGGTGCGGGCAATTTTTTCAGAAACCACCGGCCCGAAATCTTGCCCCAAAAAGAGCACCGGCAACAGCACCAAAAACAAGCTGCCCAAAGCACCAATATATAAAAATAGTTGTTGGCGTTCCGCATCAATGAGGCGGCTTTGAATTGCCAAAACCAGATCTGATTTCTGTAATGCCAAGTCTTCTGCCACTTTCAAGTCCGAAGGATTGCGAATCGTCCAAGCGGCTGACAACCAGGCGCGTTCCAGCTTTTGATAGCCCACCCAAGCAAGTTTCAGCGAGATTAAACCACCGGAGACCAAGGCATAGGTTGGACAAATTAACCCCTGAAGGGCAATGGAACTCCACAACAGTTGGGGCGACTTGCGAACTAATCCATCCAAAACTGCTAAAAAGAGCGGAAAAGCAAAAGCACGCGACGTACCAGAAACTAGGTCATCTTTTAGCCAAAGACTTTGGTTGAGCAAGACGGTTGCTAGAAAACCGGCTACCGGAACTGGGAAAATAGCAAAAGTGACCCGATAGGTAAAGAAAGTGATAATCAGTCCAAGAATGGGCGGTAGGAGTTTATTAAAAATTAGGGGATTGATTTGGAAGAAAGCGGCCA
This sequence comes from Limnothrix sp. FACHB-406, assembly GCF_014698235.1. Classification (NCBI taxonomy): domain Bacteria; kingdom Bacillati; phylum Cyanobacteriota; class Cyanophyceae; order Pseudanabaenales; family Pseudanabaenaceae; genus Limnothrix; species Limnothrix sp. FACHB-406. Next base: position 128,645 of record NZ_JACJSP010000001.1, on the reverse strand, counting down.
GTTGATAGAGCTTGGTGTAGCCGATCGGGGCGATCGATTCAAAATAATCGGCAATCAGATCATTGTGAAAAAGGCTAGGATTTAAAAATCGCTGCATCCAAAACACATGCTGGCGAGCGTCATCTTGCACCACAAATTCACCGCTGAATCCTTGATGCAGAGACAGGCCACCATAGAGCGCCGCGATCGCGAGACTCCACAACAAGGGCCAGGGCGATCGCCCCGATCGATCAAAACAAATTTGCATGAGGCGATCGCGCCAGTTCCGCCCTTGGGAATGGTTTACGGAATTGCTCACGGCATCAACCCAAATTGATTTTTTGATAGCTTGTCAATTGATCGATTGCCAGTTGATTGGTAACCGATCATCAATGGACAAGTAATATGATTCTACTGAATTTTCAGAGAACCTAGCTCAGCAAGACTAACAGGACGAGAATCAAGGCTCCCAAGCACAAAATTAGGAAGAAATCTATCGATCCAATTTTGTCAACCTCAGGATTCTGTAATTTACTTGCAGGAATTTATTTGCAATTGAACGCTAGGACTACAGCAGCCCCAATGTTTTAAGGCAGCGGTAGGTAATTTCCTTGCGAGCAGTTGCTTGGGCTGGCTCCGGAAGTTCCAAGTTTGTGGCAAAGAAATAGACCTGCTGATTTTGCTCTAAATAGCCCACATACCAGCCAATTTGGGGGTTTGAGCGCATGGCCCAGCCCGTTTTCGCCCTGACGGTATATTGCGCCGTTTGATCCATAATCATGATGTCTTTCACGATCGAGATCGAGCGTTCAGAAAAAGGCAACTGGTTCAAATAAAGACGCTGAAGAAACTGAATTTGTTCTTCGGGCGTGATTTTGAGCGGGCCCGATAGCCAAAATTGATCAATATTGGCAGAATCGCCAATGTTGCGATCGCCGTAATTTGCCCCAATTACCCCGGCTTTCATGCGTTCATAGCCGATACGCCGAGCCAAAATTTGGTAGAACCAGACGGCTGAAACCTTGAAGGCCTCGCGCATGTTCAAATCTTGGTTCCAACCGGGAAAGGGGCGCTGAATGCCATCCCAAGTGAACCGCACATCCTGATCGGGAATCACTTGGGCATCGAGAGAAATCAGCGAATTCAAAATCTTAAAAGTGGAAGCGGGAGAAAACGGCGTTTGGTTGCGCTTTGGGTTATGTTCATAAATTTGATTTTTCTGGGGATCGTAAATAATAATGGAGCCTTCAACCTTCAGATCTTGAAAATGTTGACCGAATTCAGGAACCACTCGCCGCTCAATCACAGGTTGTGGTTGCGATTTTGGGATCAATAATTTTGGTAGAAATCTTTGATCGGTTACCGACGGGTCAACTGGCTTTTCATTGGTTGTTGCTAAACCAGGCAAGGGAAAACTCAAACAGCAGAAACCCACAAGTGAACCAACCGCGATCAAGACTCGATCGCTAATTTTGGAATTTAATCGGTTCCTTTGCTTGCTTTTTTCTTGATGATTGAATTTTTGATGATTAAATTGGCAATCTTTCATGATTTTTTCAATTTTTCTCATGATTTTATAATTAATCAAAATTCAAGATTGATCTAGATTGACCTAAGCCTTGATCAGATGACTCGAACTGGGTTTGCCGCTTCAGCATACCACCAATTTGATCCCCCTGAAGCCTGATCAAAGATGGTTTCAGGATTAAAATTTGAAAGTGAATGAAATACCAAAAGATCTCAATTAACCATGAGTGATCATCACCCCAGTTTAGAAACTGAGACAACGCCAGCGGAAAAGCCCGATCGCCTGCAAAAAATTAAGGCCGCCAAGGATGCAGCCCGCGACAATCGAGCTGGAAATGAACGGGGATTATATTTGCTATTCACCGGGTTGGGCAAAGGCAAAACCAGCAGCGCCATGAACCTGGTCTATCGCCATTTAGCCCATGATTTGCCCGTGGCGGTGGTGCAATTTGTGAAAAATAACGAGGCGTTTCCCGATGGCGATCGCCTGTTGCTCACCCGGTTGCAAAACTTGGGATTTCCGGTGCAAATGCACACCATGGGCGGCGGGTTCACCTGGGAAACCCAGGATCCCGATCGAGATCGGGCCATGGCGGCGGCTGCCTGGGAACAGGCCCTGATCTACATCCAAGATCCGCAAATTTTCCTTGTGGTGCTCGATGAGTTGCACATTGCCCTCAAGCATCAGCAACTGGCCCTGGAACCGGTGCAAGCGGGAATTCAAAACCGGCCGCCCCATTGCCACGTGGCGAGCACGGGTCGCTATGCTCCTCAGGGGTTAATTGAAATGGCGGATTTGGTGACTGAAATGAACCGCATCAAACACCCGATCGCCCAGGGAATTCCTGCCCAGCAGGGTATTGAGTTTTAGGATTGAGTTTTGAAAAACCTCAGGGCGCAGAATTGCGCCCTGCATTCATCATAGGTTACGAATCCGGGGTGATTGCAATCTTGCTTGATATTTCTTAACCCAAAAGACAACGAACTCTGAAGATTCCCAGTCGTTTGCGAACCGTGCCTTTCGCCCCCGCCGATCGGGAAACTGTTTCAAGCGATCCGGTTGCCTGCCTTGGGGGACTGAATAGCCAATCTGCGATCGATAGCAGTGAAATTGGGTAAGTTCGGAAGAGGCTGAAGGTTGCTGAACGTTGCCGCTGAATGCTTGACCCTTCACCATGCCCCTTCGCCATCGCATCAATCAGGCGGACACCCCAGGCAAGACACCCCAACCGAGAACCTGGCCATGAACTGGGCAATTGAAACCCGTGGTTTAAGTAAACAGTTCGATCGCAAGCTGGCCGTCAATCAGGTGGATCTGAAAATTTCCCCTGGGGAAGTTTATGGGCTAATTGGCCCCAACGGAGCAGGCAAAACCACCCTGATTCGGATGTTGGCGGCCGTGGAGGAACCAACCCTTGGAAAAATTTTGATTGATGGTGAATATTTAACTGGTGAATCCCTCAGCGGTGAAGATCCCAATCGGCGCAGTCGGCGGGCAAAACTGAAACAGCGAATTGGCTTTTTACCGGACGATTTCCCGGTCTATGAAGATCTGACCGTTTGGGATTATTTAGACTATTTTGGGCGGCTCTATGGCCTGCGGCGATCGCACTTGCGGCAGCGGCTTTATGAGGTGCTGGATTTGGTGCAACTGTTGCCGAAGCGCGATAGCCCGATCGCCACCCTCTCGCGCGGCATGAAACAACGGTTGAGCCTAGCTCGCACTATCATTCACGAGCCGATTTTGCTCCTGTTGGATGAACCCGTTTCCGGCCTTGATCCGATCGCCCGTTTGGAATTTCGCAACCTGATGCGGATTCTGCAAGGGGCTGGCATGACCGTGCTGATTTCCTCCCATGTGCTCAGCGACTTGGCGGAACTTTGCACCGCGATCGGGGTGATGGAACTGGGGCGGTTGGTGGCCAGCGCACCTCTGGAAGCCCTTTACGCCCAATTTGCCCGCCACACCCTGGTGATCACAGCCCTCGATCGGCTCAATGATTTGCAAACGATCCTGAGAACCGACCCCAGGGCGATCGCCTGGGAATGTCATCCCACCACCGGCCGCATTACTGTGGACTTTCAGGGTGATGAAACCGACTGTGCCGACCTGCTCGGGGAAATGGTGCGGGCCCAAATTCCGATTGTGGAATTCCGGCGCGATCGAGAAAGCCTGGAGCAAATTTTCTTGAAACTGGGACACCAACAAGCCTCATGAACCCCCGCCCCTCAAGCTGGCTGAATCGCTTGCAAACCAGCCAACGATCGCTCAAAATTCATCTTGATCGCTGGCTCGATCGGCTCGGAAACTGGAATCCCCAACTGTTGCGAGAACTGAAAGGCAACTGCACCTCGCGCAACTTGACCTTAGCCACCCTCAGTTCCCTGATTGCCCAAGCAGCCTTTTGGATGAACTGGCAAAGGATCGCCGTTGAAACCGCCACCGTTTCCACCGAAACCGAAGGCATCCTGCGGTTTTATTGCACCGGCCAGGCCGATGAAGAACTGCGAGCTTGTGAATTGCTGTCGTCCTCAACCTTTGCGGTGAATTGGCCCCTGTGGTGGTTGGACTTGTTCTTTTGGCTGTCTTCAATTCTGGTGGGCCTGTTAGTGCTGGGTGGCACGCAAGCCCTGATCACCAACTGGCTTGAGGAAAGCAAACAGGGAACCCTCGACTTCATTCGCATGACTCCGGAACCCAGCCACCGGATCCTGTGGGGAAAACTCTTAGGTGCGCCGGCCCTGATCCATTGGGCGGTGCTGCTGGCCTTGCCCCTCCAGACCCTCGCCGGCCTGCAAGCGGGCCTGGGCCTCGGCGGTCTGTTGCTGGCGGATGGGGTGGCGGTGGCTTTTCTGGGTGCGCTTTATCTGTTGGGGTTGTTTTATGCCAGCGTCAGCGACAGCAAACAGGCCATATCAAGCTGGGCCTTTGGCATTCTGGGCCTCTTCCTGTTTGCCCCCGCCCTGACAATCGCCCGAGGGGTGATGATCCGAGGCACAATGGACACCCCCGTATCCCCTTCCTGGTTCTGGTTTGGTCAAGATTTAATCCTCCAGCCGCAGCTTTGCGCCGCCATCGCGATCGCGGGGTGTGCGGGGGTGGCGCTGACCTTTTGGCAAGCCGTGATCCGGCGTTTTCAGAACCCCGCCAACACCTTCATCACCAAAGTGCGAAGCTATTGGCTGACGATCGGGTTCAACCTGTTGGCCATGGGCTTTTTTATGCCCTGGAATGCCAACCACTTCCAAGGCTGGGCGGTGGTGGGCTTCTTTTGGCTGATCCAAATGTTCGCTTGGGTTGTGTTGCTGTTGCCGACGCGCCAAACCCTGTTGGATTGGGCCCGCTATCGCCATTTTCAAAGAACCCGAGACGCGCGATCGAGCCAACGGGCGATCGATGACTGGCTTTGGGGCGAAAACAGCCCGCCCCTGTTGGCCTTGCTGGTGAATGGTGGGTTGACGATCGCCCTTTGGTCGCCTTGGGCCCTGGCCTTTTGTTTCAACAGTTCCACCCAAGGCCTGTTGGTGTTGGTGGCGATCGGCTGCACCACGGGTTTGATGCTGCTCTATGGAGCGCTGGCCCAATGGGCCTTGCTGTGGCAGGTGCGCCGACCGGTCGCCTGGGCCGCGGGATTGGTGGGGGCGGCGATCGTCGGTTCGCTCTTGTTGGGCCTGATGATGCGATCGCGCGACGCGATCGGGTGGACGAATGCTTGGGACTGGGTTTGGCTCATGACCCCTGTGGCTCCGATGCTGATGGGGATTGTTTCTGATCCGCTATCCCTGAGCATGGCGGGAGTGGCCTTTGCGATTAACGGTGTGGCGGCCGTGGGGATCAGTTATGTGGCCCTGAACCAGCTCGATCGGTTGGGTCGATCGGAGTCGGCGGCGCTAATTCAGGACGATCGCCCCCAAGTCTAGGAATTCAACAGGAATTCATACCCGCATGATTCATCAACAACTCAAGCGGGTTTCATCCATTTTTTCACTCAAGTCAAACCATGAAATATTTTGTACCGAACCTCAAGCTCAGTGCCGATCTACCGCCTCAAAATCAGTTAGAAGATAAGCTAGGGGGACTCCCTTGGGGCCTACCGCCAGAGCAGTATCCAATCTGTAGTCATTGCGGAAAAAGTCAGTCCCTCTTGGCACAACTCATTCACCATCCAAAGCGACTAGATTTGGGGCGATCGGGTCGTGTGCTGCTCGTTTTTCAGTGCAATCACGACCCGGGCACATGCCCCACCTGGGAAGGGGGATCAGGAGCCAACGCCTGTCTAATTCTGGATCCGGAAGTATTGTCCGATCGGCTTGTGCCCATGCCAGCCGACTCACCGCCGCTAGAGCTAGAAGCCCGAATTACGACCTGGATTCCCAAAAAAGATGCGGTGACCAAGAATCAAAAACCAGCATTTTTTGATGATGATCAATATTGGGACTTGCCCGATGCTGCCACCGACAGCGTTGATTGTGTGACCAAGTTAGGTAGCGTTCCGGCATGGTTGCAAAGCCCGAGTGAGGGCCCTGGGGAAGGCTGGGTTTTTGTGGGTCAACTCAGTGATTCATACCAATTTTTAGAGCAGCCTACTAGTCCAATCGATATTTTTTGGGATGAATCAGAAAATACTTGGATTTGCGAGGGGCCGAACTTTGGTGATGGCGGCATTGGCTATATTTTTCTGCGATTTGGTGCTGACAAACCCGAAGGTTGGTTCTTTTGGCAATGTGGTTGAGGGTGGGCAGTTCATTTCACGGTCGGAGCCGCAGAAAGTAGCCTTGATCTGGCTGAATCGGTCAGTTTCCTGACTCATTCTTGAGAGTCGGCGGCTGGGGTTAGGTTGAGGCCGCGATAGATCTGCTCGATCGGGAAGTGCAAATCAATGCTTTTCAGGGCGATCGTGTCACCGGGTCGAATTTTGGCGATCGCGGCGGAACTTTTCCAGTAGCTACTTTTCCTAAACACTCTCTCGTTCAGACAGATTCACTGGACATCAATCCCCTTGCTTTTCCAAAATTCAATACGCTTTTGATTCGCTTGTTGAATTTTGGCTTGTCTGAGATTTTCTTTTAAAACATCCGATATTTGCTGCCTCATGATGCTGTTGTAGTTCGATCGCACGCTTTGGACGGGCTGCAACTGGCTGAGAATGCTTGATCCTAGGGATTTCCACCAAAGATGTTGTTGAGAAGAAAAATCAATGCCGTAAAGAACATAATTGGCGAAGTGTTCGCAGTTATGGATCGCTAGGCTATACTGAGCGGCCGACATAAATTGTTCGATGCGCTCCAGTTCTTCTGCTGTAATTCTGACCGATCCTTTCAGCTCCAGCCCATTGGGGCCCCACCCTAGAGAATTGGGGCTGTCTGCATACTCAGCCAAATAGTAATGGTCAGCTAATCCCGTCAGAATTGCTGCCTTAAAAATCTTTAAAACGCTAGAATCAGTGACGATGAACCCCATGATCACATGATAAATTTATAACGTCTCTAACTGTTTGACTAAAGCAGGTAGATCGTTCTTAATGGTGTCCCAAATTACATCATCATCTACGCTGAAGTAGTCATGAACCACCTTACTTCTCATCCCAACAATCGCTTTCCAAGGAATCTCTGGATGAGCTTCTCGAAACTCTACAGACACTCTTCGGGCAGCTTCGCCAACGATCTGCAATAGATGTGTGACGGCTAATCGTAGTTGCTCGTCTTGATCAAAGTCTGAACGACTTAATCCCGCAATAAAGCTGATTGCTTTGTTGGCATTATCGATCATGTGCCCAATGTAGACATAATCATTTTTGGGCGACATAACAGACCTCAGAAGTTTCTAGAACATGGTCGCGAATTCTGGGATTTAGCGATTTGAAGGTGACTAAATCAATTGGGCGGTTGTCTAAACAGGCGGATAGTTCTTCTTGGAGTTGATGGAGTTTTAGAAAGCCTGGAGTGAAACCAGGTTCAAACTCGACTAAAACATCAACGTCGCTGGCTGGGGTGAAGTCATCGCGCAGCACTGAACCAAACAGTGACAGCTTAGAAATATGCCACTGCTGACAAATATCCGAAAGCTGTTCACGTGCAACATCAATATTCCTGAGCTTCATGAGCCATCGATGGTAGTCTAGGTTAAGATTTACAAAATTCAACTCGATTAATGAAATTAGTGTAAATTTTACTTAATCCAATCAATTAACTTACTTCTATCTAATAACAAGTTTTGAGCATTTTTCTCTAAAGGCCTCAGCTACTGCTTCAGTAGTAGGAGGTTCACCATTATTATTTAGAAAAAGCATATCCAAAACAGCAATATAGGCTTCACCAATTGCTACAGTAAGTGCTCCTGCTGTAGCTGCGGCAATTGTTCCACCTGCCACAGAGCCTGCCCCAGGAATAAATTTAAGAAAATTAGACACAATGGCTCGACCTGCAAGCGTACCGCCGGATCCAGCAACAATACTACCTACAATTGTACTCAGTAAACTTTTATCAATTGATAGTCCAAAAGTAGCTGAAACCCCAGCGAGCATACCAACCTGTATAGGGATGATTGCAACAGCATCGGAAAAGGGTATCGGTGCGGCAGCTATACCCGCTGCGCTAGCTGCTGCCGACCCAACTATCAGATGTGATCGTGTTTTTTTTAGATCAATATCTACCTTTTGCGCTGCTGCAAAGGCTCTTTTCAATCCATCTGGAACCACTTGCATTGTGGCTTGCACAAGATCATTAAGACCCATTGGAGAAAGAGTTATACCTTCATCCAAAACTTCCTCGATCGCTCGGACTCGAACAGCATTACCCACGAGACCTACAAGTGTCAATATCTGTAAAACTTCAGCACGAAAACCATTATCGGATCTTGCTTTCGTGATGACAACAATAGTAGGTATATTGCGATCTGACAGCATTTTCACCAACTCTTCTTCGGCTGGCTCAACACGTCGGGAATCCTCGGCTATACAGACCCAGGCTGCATGAACATATTGATTTGCATCGGCACTTCGTGATCGCTCACTGATAAAAACTTTGAGAGATTGTAATGTTTCTGTGAAATCTGCCATCTCTAGACCGCGAGTGTCGAAGATGGAAATCGGTATTCCTTCTTTCTTAATTTCTCGCGTATTCTGTGTAACAGGACGACCTTGCCCAGTGGTAGCAAAGTTGCCTTGAAACACTGAATTAATCAATGTACTTTTTCCAACGCCAGTACGTCCGGCAATTAGTATATTGACATGACCGCGTTCCCTTAAGGCTTCTTGTAGGGCGGCTTCCACTAAAGATTCAAGATTGAAATTTCCTGGAGCTACCATTTTTTGATCTCCATTCGGTTGAGATAACAACTAGATAAAATTCTTAGGGTAAGTTTTGGATGACTTAGCTGGTAGGTAGTCAAATTCAGCCAAAACTTACTTGATGATTGAAAGTTACCGATGCTAGTCCTTCAAGACTCGATAAATTCCGTAGGCTGCGAGGCCAGCTAATGCGCCAGCGGCTGCACCTACCGGCCCTGCTGCTGCACCAACACCAGCGCCGCCACCAACCATCCCAGCCGCAGTCATGCCAGTTGCCGTAACAACACCATAACCAGCAGCAGCTCCTGCGCCGCCTGCGCCCGCCGCGCCCAAAGCCTTTTTAGCTTTCCGTTTAACTTTGCCCAACAGCCTTTTAGCCTTGCCCATAACTTCCCTCGTGCCGGAGAGTCAGCTTTTAGATACCCATATCATATTCAATTTTAGAGGAAATTTGCATAAGTGAGGAATGCAGCCGATTACTTTCAAAAAGCCAGGTGATGATCGATTACTGAGTTCGTTAAGGTTTGGCGGGTGGGGCGGGGGTGATGGTGAGCCGATCGCCCACCTTGAGACCTAACTGAGCCGATCGCCCCGCTGGTAATTCCAACACCGCATCCACCCACAAACTCGGGCCATAACTCGGGCAGGGATCTTCACGGCATGGCGGCACATTCACCTCGATCGCCACCACGCGCCCCTCCCGCAAAAAGACCATATCCAACGGAATCAGCGTGTTTTTCATCCAAAACCGCGCCATCCGCGATTGCTCAAAGGGAAACAACATCCCCCGATCGGGTGGCAAATCGCGCCGAAACATCAGGCCAATTTCCTGTTGCTCCGGCGTGCGGGCCACCTCCAGCAAAATCTCCTGAGTCCCGATCAGGGTGCGCGCTTGAATCGGCAACTGCTGCCCGCCTGGCTCCGGTGTGCTCGCCTCCAAAGGCGCACAGGCCATCAAGCCGATCGCCCCCAACACCAGGAGCGATCGCGCCATTTTGTGAGCCACTGCAACAAATAGATCTGGCAAATCCGGTTGATCGGGCGATCGCAGGGTCATAGATTCAGAGCCAATCCTTGAGCGTCCTAGACACTCACTAACGCCGCCGTCATGGTTTGGAACAGCGCCAACCCGTCCGTACTGCCCAACGCTGCATCGGCCGCCCGTTCCGGGTGGGGCATCATCCCCAACACATTGCCCCGATCGTTGCAGATGCCCGCGATCTGGTTCCAAGAGCCGTTGGGATTTCGCCCTGCGTAGCGGAACAGCACTTGGCCCTTGTCCTCAATTTGCTGCAGCGTGTCCGGATCGGCGTAGTAGCGACCCTCCCCGTGGGCGATCGGCAGGTTCAGCACTTGCCCCGCCGCGTAGCCCTCCGTCCACAGGCGGGCGCTGCGTTCCACCTTCACCGGCACCCGATCGCACACAAAGTGCAAATTCTCATTGCGGATCAGCGCCCCCGGCAGCAGCCCCGCCTCCGTCAGGATTTGGAACCCATTGCAAACCCCCAGCACCGGCTTGCCCTGCTCGGCCGCTTCGATCACCGATCGCATGGCCGGCGAGAACCGGGCGATCGCCCCGCAACGCAGATAGTCGCCATAGCTGAAGCCGCCAGGAATCACAATTGCATCAAGATCGCTGAGGTCGCTGTCTTGGTGCCAAACCATGCGCGTGGGCAGGCCCAATAGCCCCTGAAACACCCACTGCATATCCCGATCGCAATTGGAACCCGGAAAAACGATAACGCCAACTTTCATGGACTGGAGCAAACCCGCGACTTGCGCTCCTATCCTATCGTGCGATCGGTTAACTTTAGTTTCATGCTGCTAACCGCTGACGACCTACTCTTTTTTCAGCGCTGCCCCCGGCGCGTCTTTTTGGATTTCTATGGCGATCCCCGTCGGCGCGCCCCCACGGCCGGTTTTATCCAAAAACTCCACGACGAGAGCGATCGCCACAAGCGCGATGCGGCCCAGCAAATTGCCGAGAAGCTGGAACTGGAGCTAGTGCGGCCGCAGTTTCGCCGGGGCGATCGGGATGCGGGCGCGGCGGCTACTTTGGCCCTGATGGAAGCGGGGGCGGGGTTGATCGTCGGGGGGCTGCTGCGGGTGGAGGAAATCCCCGGCGTGGAGCTGGTGGGCCATCCCGATTTGTTGGTGAAACGGCCGGGCCAGTCGGCCTTTGGCGATTGGATCTATGAGCCGGTGGATATCCGGTTGGGCAAGAAGCCAAAGCTGGAATATCAGCTCGTGGCGGCGCTCCACGCGGATTTGTTGACAATGATTCAGGGGGCGGCTCCGGCTAAGGCGGGGGTGGTGTTGCGCGGTCGATCGCCCCATTGGGTGGACTTGCGGACGCGGCTGAAGCAGGTGCAAGACTTGCTGGCGAACCTAATCGACACACTGATGGAGGACGATCGGGAGCCGGATCTGTTCATTTCTCGCAACCGCTGTTCCCTCTGCCATTGGGTGGGCGACTGCACCGATCGAGCGCGGCAAGCCAAGCACCTGTCGCTGATCCCCGGCGTGACTCCTGCCCGCTACCGGGTGTTGGAGCGGCTAAAAATTGAGACGATCGAACAGTTGGCGGCCACACCGCTCGATCGGCTCCAGGAGTTTCCCGAATTTGACGGCGCGGCGGAGGCGGTGTTGGTGCAAACCCGCGCCACCTTGACCCAACAGCCGATCGCCCTGGCCCGCCGCGAGGCCTGGTCGCCCGATCGCCTGCCGGCCGCTCCGGTGGAACTCTATTTCGACATCGAAGCGGAGCCGGATCTTTCGCTGGATTACCTGCTGGGCGTGTTGGTGGTGGATCGATCGCAGCCGGAGCCGACGTTTCACCGCTTCCTGGCGGAAACCCCCGAGGATGAGCAGCGGGTTTGGGATGACTTTTTGGCGCTGGTCGATCGCTACCCCACCGCGCCGATTTTCCACTTTTGTGAGTATGAGCGGGATGCCAGCAAGCGCCTGGCCAAGCTCTATGGTTGCGCCAGTCAGCGGCTAGAGCGTCTGCTCGATCGGTTTGTGGATGTCCATGCTTGGGTGACGCAAACGGTGGTGTTGCCGGTGGAAGGCTATGCCCTGAAGCAAATCGCTGGGTATTTGGGGTTTGGGTGGCGAGACAGCACGGCCAATGGTTCCCAGGCGGTCTATTGGTACGATCGATGGCTGAAAACGGGCGATCGCTCCTATCTAGAGGCGATCGTTACCTACAACGAGGACGATTGTTTGGCCACCTACCGGGTCAAACATTGGCTCGAACAGTTCCATCAACAGCAATTAGCAACGCAATCAGAACTTGCTAAGGCTGGTCGAGGTTGACAAAAATAACGAAATCTAGTTTCTCAAAATTCCCACAGATGATCTGGGTCATCGAGTGCTGCTTGGACAGCGGATAAATCTGCCAAGTCTTTAAAAGGGCTGGTCTTAGCTAGTTCAGTAATTGCATTAAGCGTCAAGCCCAATTGCTGATTATTTCCAGACACAATGGCTTGATCAACTACTTGGAAGAGAGCCTGAAAGTTCATAGCTCGTTCATCAAATGAACGTTCGAGATAGCCAATCAAAAAGTCCCGCTTGGCTTGAATAGTCTCGAGGGTTGTTTTTTCCCAAGCTTCAATTGCGCGTCGCTTGGTCTGCTCTGTTTCGCAAATTTCTACATAGGTTGTCCAAGCCTGTAGAACATCATTAAGGCATTGAACTGCATCAACTGAAGAATTCCAGTCCTGAAAAGAGTCTGATGAATTTTTCTTGATCGTCATAGATTTTTACTCAAAATTGCTGTATTTTTCTTGCAATAAAAATCCATCTTGATTTAGCTTGCCGTCAGCATTCAGAACTGGTGTTCTCATGATTTCAGACAAGGCTTTGATGAGCAGCATGACTTGCTGAAATTGCTTGCCATCTCTCTGAGAATCAAATTCAGCTTTTCCAATGGCAAGTTCTTCTGCCCCTGGAGCCATTATGCCGCAACCAATCAATACTTTAGATTCAAGTTCTGATAGGAGATTCAGCGCCTTGATATCTAGGCTATTTACAAGGTCGCTGACTTCTGTAATTCGCTGTTGAACTTGTTTCAGAAAATCTTCGGAAGCATCCATTTTGGCGCTTTCCGCTTTTACCTTAGCCTCATATTTACGCGCCTTGGTTAATGCTTTTTCTCCCTCGCCGCCCAAGACAAACCCACCAATCATTAGAGCTGGCCCCACAGCAATTCCACCCAAAACAAGTGATCCTAGTGCCATGCCACCACCGCCTGCGGCTAGAGAGCCACCGCCAAGCCAAGCTAGAGTTGCATTCCAAGCCGCAGCACCGCTAAGACCACTGATAGCAGTTCCAGTGCTGGCTGTCCCAAATAGGCCAACTAGTGCGACTGTTCCTTGTCCTGCTGCATATGCCGCTCCTATTGCTTGACCACTGCCAGTCGCTAGCTTCTCAGCCTCTAGCACATCTGCTTGATACACTGCGATCTGATGAAGAATCTCACCTTCTAGCTCTTCAAGGAATTGCTTGTTTTCCAGTGAACCTTGGCGATTAATTCGAGAAATAAATTCAATAAACCTTTTTATAGTCTGAACCTTTACTTTAATTTGTAGTTGACCATATTCCTCGGCAAGTTCCTGCGTTGATTGAAGCGTCTTCTTGAGTGCCTTATGCTTGGCTTTATGCCGCTTCTCAGCAGCTTTACCAATCTTTTTAGCTTCTTGCATTTTAGAGACACCATCTGCTCCTGTTGCAATGCCAACGCCAGCCGTAATCACTGCTGCCGCACCAAAAATAAGCGGGATGATAAAAATCATGAGAAGTCTCCAGAAGTGCTGCTATTTGGGTTGACCTGAAGCGAAAAATCAAACACTTATGCTAATAAAGCAACTCTAACAAAATTGAATTAGTAAGCGTGTTAACGACCTATTGACAACAGCGCGTTAACAATGTTGCTAAGCTTGCTCAGATTCGCTGGCACATAGCTAAAATATTCAATAAAGCTCGATAAAGTGATCAAGTACACCTACATTTAGGTTATCATTTTAATCATAAAATCCATAAAATCATCTATAGAAAAATCTTATACATAAGTCTATGAAATTTAACCTACATAAGAGCTGAAAATCTGGCACTTGTAGCGAAAATCCAGTCGATCGCCCCCATCAGTTCAGACAATCGATCGAGCGTGTAGCCCGTCGGGTGTTTTGTGAAGGTTTCGCCCCACAGCCGCCCAAATTCCCATAACTTCCCGTTGGAGACAATGCCAAACAACGGGCGATCGCCCTCTTGGTTCAACCGTTGCGCCGCCCACAATTCTGCCAAACATTGACCCCAGCCCGCTTCAAAGTCATCTCGCTTGGCTTCAATCAGAATCAAATAAGGCTGCTCAAACAACACCTTCCCTCTGGGCGATCGCTTCGCCACCACATAATCCGGTGTGCCCGAAAGCTGATCGTTGTAGCGCAACGGTTGATGACTCCAAATCAGCAACTCACCCACATACGATCGCCACACTTCCGTCAAAATCGGCGAAATAATATTTTCGCAAATTGCATATTCCGAATTGAAAACCATGCCTTCGGTCAAAACCAGTTGCAAGCGATCCACAAAGCTGGGATCGATCGCTAGAGCGTGATGTTCAAGGAAAGACGCTTCCTGATAAGTCATCGGGAACTCTGCCAAAACATCCGCGATGGTTTTGTACTGTGTGAATGGCATGATTAGAATTGAAATTGGATGAGATTTCGGAACCAGAAAGGTGCTTTTAGAATGCAGTTTATTGAATAAACGATCGCCCTTCTAGATCGTCATAGCGTGCGGCAAAATTTCAATCGCTCATCTTAACGGCGCTCACTCAGAAAGGCGACACATTCCACATGGGGCGTTTGGGGGAAAAAGTCCGCTGGCTGCACTCGATCGAGCTGATATTGTCCCTGTTCACAGAGCAGCTTCAAATCTCGGGCCAGGGTGGCCGGCTTGCAGCTCATGTAAACAATTCGTGCTGGGGCGATCGCCCGTAAGGCTTCAATCACGCCCGGCTCACAACCTTTTCGGGGCGGATCCAACAACACCACGTCCGGTTGCAGTCCCAATTGGGGCAGCAGATCCGCCACTTTCCCCACCTGAAATTCAACATTGGTGAGCTGGTTGCGTTCGGCGTTGTGGCGGGCTTGGGTGACGGCTTCCGCTTGGGCTTCAATCCCGATCGCCCGGCCGGCTCGCTGGGCCAAGGGCAGGGTCAGGGTTCCCACGCCGCAATAGGCATCCACCAAAATTTCCCGGCCGGTCAGGGCCAGTTGTTGGTGAATGGTTTTCAGCAGTTCTTCTGTTTGGTCGGTGTTCACCTGAAAGAAGGTTTCCGGGCGAATTTCAAACACCAATCCATTCAGGTGTTCCTCCAGGGCCGGCCGCCCCAGAACGCAGCGGGTTTCGGGCCCAAAAATCACGTTGTTGCGCTGGGGCTGCTGGTTCACACAGACCCCCACCAACTGCGGAAATTGCTCGCGCCACAGTTCCGCTTGGGTGGCCAAACCGGGCAGCGCTTCCCAGTCGCGCACCACCAGGGTGAGGAGCATTTCGCCCGTGCGCCGCCCAATCCGTAGGGCCAAGTGACGCACCGTGCCCGTGTGGGTGGTTTCGTCGTAGGGTTCCCAACCGCTGGCGGTCAAGTCCTGTTTCACCTGTCGCAGCAGGGGATCGAGTCGATCGTCCTGTACGGGACATTGGTTCAGATTCACAATTTTGTGGCTGCCCTTTTGGTAATAGCCCGCCCGAATTTGATCATCGGGGCCGGGAGCCACGGGATAGGTGGCTTTGTTGCGGTAGGCCAAGGGGGCAGCGGCGGCCAAAATGGGCAAAACGGGTGGCTCTTCAAAGCCTCCGAGCCGGGTGAGGGCCTGTTCCACCTGTCGCTGTTTGGCCAGCAGTTGGGATCCATAGGCCACATGCTGCCATTGGCAACCGCCGCACTTGTCCGCCACGATGCAGCCGGGGCGGACGCGATCGGGCGAAGGATCCAGAATCGACAAAATTTTGGCCCGGGCAAAGGTGGGCTTCACCTGCAACAGCCGCACCGATAGGTAGTCGCCCGGTACGGTTTCCGGCACAAACACCACCCGATCGGCCCAACGGCCCACGCCATCCCCCGAATCGGCCAGGTCGGTAATTTCCAGCTCGATCGCCGCCCCCTGTTTCCATTCCGGTTGGTTCATCTGATTGTCAAGGGTGGTGGTCATGGCTCGATCGGCCTCAATCTCAATAGCGTGCAACGGCGGGCCAATGCGGTTGAGTGGCGTTGTGGGCCCTGGGCCTCCGGTCGATCGTGCCCTTGCACCGGCCGCGACGGGAAACCGAACCGGCCCGGCGCAAAGGTGCGGTGATACGATGGAGGCGCGCCACAGCTCGATCGCGTCATGACGCTCGATCGGGCGATCGCCACCGGCCAACTGCATTGGCCCCCATTATCTCGCCTAGTACGCCACCCGATCGCCTGCCATGTTGAAAGCTCTGCTGGGAGACCCCAACGCCCGCAAACTCAAGCGGTTCCAACCCGACGTGGTGGAAGTCAACCTCCTTGAAGAGGACATCGCGAAGCTGTCGGACGACGAACTCAGGGGCAAAACCGCCGAATTTCGCCAAAAACTGGCCCAAGCCCGCAACGACAGCGAACGCAAGGAACTGCTAGACGACATCCTGCCCGAAGCCTTTGCCGTGGTTCGCGAAGCGGGCAAGCGGGTGTTGGGAATGCGCCACTTTGATGTGCAACTCCTGGGCGGCATTGTGCTGCACAACGGGCAAATTGCAGAAATGAAAACCGGGGAAGGAAAAACCCTGGTGGCCACCCTGCCGTCCTACCTGAACGCCCTCACGGGCCGCGGGGTGCATGTGGTGACGGTGAACGATTACTTGGCCCGCCGGGATGCCGAGTGGATGGGCCAGGTGCATCGGTTCCTGGGCCTGTCCGTGGGGCTGATTCAGCAGGGCATGAGTCCCGAAGAACGCCGCCGGAACTATGCTTGCGACATCACCTACGCCACCAACAGTGAGCTAGGGTTTGATTATCTGCGCGACAACATGGCCACCACTATCAATGAAGTGGTGCAGCGGCCCTTTAACTATTGCGTGATTGATGAAGTGGATTCGGTGCTGGTTGATGAGGCTCGCACCCCGTTGATCATTTCTGGCCAGGTCGATCGCCCCACCGAAAAATATCTGACCGCCGATGAGCTGGTGCGGCAACTGGTGCGCGATGACCACTACGAAGTGGACGAAAAAGCCCGCAACGTGATCATGAGTGATGAGGGATTCATCGCCGCCGAGCAAATGTTGGGGGTTACGGATCTGTTTGATTCGGAAGATCCCTGGGCCCACTACATCTTCAACGCCCTGAAGGCCAAAGAACTCTACCTGCGGGATGTGAACTACATCGTGCGGGCCGGGGAAGTGGTGATTGTGGATGAATTCACCGGGCGGGTGATGCCGGGTCGCCGCTGGAGCGATGGCTTGCACCAGGCGATCGAAGCCAAGGAGCGGGTGGAAATCCAGAACGAAACCCAAACCCTCGCCTCCATCACCTATCAAAACTTCTTCCTGCTCTATCCCAAACTGGCGGGCATGACCGGCACGGCCAAAACCGAAGAGGCCGAGTTTGAGAAGATCTACAACTTGGAAGTGACGATCATTCCCACCAACCGCACCAACTCGCGGAAGAACTACTCGGATGTGGTTTACAAAACCGAGGTGGCCAAGTGGAAGGCCGTGGCCGAAGAGTGCTTGGAAATGCACGAAATGGGTCGCCCCGTGTTGGTGGGAACCACGAGCGTTGAAAAGTCGGAATTGCTGTCGGAACTGCTGGCGGAGCGCAACATTCCCCACAACCTGCTGAACGCCAAGCCGGAAAACGTGGAGCGGGAATCGGAAATCGTGGCCCAGGCGGGGCGGCGCAGAGCCGTGACGATCGCCACGAACATGGCCGGTCGCGGCACGGACATCATCTTGGGCGGGAACGCGGACTACATGGCCCGGCTGAAGGTGCGGGAATACCTGATGCCCAAGCTGGTGCGCCTGGAAGAGGAAGATGAGTTTGAGGTGATGCAGGTGGCGGGCCTGAGTGGCCGGCAAAAGGCCCAGGGCTTTGGCAACTCGGGCAAGAAGCGCAAAACCTGGCAAGCGGCTCCGGAAATTTTCCCCACGCCAATTACGACCGAGGCGGAAAAGATGCTGAAGGATGCGGTGGCCTTTGCGGTCAAGACCTATGGCGAGCGATCGCTCCCGGAGCTAGAAGCCGAAGAACTGTTGGCGATCGCCTCGGAAAAGGCCCCCACCGATAATGAAGTGGTGCAAGGTCTGCGGGAAGCCTACAACCAAATTCGCCGGGAATACGAAGCTTTCACCGACAGTGAACATGAAGAGGTGATCCAACTGGGTGGCCTGCATGTGATCGGCACGGAGCGCCACGAATCGCGCCGGATTGATAACCAGTTGCGCGGGCGGGCGGGTCGCCAAGGTGACCCCGGTTCCACTCGGTTTTTCCTGAGCTTGGAAGATAACCTGCTGCGGATCTTTGGGGGCGATCGGGTGGCCGGCCTGATGCAGATGTTCCGCGTGGAAGAGGACATGCCGATCGAGTCGGGAATGCTGACCCGATCGCTCGAAGGGGCCCAACGGAAAGTCGAAACCTATTACTACGACATTCGGAAGCAGGTTTTTGAATACGACGAGGTGATGAATAACCAGCGTCGGGCCATCTATGCCGAGCGCCGCCGCGTCCTTGAAGGGGAAGACCTGAAAGAGCGGGTGATTGAATATGCCGAGCGGACAATGTTCGACATTGTGGATGCCTATGTGAACCCCGATTTGCCAGCGGAGGAATGGAATCTGGAGAAGATGGTGGACAAGGTAAAGGAATTTGTCAGCACCATCCAAGACCTGACTCCCCAACAGATTGAGGACTTCAACCCCACGGAAATCAAGACTTTCCTGGCCGAGCAAGTGCGGATTGCCTACGACATCAAGGAAGGGCAAATCGACAGCCTGCGCCCTGGCCTGATGCGCGACGCGGAACGCTATTTCATCCTTCAGCAAATTGACACCCTCTGGCGCGAGCACTTGCAACAGATGGATGCGCTGCGGGAAACGGTGGGCCTGCGCGGCTATGGCCAGAAGGATCCGCTGGTGGAATATAAGAGCGAAGGTTATGAACTCTTCTTGGACATGATGACCAACATGCGCCGGAATGTGGTTTATTCCCTGTTCCAATTCCAACCGCAAGTCCAGGAACGCGAACCAGAAACGGTTTAGGGCAGATTAGGGCAGATTTAGACAGCCCCAGAGGATATCTGAGAAGTCTTTGGGACGCTTGCAAAACACCAGTCGTCGTCTAAGCAAGGGGCTTAAGCCCCTTGTCTGTGTTGGTCGCTTGTCTGTGTTCGAGATTCACAAGGTTGCTGTTTTGACTGTGCAGACATCCTCTCAGGGCAACGGATCAAGGTCGATCGAGAGTTGCGCGATCTTGGTTGGGGGTGGAATCACTTTCACCTCTAACCACCCATCGGCCAACTGAATTCGGAGTTGATCGCCCGGTTGGGCTTGGGCCGCCCGCCGAACGATCGCCCCTTGATCATTGCGCACCAAGCTATAGCCCCGTTGCAACACTTGGTTTGGATCCAGCGATCGCAGGGTCTGGTTGAGGGCCCGCTGCCGTTGCTGTTCCCGATCGAGCTGGTGTTGCATGGCCATGCCCAACCGCCGCCGAAGATCCGTCAGCCGCTCCGTTTCCCGCTGCCATTGACGATCGGGGCGCAGCCGTCCCAACCGTTGCTGGAGCAAATCCACCCGATCGAGTCGGTCTTGTAAGTAGCGATCCATGGCTAACTTCAGGCCCAAGGCCTGTTCAGCCCAGCGGTTGCGCAACTCCGCCAAGCTCGGCACGGCCCGTTCCGCTGCGGCCGTGGGCGTGTGGGCACACCAGTCCGCCACCCGATCGCAAAGGGATTGATCCCGTTGGTGACCAATGCCGGTGATCACGGGAATTGGGCAGTCTGCTAGGGTGCGCACCAGTTGCTCATCGTTGAAGCAGGATAGATCCTCCGTGGCCCCGCCACCCCGGGCCAAAATCAGCAGATCGGCTCGACCATCCACCACCACTTGCGCGATCGCCCGCATCAGACTGATTGGGGCCCGATCGCCCTGCACCAAAGCGGGCACAAACAACACCCGCAAGCCGGGATGGCGCTGAAGCAAGGTGCGCTGGATGTCTCCCCAGGCCGCCGCGCGAGGAGACGTGATCACCGCCACGGTTTGGGGAAAAGCGGGCAGGGGCCGACGGCGATCGGGATCAAACAACCCTTCGGCGGCCAGGCGATCGTGGAGCTGTTGCATTCGCAGCGCCTGCAAACCCGCCCCGGCCGGCAGCAGTTGCCAGGTCACTAGCTTCAGCTCGCCCCGTTTGGGCCAAAGCTGCAATTCTCCCAAGGCGATCACCTGCTGACCCGGTTCGGGCAAGCTCGCCAGTCGATCGACCTGACCTCGCCACACCACGCAGCCGATCGCGGCCGTTGCCTCCCGATCGGTCAAAGTGAAATAGATGCCGCTGGGAAATGGCTTGGCGCTGGACACCTCCCCAATCACCCAAACCCGATGAAGCGCCGGTTCCGCCTCCACGCAATCCTTCAGCCACTGGTTGAGGGTGGCCACTGACCAAGGTTCCGTGGCGCTGCTGGGGGCCAACTCCGCAGCCCAATCCTCCGCCATGGCCTATGGCTCCTGGGGACGGGCCGCCAAAATCCGCTCCACCAAACCGCTGGTGCTGCTGGGCACTTCAATTTTCACCAGCTCAATGCGGCCACCTCCGGCAAAGACGGCCGGCGCTTCCGGCAAGGTTTCCACCCGATAATCGCCCCCTTTGACATAGATATCGGGCTGCAACGCTTCGATCAGTGCCGTGGCTGTGGGTTGCTCAAAAATCACCACCGCCGCCACCGCCCGCAGCGCCAACAACACCTCCGCCCGCTGGGTCTGGGGCACGATCGGGCGAGGGGGAAATCCGGGCCGCGCTGGTTTCAAGCCCGCCACCGATTGATCACTGTTCAACCCCACCACCAACGATCGCCCCAACGCACGCGCCGCATTCAGGTAGCGCACATGGCCCGCATGGAGCAAATCAAAACAGCCATTGGTGAACACCAACGGTCGCCAGCGATCGGGATCCTGGGCGATCGCCCGTTGCAGTCCTGCCAAGTCGCTCACCATTGAGGGCAACTCAACCCCTTCCGTCAGGGTTGGAGCGACTAGGGCGATCGACTGAGCAGCATTTTCAACGGGTGAGGGGGCGGTCATGGGAATAATTTCAAGGCTCAATTTCAGGGTTTAATTGTTGGGAGTTTGATTGTTGGGAGATTGTTTGCAAATCAGGGATTGGAAGTCAGCCACTTTTAAGAGCGTTCAAGCTCCCTTTTCAAGCCACCTAACTTTCCTGCTTGACAGCACTTTCATGCCAATCTTTGAGAAGGGCATCGGACAGGGCCGAAAGACCCACAAAAATCAAAATCCCCAAGCCCGTCACCAACAACAATGCTGCAAACATTTTCGGAATTTGTAGATTGTAACTGGCAATCAGAATTTGATAGGCAATGCCTGATTTTGCGCCACCGGTTCCGGCCACAAATTCCGCCACCACGGCTCCAATTAAGGACAGGCCACCGCTGATTCGTAAT
The DNA here is from genome assembly GCF_014698235.1 of Limnothrix sp. FACHB-406. Lineage (NCBI taxonomy): Bacteria > Bacillati > Cyanobacteriota > Cyanophyceae > Pseudanabaenales > Pseudanabaenaceae > Limnothrix > Limnothrix sp. FACHB-406. The sequence goes on along the minus strand of NZ_JACJSP010000001.1, from coordinate 107,155 downwards.
CCTCCTAGGAAGTAGGGCAACGCGCTGGGTAACCGGAGATAAATCAATCGCTGCCAAGGACTGGTGTTATAGAGCTTAAAGAGGTTAGTTAGGTTCCGATCGACACTGTTCAGCCCCAAGGTGGTGTTAGCAACCACCGGAAAAAAGGCCGCAATCCAGGCACAAAGCACCAATGCTCCCAACGTATTATCCTTGAGCCAAATCACAATCAGCGGCGCGATCGCCACCAAGGGTGTGGTTTGCAGAATCACCGCATAGGGAAACAGGCTCCGTTCAATCCACTTGTTCACCGTAAACAGCACGGAAATCCCTAGTCCAGAAACTGCCGCCGCCAAAAACGCAATGATCGTAATTTGCAGCGTCACCATTAGGGCCGAAAACAGCTCATTCCAGTTTTCAAATAGGGTTTGCAACACCAAGCCAGGCCGAGGGAGTAGATAGGGTGGCAGTCCGGTGATTTGCACAAATAAATCCCAAGCCAACAGAAAAGTCAGTCCCACCCCCAAGGGGGCCAGCACGTCGGCGGAAAAAACGCGCTGAATGAGCGATCGCTTGGAAATTAGGGGAGAACGACTGCGACTCATAGGCTTTAAATTGCGGGAATAATTCAGAAGATTCAGGATCAGGAAGGAATGCTCAAAACCGATCTTTCAGCGGGTTTTCGGCAGTTCTCAAGCAGTTTTTAAGGAATTGCTGGGTGGCTCTGGAATCATTGTAGGGAGTTTCCCCGCCATTCAAAACCAGAATTTTGCAATTCAAGCTCAGTTAATGCTCAGTCAATTTTGAGTAAATTGGGTCAACTTTGCGAAATCGACATTTGCACCATTCCCATTGACACCCTTACAAGGGAACCGTCGCACCCATGCCGAGGGCCAACGCTTCCGCCAGTTGGTAGCGATATTGGCCAAAAGTTGGAGATTGACGGAAAGTTTCCGATCGAGGATAGGGTTCGGGAATGTCCAGCTCCGTGACGATGCGCCCGGGATTAACCCCCATCACCGCCACCCGCGTTGACAAATAAACGGCTTCATAGATGTTGTGGGTCACAAAAGCGATCGTCCAGCGCTTTTGATGCCACAAATTCATCACGTCTTCATTCAGTTTGTTGCGGGTAATTTCATCAAGGGCCCCAAAGGGTTCATCCATCAACAACACCTTGGGTTGGGTGACGATCGCCCGGGCGATCGAAACCCGCATTTTCATCCCGCCGGAGAGTTGCCGGGGAAAGGATTTTTCAAACCCCTTTAACCCCACCAGCTCGATCGCTTCGGCCACGCGGTCTTCGCTGGCCGATCGGGAAATTCCCGCCAACTTCAATGGCAACCGAATATTTTCCTGCACCGTTGCCCAAGGCAGCAGGGCAGAATCTTGGAACACAAAGGCCAAATTCCGGCGAGCGTCCGGCATCTGCCAAGTCAAATCTCCTTGGGTGGGACTGCTCAGACCCGCAATCAGGCTCAAAATGGTGCTTTTCCCACAACCAGAGGGCCCCACCAAGCTCAAAAATTCGCCCTCGTGGATCGTGAGGGACACATCTTGTAGGGCAACGGTTCCCGTGGAAAAGGCCTTGGTGACGTTGCTCAGGGAAATGGCGGGTTGCAAGGTCGATCGCACTGGAGGAACGGTGGAACTCACGGGGCAGGCACTCAAAAACAAACTTCAGCGCTGTTAACCAGCATGGTTGGCTCCTGCTGTTCACCAGAACGCGGCCAACGACCGTTCAGCACGGCTGTTAACCATTGTAGCGGCTTGCTTTGACCGGTCTGGGAAGCGAAGGAGTGCGAATCGGTTCCTCCCGAACCACCCAAACTCCCCTTACCCGGCCGGTGGGCGACGGGGCCGTGGCGGGCGCGGGGGCAACTCTTCGTAATCCACCACCACTTCATCGGGCAAATTGGCCCCGTCGAGTTTGACCGTGCGCGAGGGGGTGGGTCGGGGGCGGGGTGGTCTGGGGGCGATCGGTTCTGAGTTGTCCGGTCTTGCAGCAGCGGGCGACGGTGAATCCGCCGACGCATTGGCAGGCGTTACGGGGTTTGCACTGGGGACAGAATTTGGACTGGGGACAGGAGATGAGTTTTCCAGGGCCTGACGATATTTCTTGCGCACGTAAACGGGCTTGGAACCCTCGGGCACAGGCTCAGGGGAAGGAGCAGGCGACGGCGTAGTCTGATTGGGGGGCGCACCTTCCGGCGGTTGGCGATATTTCTTGCGCACGTAAACCGGTTGCCCTGTGCTTTGCTCTGCACTTTGCCTTGTGCTTTGCTCTGCACTTTGCCCTGTGCTTTGCCCTTCGCTGCCTGTGGTGGGGCTGACCGGAGCGGGCGGCGCGGCTGCGGCGTTGGTCGGGGGTGGCGTTGGGCTGGGCGTTGGTTTGGGTGCTGGGCTAGGCGTTGGGGCAGGACTGCTGCCGGGCGATCGGGAAGCTCGCAGGTTGGCCAATTGGGTCTGGATCTGGATCCAAAGCACGATCCCAAAACCAGTGAGGGATTGGCGGAAAGCTTGCCAACCGGTCAAGTTAGGCTGGCTGGGGCGAAAGAGATTCAGCAACCCGGCCCAGCGATCGAACTGGGGCAACGCGGCAACCAGCACCTCATCCAGGCTCGATCGCGCCACTTGTTCGCGCAGCACCAGGGTTTGCCACCCTTGCCAGGCCATCAACCCCACCACCACCCCTTGGCTGAGCAGCACGGCCCCATGCAGTTGACCACTGCAAACCCACAACACGAGGGCATAAAACAGGCCAAAGCTGCTCCAAATCACGTCACTACGCCGTGACAGGATCGGAAACCGCAGGGCGATCGCGTAGAGCAACAGGCTCCCGATCGCCACTAAAATCGCCAATCCATAAGCCAACATCCCGTCTTTATTCCCCCGTGGGTCACGCTAGAAACGATCGCTTTCTTGGGCCGGAACCACGCCGGGCTGATTCAAGAACAGGTTCCCCGCCGAGTCGTTTTGATAAACACAGTCCACACGGGGTTTGCTGTCAATGCTGCCGGTGAAAGCAAAGGTATTCATCCGGTTTTTGCATTCGGAAACCTGTTTATCCGTCACCACGCCCCGTTGTTGCAGCACGGCCCAGTTGTTGCTGCGCATGACGCAACCGGGCTGCATTTCCGGCTGGGACACGTAAACACTGAAGGGGCTGAGGGTCACAAAAATGCGCGCATTCATGGAAATGGCGCTGGCTCCAAATTGGGCACAAAGTTCCGGGTTGGGAGCCGCCCGATCGATAAATTCCCGCGAAGCCACATTTTGCGGATCAACACTGGCCGAAGAGCTGAACCCAATGCCCACGCCCATACCCAGGATGAACACGCCGGCCAAAATCGCCACCACCGTGTAGTTAAAGCCTTTTTTCTTGGGTGGTTCGGGCGATCGCCCTTCCGATCTCGGTTCGCGATCCGCGTCGCGCCCGGCCGACTCGCGAGCGTTTCCCCGATAATCACTGCGATAACTGTCGCGATCGCGGTAGGGATCGCGGGCGGGTTGCCGTTTGCGGTTCATAGCCAATGGTTAATCACCGATAGGAATTTACTGATCATCAAACTGATCATCAATCTGAATCTCAGTCTAGATTTCAGTCTAAATTGATCCAGTCTGGATTGATGCATGGTTTGTGGATCTCTTGGGGCCCCGATCGGGATTCCCAGCCCCAAAGTTTCAACGAGTCTGGTATCCTGCAAGCGATCGCTCACCTACGAAAAAGCGCCCCACCGATGGGACGCTCGTGTGCAGAGGAGCGATAGTCGATCGTTTTGATGAGTCACATGCGAGTCTAACATGGGAGTCAGACCCCTCTGGGCCGGAATTGTTAACCGGTTTGGGGTTGATTCTGCTTGCCCATTCTTGCCTATTCTGGGGCGATCGCCAGATGGGATCGCAGATCCAAAAGCTTCTGCCAGGCTAATCCTTGATCCAAAATCGTGGCCGCCTGAGCCAAGTAATTCTTCAATGGCGTTCGATCGGTGAAGTCATCGGGCCGATCGGAGCCAGCGCTGCTCAGTCGCCAAAGATAGAAACCCGCATTCCAAATCACACTGGTGCGCCAGGGGTGATCTTGGCCATGGTTCCCTTGGAACAGGGAACTCAAGTTTTCAGCCCATTCAACAGCCGTCCCCAGGGGCAAATTGCTTTGGCTATATCCCAAATCCCAGGGGTTGAGACAGAGGCGATCGAACCGGCCCGGTTGCCCCAATCCCGTGATTACTGTCCGATCGTGCGGTAAGTCGGGACTGCCTTCGAGGCCCTTGACCGTGGTGAAAGACTCAATTTGATGCAGCGCCAAGGCATCACGCATCATCTGTTCCGTGGGCGGATGCACAAACCCCATCACCCGATGTTGGAGCCCTTGGTAGGGCGACCACAACAGCTCCAGGGTGGCCAGGGGCGGCCGTTTGCCAATTTCATCGCGGTAGGCCGCCAGGGGCAAGGTTTCGGGGAAATGCTTCGGCAGGTAGCAGTAGGTTAGGCCCTGTTCTACCAAGCACCGTTCCACCTGCTCCCAACGGGCCCGAGTCCAATCCAAACCCAAGGCCTGCCACAGTTCCGTGAGGGTGATGCCATATTTCGTGGCCATGCGATCGCCCCCATGAAACAGCAAGGGAAACCCCGCCGCCGCCAAGATCAACCCCGTGGCGATGCCCAAAGGGGCCGTGCGCGATCGCCCGTCATAGGGAATCCCAAAGCTGACCAAGGGCCGATCGAGGTCGATCGGCCCCAAGCGCGGCCCCAACTCAGCGTAAGCATCCAACATGCCCGCCAACTCTTCGCCCGTGGGCCGCTTAATCCGATGGGCAATCAGAAACGCACCAATTTGGGCTGGGGTGGCCGCCTGGGTCAACATCAGTCGCATGGCTTCGGCGGCCTGCGATCGATCCAAATTTTTGCCTGTGTGGGGCCCGCTGCCGATGGTTTTCAGCAGCTCGCGGAAGACTTTGCTCATGGGAAACGGCAGGTTACTTGCGGGTGGTTGAAGGTGGTTCAGCGGAGTTTGGCGGGAGAGGCGGTCGGGGCCTGGGCAGTCCGGGGCGTATTATCAAGGGCGATCGAGAGATTAGCAAACTCCCTTGGTGGCCGATGTAGCCTGTTGCGTTCTTTTGGTTCAAACCGGATTCGCTCCGGATTCGCTCCGGATTCGCCCTGAATGTCCCCCAACTTTGCCCCAACCGAATTTGTCCAGCCTTGACCCAGCCGCCGCAACCATCGCCACAACCATCGCCAAAACTGTCCCGATCGGCTCCTTTGACCCGGAATCAGGCTCAATCCCACTGTGAGGATGATTAGGGATGGGTGATTGCCTCAAGCATCCCAGCAGTGATACATTCCGGCTCAATTCCTTTCTCGATCGCGTTCCACGCCGCAGCCTATGCAAGCTCCGATCGCGTCTCCTGTCATGCGCCATAACGCCGTGGTGACTCCATTTCGGCCCAAGCAACCGCAACCCCTCCGCATCATTGCCATGGGCGACAGTGTGATTTATGGCTACGGCGATCTCAGTGGCGGCGGTTGGGTTGAACGATTGCGCCGCCAGTGGATGGCTCCCGACTCAGCCGGCCATGTGATTTATAACTTGGGCGTTCGGGGCGACAAGGTGAGCCAAGTGAGCGATCGACTGGAGTTGGAATTTCGCAGCCGGGGCGAGTTGCGCAATCGCCTGCCCGATCGCCTGATTCTTTCCGTGGGCACCAATGATTCGCCGCGAGTGGGCCGGGCCGATGGCAAAAACATGACCCCCATTGAAATCTTTGGCCCGCAAGTGGAAGCCTTGCTCGATCGGGCCCAGGGCCTCTGTCCCGTCTTGTTTGTGGGCATGATTCCCGTCAACCCCAGCAAAATGCCCTTCTTAGAGTGTTTGTATTACAACCACGCCGATCAGTATCAATATAAAGAAGTGATCCGTCGGGCCTGTGAGACGCGACGGATTCCGTTTTTAGACTGTTTTGAATTGTGGCTCGCGCGTGGGGCTTCCTGGGTTGAACAGCGCCTCGGCTCCGATGGTTTGCACCCCAATGATCTGGGCTATGAAAGTCTCCTGGCTGATGTGACCGCATGGCAACCGATCGCCCAACTTGCCGCCATGGACACCAAGCCGATCGCCTAAAACCAGTTTTGGTTTAATCCATCCCCAACCACTCGATCGCCCTTTCCTTCAGTCCCATCCTCCAATCTAGCCATCGGTTGGAGGATTTTTATGAGGTGATCAGCACAATCAGCCACGATTGAGCCTCCCAGCGCAAATAGGCGCGTTCTGCTTAGAAAACAGCCGAAAACCTCCCTTATTTGCTTCCTGAGAAATCAATTTCATCCTCTGGTAATAGATTCATCACAGGTTTAATTTTTATTTCGCCTTTAAAGCAAATCTCAAAAAATCATTTTCAAAATTCACTTTTTCTAGATTTCGCAAACCGCAATCAGCAAAATCGTTTACCATGGTTTACGTGATCCATTCATCCATGCACGGGTCACAAAGGAGTAAGGCGAGATGCAATCAACGCTGCTGTTGCTGGTCTTGTGGGATCTAGAACGCATGACGGGGGCGGGCGTACCTCGCAAAGGCAAAGTTAGTGGCAAGGGTAAGGACGACACGGCGCGATCTCGCTGTGGCAGCAAGGTCAAGGTTTCGGATTTTGAGGAAGCGGTGGATGCGCTGCTCCAAGCGGGAGCTGTGAGCGAGAACGGGGGACGGTTATCCCTGACGGCGGCGGGCAAGGCGCGGCTGGATCAAGAATTGCGGGCGGGCAAACTGACGTTTTGGACAAAGGGACAAAAGGGCACGGTGGTGAGTGCCAAAAATGCTCAGGCGGCGTTGAATTGGTTGCAACAGGCTCCCGCTCCGGCGGCTGGGGCTGTTTCGGCGGGCGAAAAAATTACGTCCTACGACGAATTTAAGACGGTGGTTTTGGACACCCACAAGTTCTTGAATGAGGAACATCGCTGCGAAAATTTTGTGCCGATCTACCAAATTCGTCGGCAACTGGGCGATCGAATTTCGCGCACACAATTCGATGAATGGCTACTGGAAATGCAGGGCGATGACATTTTCCAATTGGAAAAGGGCAATGCATCCGATGCGTCGAAGGATCAGCTCAAAGACTCAATTGAAACAAAAACTAGTGGTTTACGGTTCTATGCCAAGCTGCTGTAAAGCGGCTTGATTTGTCTTGTTTTGTTCCTTGCACACCAGATCGCAAAGTTGAGTTTTGGGTTATGACGAATGCTTCCCCTTTGCATGAAATTCATCAGGCCATTCAGGAATATAATCCGTTCAACTTGCGATCTGTTGTCAAGCATCAGGATGTTTGGAATACAAACTTTATCGATTTTGAGTTTTTGCACGCTTCGGCATCGGACTTGATTTTAAAAAGACTGAAGGAAGTTCAAGAAAATTCTGATCGAGAAAGAAAGATTTCATCTTTCGTAATCACTGCCGAACAGGGGATGGGAAAAAGTCACTTGGTTCGGCGGCTTCACAGGCGGATCTATGAAGCCCAAGATGCTTTTTTTCTCTACATGAGTTTTTCTCTATGTGGAAATATTGATCTGATCAATTATGAGCTACGTCAAGCTATTTCCCGAAGCTTGTCACAACTTACTGTGCTAGGCATTTCTCAGTGGCAAGCATTGGCAACTTCTATTATCGAGAAAAGAATACTGAACACCAAAAGTAATCAGAGTCTCGATTCAGTACGCTTTGTTAAGCAATTTGATGAAAACTGCCGTAGCTATCAAGCAAAGGGAAAAAGCTTAATTGAGACGCTGTTTGCTAAGTGCCAGCCTTGCTTTCCAGACGTTGATCCTGACATCCTCAAGGCCTTAATTTGGACTCTATCAGAATCTTATGCTCCTTATGCTATTAAATGGCTGAGCGGCGATGAACTATCGACAGCCTATCTTGAGAAAATGGGTTTACCCAGTATTCCAGCTTCTGATTCATCTAGGGAGTCGGAATCTTTAAAAGCGAACCTGGCAATTTTAAAGCTTTTGGTTGCTCATCGTCCTGTTTTACTTTGTTTTGATGAGACTGAAATTTCACAATTGAATAATCAGGGCTTGACCTCAACGCAAGTTTTAGCTTATTTGATCAAGTCTATCTTTGATTCATTACATCTTTCCGAGGAAGATTGTGGATTAATTCTAACCTCCTTCTTATTTCCCAATTCATGGCAATCTGAAATACCGTCTCTGGCTGGTGCTACTGATCGAATGACAGCGGGTACTGGTCAGCCTATTAGCCTGAAGCAACTAGATAGTCAGTTACTCCTCAAGCTAGTCAGATTCTTACTAGAGAAGAAATTTTATGAGCCACGCAATTTAACGCCGCCTCATCCGTTCTATCCCTTTGATGAAGATGAGCTGAGGGAACTTGGTAAAAAAGAACGCCCACCAATTCGTTACGCCCTGCGTTGGTGCGCTGAAAACTTTGTGGTAACAGCGCCACCGATTCCGCCTGAGGAGCGTTTTCAAAAGGGATTTGAAGAGAAACTCCAAGATGATTATCGCGAAGCAATGGCCGATGGCACTACTGTTGCTGAAACCCTGCGCTATTGCTTTGAGTTGGTCGTCAATCAAACCATCAGCGGTGAAACAAAATCCGGCGAGAAAATTGAAGGGGCTACAATTACCGCGATCGCCAATATTGAACCCAAAGCCAAAAATGCTGGCTACATCAACTTCAAGATTGTCGGAACCGAACAGGACAAACCCTTCGCGATCGGGGTAGCCGTCCTGCAACAATCGGGCCTCTCCTTTGCCGCCGGTTTGAATCGCCTAGTGGACTACAAAACCTATGGGCTGACGCGCGGCTGTCTGATTCGTGGCGCAGACTTCAAGATCAAGACCTTCTGGGATTCCTACAAAACCTACCAGAACTTTATCCAGCGCCAAGGCGGCGAACACATTGAACCTGACCCGGAACAGTTGAAAGTCTTGATGGCTCTAAAAGCCGTCTTTGAAAGCGCTTCAATTTATGGCTTGACGGAAGCAGAAGTACAGGAGTTTTCTCGCGAAATTGCACTGAATAATGAAATTTTGCTGGAAATTCTCAGTGATCCATCGGGTTTGATTGATCCGAGCATTATCGATGATGAAACCCTCGTCAGCATCATTATTGGTGACGATGATTTGATCGATACCAGCGCGATCGAGGACAACGAAGAAGACCTGATCGATTTTTTGGTGGGTAGTGGCGACGATGATTTAGAACCAGACGGCGCGAGCCAGTCCACAACTCCACCCACTGATGCATCGACAATTCAGTCACTCACTCTCAAGTCTGATTACAAAGGCAAAAAACTTTGTGCTTTTACCCTGCGTGGCGAAAATTATTCGGTCAAGAGCTGGCGCGAGTTCTTTATCACCATTAACCAAGTACTGGCAGAGAAACACGCCGAGAAATTTGTCAAAGTTGCGCTGGAGTCCAATGGCCGAAAGGCTCGGTTTTCTCAAAAAACTGAGGGGATGTTTAAGCCTATCTTCCTAGAAAAGGTAGAGCTATACATTGAAACAGATTTGGGAATTTCTAGCGTTCTAACCCTCACGGAAAAACTGCTAGCTCCTCTGGGGTATTTGGAGGACGAATTGACTTTGCAAGTGGTTGACAAAATTAATTAGTAATCCAGCCACATGGAACTACAACCCAAACCCACCGCCGCCCTCTGCTTGCCAGAATCTGAGATTTCAGCACTGTTGCAAGGGCGAATGTTGGCGATGTTGTCCGCCACGTTCATCAAGCCCCAGCGTATGTTGGCGCTTCAGCCGATTCCCGATCGCCTCAATCCCCGATCGCACGATCGCCCCTACCGATTCGCAGATTTGGGTTCCGAGAGCTTTCCCCCCGCGATCCGGGCGATCGTCACCTGTGTGGAATGCCAAATTATTGACGACTTGGCGGCCGTTGATGCGATCGCCGCCCTCACCATTTGGTCTGAGGATTTCCTCGCTCGCTCGATCGCCACCAAAGGACATTTATTCCTAGCCACCGTCCGTGCTTTTCGACTGCTCACCCCCCACCCGCTGGAGCACGATTTTGAAGACCTCAGCGTGATCGGAAAATGCGTGGTGATGCCCCGTCCCTTCACAGGCGAAAATCCTGAGCCGGTGCTGCCAGAAGCGGTTTTCAAACGGCGATCGCAACAACTGCGCGATCGACAGCCGCCCGAACATTCAGAACTCGAAGCCCTCCAATCCACCCTTGCTGATTTAGCCAACACACTGCCCAGCGCCACACAATTAGACAACCGCATCCAAGCCTTTTTGGGGTGGCGCGTGCCAGGGCGATCGTCCCGTCTCAGTCCCTGGATGAGCAAAATTTCTAAAGTCGGCGCATCCAGCGAAGGCAATGAATTCGAGCGGCTGGTGCGCCAAGCCATGATTTCTTTGGGATTTTCTAACCGCAATCAAAACCCCAAAGCTAGCCTTGATCCTGATAGTGTTGGCGGCGCAGGCGGTCTAGATTTTGTTTGTGAATCGCCCTATTTAATCATCGGTGAATGTAAATCCAGCAGCCGCGATACGCTACCCGATGGGGTGTTTTCGCAGCTTATGAAACTTGGTAACAAATATCTCAATCCTGAAGACTATGAACAAGCCATAAAATTAGTCATTTCTGTTGGTAAACCCAACCACCATGCTCAAAAAACAGCCCAAGGTAACCGTATGAATTTGATTAAACCCACTACCCTAGAACGCTTGGTTAAGCTCAATGTTTCCTATCCTGGTTCGTTGAACTTATGGGAGCTAGAAAATTGCCTAAAAAATCCGCCCTATGCTCAAGAAGCCGATGACCAAATCAATAACTTTATAGATGAAAAAATCGAACAATTGCGAATTCGTGCATTTTTGATTGATTGCCTGAAACGACTAACAAGTAACAATCAAAATAGAGGAGCCAGCACAGTCGAGCTTCACGCGGTCTATATCACTTCCCAGCCACCAAAATTACTGGAAATGGAAGATCTGCACAGCGTGGCGATCGAACTGGCTTCCCCACTCACCGGTTATCTAAGCCGCGAAAAGGGTCGTGAATGGCGGGACGATCGCTTTTTTTGGTTGCGCGACCTGGCGATCGAAAAAATCTAGGCGATTCCTTTTCAGTCCTCATTCTCGGGCTACTTCAGTGCAGGTTTCCCGATCTTTCTGTAAATTGGGCTTGCTTTCTCGTTCTCGCCCGACGGAAAATCGCGTTTCAATATAAGGCAAATCGATCGTAAAACAACTACCCACATTCACTTCACTGGTCAACCCCACACGACCACCGTGAAGTTCAACAATTCGCTTCACCAGAGCCAAACCCAAACCCGTTCCCTCATATTTACGATTGAGGGCACTATCAATTTGCACGAACGGCTGAAAAAGACGCTTGATATCTTCTGGCGCAATCCCAATACCCGTATCAGTGATCGAAATTCGCACAAAATATTTTTGTAATTCTCCATTTTTGTCTGCCTCGTCCTCGCCCTCTTCCTTTTGGCAAGTCACTTCTAGGGTGATGTGTCCCCCTTCTGGCGTAAATTTAAAAGCATTATTGAGCAAATTCAGCAAAACTTGGCGGATACGACGTTCATCGATGTATAGATCTGGCAAATTAGGCGATAGATTGGTTTCCAGTCGAATATTCTTCTGTTCGGCTTGGGGCTGAATGAATGCCACGCTTGATGTGCAAAGCGCCCCGATCGCGACGGTCGTGCAATTCAGCTCCAAAAATTCCGACTCGATCTTGGCAATATCCAAAATATCGTTAATTAGAGACAGAAGATGCGCGCCGCTTTTTTCAATATTTTCTAAGGCTTTGTGCTGTTGCTTATTAACTCCACCAAAGATGCCCTCTTGCAAAATTTCCGCCACTCCCAAAATCGTATTTAACGGAGTGCGGAGTTCGTGGCTCATGGTTGCCAAGAAATTATCTTTCAGTCGATTTGACTGCGCGAGTTGATTGTTGGCTGTTTGCAACTTGCGCAGTAGGGTTTGCTGCTGATTAACCATATTGAAAAAGACATCAGACAAATGGCTAATTTCATCGCCTGAATTGTTGATGTCCCTATGATTCCCAATCGTGCGATCGCAAACATCTAAAATGGGTTGCAAACGGCGATTTAAAAATCGAATAAACAACCAAACAACCAAAAGCAAAAAGACGGCTGCAATGATTGTGGCGCTAATGGCTCCTAGCAGAGCAGGCTTGGCAACCGTCTCATAGGGAATTGCTTCCAGCATCACCCATTGAGTTCTGGGAACTGTTTGATAAACCCAATAGATTGAATCAAATTCAAAATGTGATTTTTCAATGCCTTGGTTAATTCGGTAACGAATTTGTTCCCAAACCGGTTTTAGGGATGGAATGGATGAAACATTAGCCATTTGGGCAGCCTGACGAGGATCAAGAGAATAACTCAAGAGTTGCCCATTTTTTGTAATTAGGGCATGGTAGCCATTGCTATTGAATGAAGGATCATCTTGACTCAAATTAAGATCACTAGCATCAATATCTTTATTAAGATCATCAATATTAATATCTCCGTTCATCACGGCAATTAATTGACCTTTTTGATTACGAATCGTCCCTGAAAAGGTCATGAGCGGAATGGGATAATTATCATTCATATAAGGCTTTGACCAAAGATAGCGATCGGCCTTAACCGCGTCTTTAAAATATTGCATCTTGGGATATTGATCTACTGCCCATAGATCAACCAGCGTAAATTTAGGATTTTGAGCCAGGCTAACCCCGCGATCGGGAATAGATTCTTCAATATAGGGCCCAAACCACTCACGATCGACCAAACCCTTGGGGAACTGCATCACCCCAAATCCAGTGATCAGCTTAGGACGAGCTGACATAAATGAAAGTACTAATTTCTCGTATGCCTCGGGCGATCGCACACCACTATCGTGCAAGAAGATCGTTGCGGAAACCAAACTTTTTAAAAAAGTTTCACCACTGAGCAGCTCCGCATCAAGATGTCGAACCTTGTTATCCGTTTCCGACGTTAGTTGCAAAATCCGAACGGACTTCAGCTCACTATAAAATAAATACCCTAAGCTGCCGAGACCAATGGCAGCGGCAGAAATCACCGCCACAAACAAGCGAGTGCCGATCGAACGAAGTCCAAATTTCATTGATTTAGCCGGAACGGTTAGACCGTTTTGGGTTGAATGGCTTGTCATTGTTTAGCCCAGTAGCCTCAGTGGTGAACTGTGCAAAGTATAAAGAAGCACCTCTTTAACTAAAGAAAACCTAGTCTGAAACGCTTGTTAAGGCACATGGCAAAATCACGAGGTATAAAAATATAATTGAGTCCTAAATTTATGGATGCTAAATTTTTAAATTAGACTGAGAAAGATACAACAAATCTAACAGCAGTTAACATTTTTGCCCACGATCAATTAACTGTTGAATGACCTAATCAACAGCTCATCTGCGGCCCGCTCTTGGCCGCCCAACCAATACCCATAGCCCTCGTCTGCTGACTTCGGACAGCGGGCTAACTGTGGGGTGTTTCGCGTAATGCTTTTCCGGCTGTTTCCGCTCAGCCCTCGCCCTCAGACTCTTTAGAAGCCAGCTCCCCGATCGCCCGGCCCAAATAGGCTTCAACAAAAGCCTGCGCCGCTTCCGGGTTCAACTGCTCTAGGGCATCCACGATCGCCGGAATCGATTCCGCCGTCGGGTCGCGTGTTTCCGCAAACCAATGGCTAATGGTGGCGCGATTGATGCCCATGCTCACCGCCAGTCGATTCTGGGCGATGTTGTACTGCTGCAATGTTTTGCGTAGTGCTTTCCCGGCTTTTCCCATTCAGCTTCCATCTTCAATCTGCTTGGGCGACAGTTCCCCGATCGCTCGGCCCAAGTACGCCTCAACAAATGTTCGCGCGGCTTCCGGGTTCAACTGCTCCAGGGCATCCACAATGGTTGGAATCGATTCCGCCGTCGGGTCGCGTGTTTCCGCCACCCAATGGCTCATCGTGCCGCGCGCAATTCCCATCGTTACGGCTAAACGATTTTGCGTGAGGTTGTGTTGCTGTAGCGTTTCGCGTAGTGCTTTCCCGGCTTTTCCCATGCCGCTCATGGTGTCAAACTCGGGAAATCGCGTAAAGGTTGCGAGTTGACAACTTGATCGACTACAGTAAGTTTGTTGTCAATTCGCAGCACTCAATCGATATGACTACCCCAACCAACGGCGATCGACCCATTCTGGAACGCCTGAACCATCTGGACGATCGCTGCAACCGGATCATCCTCGTGGGTCAAAGCGAGTGGGTCGATCACCTTGTCAAGAGCCTGCACCTCTGCGGCATCGGCGAAACCATCCTGTGGAGTCCCGCCGTCCCCACGGGCCAACCCGATCAAGTGGTGCGAATCCTGTCGCGATCACGTGTGTAGCTATTCGTCGCGCAGCAGGTCTACCGCAACGGAATAGAGTTCCTGTGCCTGATCAATTAGCGCTTGAGCATCAGTGAGGGAAAGGTCAGAACTGGTGTCATAATCAGCGCGAGTTCTTTGAGCCTGCGCATCGATTAGAAACCGGTGAAATTTCACAGGAACAATCCCTGTCCGGGCCAAGTGCTGTCCAAAAGCACCGATGACTGCTGCGTGACTCGAAAAGGCCAACCCTTCGCGATCTAGCAAGGCTTCTGCGATATAAAAGGCAGCGTAATAAGCCCGAGAAACTGCAAAATCGTAGAAGCCCTGCGTTAATAGGCTATCGGCTGCTTGCAAGCTGCGTTGTGACTTTACCAAAAGAGCGGCTTGCTCTGGGGTCATAGTGTAATTCCCTCGCGCCGGATATTTCGCAGCAGAGGAGAATTCTCAAATTCAAAGCGCGATCGCCCCATAAAGAGTCGCGATATCAAAATGTTGTGATCTAAGCAAAGTTGACCAATAAATTCACTGGTTTGGCTAATTTCTCGGCTGGGTGAAACCGGATCGCGTAAAACCACCAATAGATCCAGGTCTGAATCAGCGGTTGCCTCTCCCCGTGCCCATGAGCCGAATAGCATTAGTCGATCGAGGCGATCGGGGTAGGTTTGCTGAAAGTATGCCCGCAGTTGATGGGTGATGGGAATCAGAGCTGCTGGTAAATCGGGGACTTGCATGGGATGACTGGGGCGATCGCGCAATTTGCCCTGATTCTAGCTGTGCGAGAAATGACAACCCATATCGTACAGAATTAATACGCGACATTAATACGTGACCCTAAAGCTCTAGTTCTAGAAGGTATGTACTAGTAATAGTTTCATAGAGATTGCTAAAGCCAACGCCAGTTCCCAAATCGCGAAATTTGGCAAACAGTTGTTTCAGGTTTATTTCTCTAGCAACCTTATTCTCAATTGCCACTGTTGTTATCGCTTTCCAGCACTCGAGATAATACTTAGTTCTTTGTTTATCATTGAAATTGATAACTCCTTCTAAAAAGCTTTCCATTTCATGGAATGCAATTTGACGAGATTGAGCATAGATATTCCTACGGTTAATCACGCAAGCAACAAGTATATTCATGAATGCTTGGTAATTTGGCTTTTCCAGACGAGACCAGAGGGTATCGGCTACTGATTCTTGATTTTTATCCTTTTCTTGAGACTTCCTGGATTTCAATTCACTAATCTTTGAATAATCACTAAGAAACTTAGAGTTCATATCAAAAATCAGTCCAAATATTTTTTGTCCGGTGTCATCATTACTCAGAAATTCTTCAAGAAGGTCTGTCCTGAGTGCTGTATAGTCTCCTGCAATTGTATTGTTTAGCACTCGACTAAATAAACCAATAAACGTGGATCTTGTTGAATCATAATCCACTGTTACTTTCGTCATGGTTTTAATAATCGAATATGGCGTGTCTTTTTGATTTTCCAAAGAAGCCTGCTCAGCAAAGATACCAAGGTTTACACTGGCGCGCTGTACAATTTGCGGACGGAAATACCTTGCCAGCTCCAAATCAATCTGGACGACTTCATTCTGAAAATTAGCCGATTTTGCTATATCCCAAGAATTGTTTGTTTCAACAACTTTAACTAATACAAAAGGAGGCTTATCGTACAAAGAGATATTATCTTTCTCCAAAGATTCATCATCAATCAATCCCTTGACGAAACACATAGTTGTTTGACAACCATTAATAATGCTTGCCTCGGACAAATTAAGTATTGTTGTGTCACCAGCAATAATTTTAGATGATCTAAAGGTAATTCCGTTGTTGCGAGCCAGCATCACTTCTGGTTCCTGTTTGACCGTTTTGAGAATAACTTGATTTACGCTATCACCTCCAGATTTTGAAACCTTGCTTCCTTCGCCAAGAAAGAGCCTGATATTTTCAAAGAAAATTGCTTCACCAAATTCATGGTACAGGCGCTTCAATTCATATCCAGAAACAACGCCGATGTAAGCATTTTCAACTTGAAGTATTTGCCCATAAAAACGTAGTTCTATATCAGGCAGTTTTCCGGAAAGCTTGGAAAAGTTTGCCTTTAGGATAGATAGGATATCTGTTCCATCAATGAATAGTATTTTATTTCGCTCTTCTAAGCTTCTGTGGAAGGCGCATGATGACAAGTTGGCTCTTGAGTATTTTGCCAAAAGACCATTTTCAGAACTGCGTAAATCACTCATCGTCAAAACAATAAAGGTGATGCCGTAACCATCACCAAGAGATGAGTTATGTTTTAGAAGACTGAGCTGTTGTGGAGGCTGTTGATGATCAGTCTCTTGGATAAATCCCTCGAATTTTGAAATAACTGAATCAATTTCTTCAATGGTTCTAATTCTGAACTTAGATTGTCCTATAAGGACTAGCTGTCCTTCTTCCCCAAAACCTTTCAAGTCAATTCCTTTGTCATGACTTCCCTTGGTGGTTTCAATTCGAGACAGGTCAGGAATTACTTCCAAAGAAGATTGATTTGGATTTTGCATTTGAATAATTAATGCCTTGCAAAAATCTTCAAAGGCTTGTCCTTTTTCCTTGTCGGTAAACTGCTGAGAAAAGAATTCTGCTAGTTTCTCTCGCGATTCCAAAAAGTTAGGAAGTGTTGCCATTTTATTATCCCAGATATTGCTTAGTAGTGTTTTACCTTGACGATGGACAAGCTTCACATCTTACGATTGTTCCTGTGTTGATTTCAGTCTTAAGGTAGTATTAAGAGCTGCGAATAACTGAGTAAAGGTTAAATAGAACCCTGATGCCTACAATAATTTTAGATGTCTACAACAATTTTACCACTACCACATAGTCCCTGATCGTGCCTGTGATCACTACTCTGGTAGAGCCGTACCATTACTTCACTAGCTGTGCGCTGCTATAGTGCTTGCGAGCTACAAGATAAACTGAACTTTAGTTACTGAAGGAGTAAGGGAAGTGGGGGCGGGCGCGCCGATCGCCTCGGTTGTACAATTAGGGCGCTTTCTGAATCGCGCCACCAAAGCCGTGTCAACCCCCGAAACCGTTCTCGAATCCGCACCCTTCCCGATCGCTGAAATCACCGCCGAAGGCATCAAGCCCGATGAATACGTCGATATTGTGAATCGACTGGGCCGCCACCCCAACAAAGCCGAACTGGGGATGTTTGGTGTGATGTGGTCGGAACACTGCTGCTACAAGAATTCTCGCCCCCTGCTCAGCCAATTTCCCACCAGCGGCCCGCGCATCCTCGTGGGCCCCGGCGAAAACGCTGGCGTGGTGGATCTGGGCGATGGGCTGCACCTGGCCTTCAAGATCGAATCCCACAACCACCCGTCCGCCGTGGAACCCTTCCAGGGGGCGGCGACCGGCGTGGGCGGCATCCTGCGGGACATCTTCACCATGGGGGCCCGCCCGATCGCCATTTTGAATGCCCTGCGGTTTGGCTCCCTGGATGATGCCCGCAACCGCCGCCTGTTTGAAGGGGTGGTGGCTGGCATTTCCCACTACGGCAACTGCGTGGGCGTGCCCACCGTTGGCGGTGAGGTCTATTTTGACCCCGCTTACAGTGGCAACCCGCTGGTGAATGCCATGGCCCTGGGGCTGATGGAAACACCGGAAATCGTCAAGGCGGGAGCCTATGGCATTGGCAACCCGGTGCTGTACGTGGGATCCACGACGGGCCGCGACGGCATGGGCGGGGCCAGCTTTGCCAGCGCGGAGTTGACCGATGAGTCGATGGACGATCGCCCGGCCGTACAGGTGGGTGATCCGTTCCTCGAAAAGTCCCTGATCGAAGCCTGTTTGGAAGCCTTCAAAACCGGCGCAGTGGCAGCGGCCCAGGACATGGGCGCGGCGGGCATCACCTGCTCCACGGCGGAAATGGCGGCCAAGGGCGGCGTGGGCATCGATTTGGATCTCGACAAGATTCCCGTGCGCGAGTCGGGGATGGTTCCCTACGAATATCTGCTATCGGAATCCCAGGAGCGGATGCTGTTTGTGGCGCACAAGGGCCGCGAGCAGGAGCTGATCGACATCTTCCACCGCTGGGGTCTGCAAGCGGTGGTGGCCGGGGA
This sequence comes from Limnothrix sp. FACHB-406, assembly GCF_014698235.1. Taxonomy (NCBI): domain Bacteria; kingdom Bacillati; phylum Cyanobacteriota; class Cyanophyceae; order Pseudanabaenales; family Pseudanabaenaceae; genus Limnothrix; species Limnothrix sp. FACHB-406. Next base: position 88,695 of record NZ_JACJSP010000001.1, on the reverse strand, counting down.
AGTGATCGAGGAGTCGATCGTCCGGATTCGGTTCCAGGGGGGAATTGCGGCGGAAATTCCGGCGACGGCCCTGGCGGACAACACCCCAATCTATCGCCGGGAACTGATGGCGGAAGCGCCGGCCTACGCGCAACAGGCCTGGGCTTGGTCGCCGGACTCGTTGCCCGCTTGTTCGGTGACGGGGCTAGCCGATCGCCCCTGGAGCGCGGTGCTGCAAAGCCTGCTGGAAACCCCCTCGATCGCCTCGAAATCCTGGGTCTATCGCCAATACGATCACCAGGTGCAGAACAACACGGTGATTGTGCCCGGTGGAGCCGATGCGGCGGTGGTGCGGCTGCGGCCCCAACTGGTCACAGACAACGGCACTCCCTTCACCAAGGGCGTGGCGGCCACGGTGGATTGCAATGCTCGCCATGTGTACCTCGATCCCTACCAAGGGGCCTTGGGTGTGGTGGCGGAGGCGGCCCGCAACCTGTCTTGCGTGGGCGCGGAACCGTTGGCCGTGACCGATAACCTGAACTTCGGCAGCCCCGAAAAGCCCGTGGGCTATTGGCAACTGGCGAATGCTTGTCGCGGCCTGGCCGATGCCTGCCGGGAGTTGGGTACGCCGGTCACGGGCGGCAACGTGTCGCTCTACAACGAAACCTTGGATTCCGAGGGCAATCCCCAGGCGATCTATCCCACGCCCGTGGTGGGCATGGTGGGGGCGATCGAGAACATTCACCAAATCGCTGGCCAGGGTTTCCAAGGGGCGGGCGATGGGATCTATCTACTGGGTGCTCAGGCTCCCGTCACCCTTGGTGCGTCGGATTATTTGGCGGCAATCCATGGCACGATCGCCGGTCGGCCGCCCGTGGTGGAGTTCGATCGGGAGCGGGCCGTGCAAGCCGCCTGCCGCAACGGCATTCGCCAGGGCTGGATTCGATCGGCCCACGACTGCGCAGAAGGGGGCCTGGCCGTCACCCTGGCCGAGTCCTGCATTAGCGGCAACCTGGGCGCAACGGTGACGATCGACCCCGGAGCCGATCGCTGGGATGCGGCCCTGTTTGGCGAAGGCGGCGCGCGGATCGTGGTGTCCGTGGCGGGCGATCGCGCGGCCGAGTTTGAAAGTTGGCTGACGGAGCAGCTCGGCTCCGATTGGGCCAAGCTGGGCACTGTCGGGGGCGATCGGCTGGTGATCAACGCACCGGACGGCACAACGGCGATCGATGCGGCCCTGGCGACCATGACCGAAGGCTGGAGCGAGTCGATCGCCCGCCGGATGGAGCGGTTGGTTTAAGGGAGATTGCCCCGTCATCTCGCGCCGCTCGATCGCCCACCAAGGATCACTGCTGATCGTTATCGATTGATCGTTTGATCGTTCATCGATCGTCAGGTTGATGATCGATAACGATCAACTTAATGATCAACGACGATCAATCAGCAGTGCAATCAGGTGATGAACCGCTGATCAGCCACAGGGGCGAGCTTGGTGCTTGCCCAGCAAGCCGATCGGGAGCCAGCAGGATCATTGGAGGCGCGATCGGGCAGCCATGGAAATTGCCCCGATGATGATTGCCCTTGAATTCGCCATCGCCACAGCCGATCGATTCCGCAACTTCTGTTACTGTTAAGGCGGGATCGTTAAGAGCTTGTTAACTTCCTGAGTGGCCGATTTTTTGGCTTCCAATCGCTGCACCAGGAATCACCTGGCTCAGGAAACGTTGCGCTAACCAGCCGCGCCAGCCTCACTCGATCGCGATTCTGACCGTCTTTTTGCTAATTCACCCGCTCTTGCTGCTAGGAGTCATTGTCGCCCAATGTTTCCCTCCGAGTCTGAAGACCTGTTCGATCTGATGGGCGATCGGCCCGACAAACCCGAAGAAGCCTGTGGCGTTTTTGGGGTTTACGCGCCGGGCGAAAACATCGCCACCCTTGCTTATTTTGGCCTCTTTGCACTCCAGCACCGGGGGCAAGAATCGGCGGGGATTGCCACCTTTGATGGCTCAACGGTGCATGTCCACAAGGACATGGGCCTCGTTTCGCAAGTCTTCAACGAAAAAATCCTGCAAGAGCTACCGGGAAATTTGGCCGTGGGCCACACCCGCTACTCCACCACCGGATCCAGCCGTCGCGTCAATGCACAACCGGCCGTGGTGAAAACGCGCTTGGGGTCTTTGGCCCTGGCCCACAATGGCAACTTGGTCAACACGGCGGAACTGCGAGATTCCTTGGCCGCCCGCAACTGTGAATTTGCCACCACCACGGACTCCGAGGCGATCGCGATCGCCATTGGCCAAGAGGTGGACAGCGGTTTGGGTTGGATGGAAGGGGCCATTCGGGCCTTCCAGCAATGCCAAGGGGCCTTCAGTTTGGTCATTGGGACTCCCGACGGCATGATCGGCACTCGCGACACCAACGGCGTGCGACCGCTGGTGATTGGCACGCTGCCCGGTGCGCCCGAGCGCTATGTGCTGGCTTCGGAAACCTGTGCCCTAGACATCATCGGCGCGGACTATCTGCGGGATGTGGAACCGGGGGAAATGGTTTGGATCACGAACGATGGTCTCGCCTCCTTCTTTTGGGCCACGCAGCCGGAGCCGAAGCTGTGCGTTTTTGAGATGATCTATTTCGCTCGCCCAGACAGCAAGTTCCACAACGACAGCCTTTATAGCTATCGAATGCGGTTGGGACGGCGTTTGGCGATCGAAACCCCGATCGATGCGGACATTGTGATTGCTGTGCCCGATTCCGGTGTTCCTGCCGCGATCGGCTATTCCCAGGTTTCGGGCATCACCTACGCCGAAGGGTTGATCAAAAACCGCTACGTGGGCCGCACCTTCATTCAACCGACCCAAACCATGCGGGAATCGGGAATTCGGATGAAGCTGAACCCGCTGCGGGATGTGCTCGCGGGCAAACGGGTGATTATTGTGGATGATTCGATCGTCCGGGGAACCACCAGCCGCAAGATTGTAAAAGCCTTGCGGGATGCGGGAGCCACGGAAGTTCACATGCGCATTTCTTCGCCGCCGGTCACCCATCCTTGCTTCTATGGCATCGACACGGATAACCAATCGCAACTGATTGCGGCCACCAAGTCAGTGCAGGAAATTGCCGATCAAATTGGTGTGGATACGCTGGCTTACCTGAGCGAAGAAGGGATGCTGGAGGCGACCCAGGATGCCACGCAGAATTTCTGTACGGCTTGTTTCAATGGTCGCTACCCAATTCCAGTGCCAGCCCTGTTGAAGCGATCGAAGCTGATGTTGGAAAAGCTGGAACCGGCTACGGTGGGTTCTTAGTTCCAAGGGCCTGTTATCAGCGACCCATGCATTAACCAGGAATTAACTAATGGGGCGATCGAACTTCTCGATCGCCCCATTTTTGATGGTTTTGATAGTTGGGATGGTTTTGAATTGAATTGTGTTGAGTTGTTTTGAATTGGATTATTTCTAGGGGGTTTGGGGTTCTCGATCGCCAGGTGAATTTTCCAAGGGCGGCAACTCCAGGGGAAGTAACTGCTGGGCCGGTGTGCGTATGTCGGTGGGTTGCTCAAAAAACAGCTCGATCGAGCGGTGAATTTTGGTTAGCACCGCCTCCGCCGTCGGATTTTCGCGGGGGTTATAGCTCCCCACCAGCAACAAACTCAAGCGCGGGGTGACGGGAATCAGGGTGAGCCAGGTGCGATCGAACTCTGGGCCCGCTTCTGGTTTTGTGTCCTTTGCGTCTTTGGCCTCTGAACTCACCGGATTTGGCATCGCCTGATCCGAGATTACTTGGTCTGAAATCACCCGATCTGAAATCACTCGATCTAAAACCATCCGCACAGCCGATCGCCCGGCCAAGCTCAGAGTCGATCGCTCGGTTAAGGTCAAGCCTGCCGCTTCTGCCCGAGTTGTTAAATCCGTTTCCGCCGCTTCCATGGATTGATCTAGCAGCACCAAATCCAACCGAATCAGCGATCGGGGCAGGGGTTTGGGTTGCCATCCCCGAGACGGGGCGATCGGCTCGCTATAGAACACCGAGTGATAATCCCGATGGAGCGGCATATTCCAATCGATCGGCAGTTCGATCGCCCAAAAGCCTTGGGGATGGCGCACTTTGCGATATTGATAACGCCAGTCCAAGGGCGTTTGGGGCGCTTGCACAGCCGGCCCCGGCTCGGCCCCGGCTGGGGTCAGGATTCCACCCCACAGCCATCCCAGGCAGCCCACCAGCCCGATTGTTCGCCAACACCAACCACTCCGCACACCTTTCACCATTCCCAAGTCCCGACTACCGCCGAATCATCGCCCAAACGCCGCCCATTTGCCCCGATCGCGCGATCGATCGCTTCCCTAAAACTCCCCTCGTCCCACCACGCCTCAGGAATGCAACGCAATCGGTACCCGATCAGCCACCATTCCGCTAGGCCGGCCAGCGGTCGGTTATCTCGCCAGAGCCGCCCCCGCTCCACAGGATAAGCTGGATAGTAGGCAAGCCAAGGCTTGCACGCTTTTGGATTTTGAGCCACTCCTGTTGCATTCAATTTGTATTCAACTTGCATTCAAACCGGATTGATTTGATCTCGAATCAGTACCGAATCAAGACTGAATCAAGACCGAATCAGTACCGCGTCAACATCGCGTCAATAGCGTTCCAGAACCATGAGTTTAGGTGATCAGTGGAATCGACTGACGGGCAAAAGCCGCTTCGTCGTCACCCGCATTTTTGTGCATCTAGCTGGGTCAGAAGTGGCCCCCCTGCTGGGCAAGCTCAACCAAATTGCTCGGGAGGCGATCGAAGCGGAAGGGGACTTGGACGTTTTGGGCCAAGGCCTGTCAGACCTTTGCGAAAGCCTGCTGCAATATCGAACCTATTGGCAGTCCGCCAGCAATGAGGGGGATGTGTTTTGGGATGAAGGAGAAGCGGGCGATCGGTTCAATGACCTATTCACCGACTCGGCGGCCCGTTATCTCAGTCAACCTGACCTGGATTTGCCCAGCCAACTGGATGACGACCTGCTGACCCTCCCGGCCACGAGCAACCTGTTGGTGATGTTGACGGTGGGCTATGAAGGCGAAGTCCCCAGCCTCGAAACCAACCTGGCCGATTCTGAAGCCTTAGCAACGGGTCTCAAGGCTCTGGCAAACCTCCACTACAATCAAAAATTGCGGGCTGTGCAGGTACACTTTGCCCCTGCCCGTCTGGGAGATGAGCTAACGAATGATCAGCTCCTGCAAAATTTCCCGGAACTGATTCCGCTGTAGAAACTCCCGCTTAGGGGGTCTTTTGGAGGAATGCCGTCCCATCGGAATTTCAATCCGAGAAATCAGGGTCGGTCTTTTTTAATCAATGCTCGCTTGCTGTTTTGGCTTGCTGTTTTGGGGCTGCGGCTCTTGGTTCGGCCGCCACCGCGCGATCGATTCGTTGCTGGCGGATTGCAGACTTGGCCCATTGCCGGCTTGGCCCACAGAACTCAGCTTCTTGGCCGCCCAATGGCCTCAAGCGTGATTTTGTTGTTTTGAGATAGCCCTATGCTCCGAAAATTATTGGCTTTGGTACTGGCGATCGCGATCGCCTGGGTCACAATCACCGGCTCACCAACGGTGGTGCGAGCGGAAGCCTTGCCCAGCGCCATTGTGGCCGCCGCGCCTAGTGCTGCCAAATCCCTGCCCACGGGCGACTATCCGGTTCAGCAGGCCGCCTATGACGACGGCACGGGGGAATATGCCCTGATGCTGTTAAACACGCCCGCTGGTGCTTCGCCGGTTTTTCGCACCTCCGAGTTGCAGATGGCCCGGCTGGATGACGAGGCGATCGCCCAAGGGAAAAAGCCCTACCTGGCCATGAAAGACGGTCGGCCCGTGCTGTACCTCAACGAAGACTTCAAAATCGAATATCTCCATAGCGAAACCGCTGTCCAAACCAATCCCCAAACGGGTGAGCAACAAGCGGTGATTGTTCGCCGTGAGTCTAGTTTCTGGTCTCCCTTTGCTGGAGCGATCGCGGGTCAAGTGGTGGCGAATGCTTTGTTTGCACCCCATTACGTGCTGCCCCCGGCCTATCTGCCCGGTCGCCCCTTGGTGGGCTACGGCGGCTATGGTCGCAGCTACGGTGATGCCATCAGCAGCTATCAAAACCGCTACAACGCTGCCCCCGTGGCCGAGCGCAACCGCCAGCAGTTCCGCGCCACCGGCAATGTGGCTCGCAATGCTACGGGGCTGAACCGCCCGGCCGCCAACAACCGAGCCAAGGCCACTGGCTCCGGCTTTGGGAGCAGCACCTTCCGCAGCAACCCCAACCGCCGCGTGGCTGCTCCCCGGCCCCGCAGCAGCTTTGGCAGCAGCTTTGGGCGATCGCCCGTGCGGATGCGATCGAGCTTTGGCAGCTTCCGCCGTCGGTAGGTAATTGCTCCCGGTTGATTACTGATCCCAGTTGATTAGCGTCCCATTACCATCGTCTGATTAACGGTGGTTTGCGGAACAATTTCCGAACAATTGCCAGCGTTACTCACCGTTTGGCACAGCGCGATCGATTCCTGAAACAGAGGAGTCGATCGCTTTTTGATCTCTGACTTTTTCAAACTGGCTAACTGCATTGCTAACCGCTTGGCTAACTGCATTGCTAACCCCTGGCAAAATGGCTAGCAAAATGAGCAGCGATGCTGGGTTGCACGATGCAACAGCACCTCGTAGTGGCGATCGCGGATGTTGTAAGCCCCAAATCGTTCCAAGTGTGGATTCATCATTTGGGCATCAAACAACAGAAAATCGCGACGGCGCAGATGCTCAACCAGCTTGACCATTGCCACCTTCGAGCCATCGGGAATTTGATAAAACATCGATTCGCCAATGAACGCCCCACCGATCACAATCCCCAAAACGCCGCCGGCCAGGTGGTCGCCCTGCCAGGTTTCAAAACTGTGGGCATAGCCAGCGCAATGGAGCGCCCAATAAATTTCCTTTAGCTCTTCCGAGATCCAAGTGGTGTCCCGATCGGCACAGCCTTCCACCACATCCCGAAATGCTCGATCGATCGCCACCGTAAACCGATTTTGATTCAGCACTCGCCGCAGGGACTTGGGATATCGGAAGCGATCGTCCAGCGGAATCAGTGTCCGTTCCCGGCTGCAATACCAGCCCAAATCGTTACCCGTTTCATCGGCCATCAAAAAATAGCCGCGCGAATAGCCAGCAATCAGCGCCGGAATATCGTATTGGGACATGCAGGAGTCGGTGGTGTTGCCCATCGGCCCTTGAAATAGCACAGTGGAGCCGATTCTAGCGCGATCGCCTGATCCCTATGCAACCAATCCTCTGAATCTCTGCAACTGATCAGCCAGCCCCATGCAAATTAGAAATACTTGTTTGGGCGATTTCGCTGCGATCGCTCGCTTAATTTCGCAATTGATGGCTTATTTCTATGTTTCGCTCCAGCCAAGCGGTAACGTAATTTTAAAAGTTGTCCCTACATTAAGCTTGCTGTCTACTTTGATTGTTCCATGCTGCAAGTCTACAAAGCGCTTGACAATATTCAAACCCAAGCCAGTTCCAGGAATATTACTGACGTTTTTACCTCGACGAAAAGGTTCAAATAGGTGGGGTAAATCTTCGCGGGGAATGCCGATGCCTTGATCGCAAATTTGGAACGTCACCTGGCCGCTGCGCTTTGACAGTCGCAAACAAATTGGGCTTTGACGGTGATGGGAATATCGAATTGAATTAGAGAGAATATTGGTCAGAATCGATCGCAATAGTTTTTCGTCTAAATTGGCCATCATATGACGATGCCGACTCAACATCGATATTGATTGTTGAGCAGATGTCGCCTGCATTTCTGCTACCAAGCCATGGCAAAACTGCACTAGCTCGATCGGCTGAGGTTGAACCATGAGCTTATGGGCCTCAGTTTTACCGATCACTAGAATGTCATCAATCATTTGAGTCATGCGTTCTACATCGTTCTTGACTCCCTGAAGATAATTTTGGCGCTGCTCGTGGGAAAGTTGTGCATCATAACGGTCAAGCGATGATGCTGACAGCAAAATATTATTCAGTGGATTGCGAAATTCATGACAAACCATCGAAACAAAGCGAGATTTGAGATCGCTTAGCTCCTGGAGTTCTTGATTGGCACGATGAAGTTGAGCCGTGCGATCGCGCACTTTTAACTCAAGTTCCTCATTGGTTCGCTGCAACAAAGTCTCTGCCCATTTGCGTTGGGTAATATCTTGGAAGGTAACCACCGTTCCAATCACATTTCCTTGCTGATCTTGCATGGGCGTGCTGATATATTCAACGGGAAAACTCGATCCATCCTTGCGCCAAAAAACTTCCGTATTGGCACGATGAATTCGTCCGTCTTGAAAAGCTTGATAAATTGGGCAGTCATGGATGGGATAGGGTTGGCCATCGGGTTTGGAATGATGCAAAACCGAATGCATGGACTGACCAATTAAGTCCTGAATTTCCCAACCAATCATGCTGGCCGCTGCTGGATTCACAAAAGTTACTCGACCTGCTAAATCCAGCCCATAGACCCCCTCGCCCACCGCATTCAGGATTAACTCATGCTGGCGACGCAGGGCTTCTAGGTCAGTTTCCGGCGATGCTCGTAAGGCGGAGATATGCGCCTCAGCCGGTGTCGTGGTCGGCTTTGAAACAGGCTGTGACCAATAATATTGCCGCATGATGTCCAGAATTCCTGACAAATTTTGCGACTGATGAGGATGTGTATCCTCTTACACTACACGGTTTGGAGAATACGCCCGAAACTTGGCCGGCATGGTACACCACCCAGGTCATTACTGTAAATCAGGCAGTTCATGACGAAAGTTTTGGTGATTGAAGACGAAGCGCAAACCCGCAGCATCTTCATGGGATGTCTGACGTTTGAGGGGTTTTGTGCGATCGAGGCTGAGAACGGTTCGATCGGGATCAAGTTAGCCCAAATGCATCTGCCAGATTTGATTATCTGCGACGTTATGATGCCCGATCTTGATGGTTACAGCGTTCTATCGGCCATTCGTCGCCATCCGGCCACCGCTGCAATTCCATTTATTTTCCTCACTGCCAAAGCAACCATGGCAGATTTGCGCCAGGGGATGGAATTGGGCGCAGATGATTATTTAACCAAGCCCTGTAGCGTTGAACAATTGTTGGCGGCGATCACTACTCGCCTAGAACGAAAAGCCCAATTGGCAGCGAGTTTTCATGCATCCCCAGCAGAAAGCACAATAAACGGTCAATCCGAAAACGGAATTTTTCCTGACTGTTCTCGTTTATCGCAAGTATTTGCATTCATCGAAGCCAACTATCACCGCCCGATCGGGTTAAATGATGTGGCCAAGGCGGTCGGCTATTCTCCCGCCTATTTAACGAATTTGACCCAAGAGCTAACGGGCTATAGCATCAAGCGTTGGATTACGGAACGCCGTATGTCCCAGGCACGAATGTTACTTTGTGAAACCGATCAACCCGTGCGCCAAATTGCAGCGGGAGTGGGCTATGCAGACGTGGCTTACTTCACTCGCCAATTTCGGCAGCTCTATGGCGATCCGCCCCAGTCCTGGCGAAACTCTGTGCGACTACGATTCGCATAGGAATGGTATTGAATACAACAAAATAGATCAATTATTTGTGTATAGAACTATCTCTGCATAAAGCGCAGGTGTGATTCCAAAATTTCAGAAAAATTGACGCTTTTTGCTTGATTTTTCCGAAATCAGGGGATTCTAGCGCATTATTTTCCAAATGAGAATTTTCTAAACTTCCCACAAAGTTCTAGGTTGTTCTTTGAAGAGCGAAAAAAAATCCTACTCTTGCCAAAAAAATTCTAATGCGATCGCCCATTATTCCTTGGTATTGTGCAAGGCAACAGACCCGAATGTTGTCCTGCGCAATACCAATTGGAGCAGCTCATGTCATCAGTGGATATTCGCTCTCAGGCTCAAGTCGAACTCAGTCGTTGTCCCTGCGGAGGAACTCATTTTCCTCAGGATCACTGGCAAGCGGCCGAAGGAATGCCCCACGATCCGGCAGAACTCGTTAATGATCTCATTCGGATGGGTTTGTACAAGCCTGAAACCCTAGAGCTGGCCAGGACACTGACTGAAGTGGAGATGAAAGAAGCGCTGCTGCTACGACAGATGGGCGGCAACCCAGAGCGAGAACGCTTTTGTCAGGCGCTGATTAAGGAAGCAGGCGGGCTTGATCAGGTATTTGCAGCCGCATTCGGTGTTCACTCCACGGAATTTTTTAGCAACACCATTCACAATAGTGAATTTAGCCGACGAGAATTCCTAAAACGAGTGGTGGTGGCTGGAGCATTGATCGCCGCTGCTAGCTGCGGCCCACAACAGGGTCAAGCCCCCACAACAGATCAGTCCCCTGCGGCGGATGCGCCAACGAATTTGGAGAAAAAGGATTTAACGATCGGGTTCATTCCCATCACCTGTGCCACCCCGATCGTGATGTCGGAGCCGCTGGGTTTCTACAGCAAATATGGCTTGAATGTGCAAGTGAAAAAGATGCCCAACTGGGCTGCTGTTCGGGACTCCGCGATCGCGGGTGAACTCGATGCTTATCACATGCTTTCTCCCATGCCGATCGCAATCACCCTCGGCTTAGGTTCAGCAGCATTTCCCATCAAGCTGGCCAGCATTGAAAACATCAATGGTCAGGCAATTACCGTTGCTGCCAAGCATAAAGGCAAGGTGAAGGAAGCCAAAGACTTCAAGGGCTTCAAAATTGGCGTGCCCTTCCCCTTCTCGATGCACAATATGCTGATTCGCTATTACCTAGCGGCTGGGGGACTGAATCCAGATAAGGATGTGCAAATTTCACCCGTGCCACCGCCGGACAGTGTTGCCAAAATGGCAGCAGGTGAAATTGATGCCATGTTGATGCCTGATCCCTTCAATCAACGGGCTGTTTTTGAACAGGTTGGGTTCATTCACATGTTGACGAAAGATCTGTGGGATGGACACCCTTGCTGTGCTTTTGCCGCTAGTCAATCGTGGATTGATGCAAATCCCAACACCTTCCGGGCCGTAAACAAGTCGATTATTGACGCGGCTGCCTATGCAAATACGCCAGCTAATCGTCCTGAAATTGCCAGGGCTTTGATTGAGCGTAAGTATCTCAATCAACCCTTGCCTGTGGTGGAAGCTGTGCTAACGGGCAAATTTGAAGATGGGCTGGGTAATACGCAGGATGTGCCCGATCGTATTGGCTTTGATCCCTATCCTTGGAAGAGTTTTTCCAAGTGGATTGCAGCACAATTAGTCCGCTGGGATCTGATGCCCAAAGACAAAGCAGATTACGACAAGATGGCCCAAGATATCTTCTTGACGGATTTGGCAGCGGAACTGCAAAAAGAACTGGGTCAAACGCCGCCCAGCACTGCCGAGCGGTCTGAAAAGCTGAAGTACGACACCTTCGATCCCAAAGACCCCGCCGCTTATGTTGATGAGCAAATCAAGCGGTTTAAAGTCTAGCGAGGTTTACCATCGTGACCAATGAAGTACTCCGCTCTGCTCCATCAAAGGTTAAGCCATTTCGGCTGAATACTGACCAACAAGCCTTCTTGTTGTTTGTGGGAATTCTGCTAGTGTTTTTGGGTTTGTGGGAGTTGGGCGCAAATTCCAAACTCTTCTTGCCCATCATGCCCTCTGCTAGCCAAACGATCGCCGATCTTTGGTTTTGGATCTCAAACCCGTTTTTTGATAATGGGCCTAATGATCAGGGCATTGGTCTCTTGTTATTGACCAGTTTGCGCCGAGTTTTGAGCGGTTTTTTGATTGGCACGACGATCGCCATTCCCCTGGGAATTTTGATTGGTCTATCGCCCGTGGTTTCCAAAGCCGTTGATCCCTTCATTCAAATTCTGCGTCCTGTTTCTCCGCTCGCCTGGCTGCCATTGGGTCTGGCGCTCATGCGAGATTCGGAAAGAACAGCCCTGTTTGTCATCGCAATCACCAGCATTTGGCCCACCCTAATTAACACCAAGTTCGGGGTCAGTAATGTGGATCCAGCCTATCTGAACGTGGCCCACACCTTAGGCGCTTCCCGCTGGCGAATCATTACCAGGGTAATTTTGCCGGCCGCTGCTCCCAACATTGTGTCCGGGCTACGAATTAGCCTAGGAATTGCTTGGTTGGTGATTGTAGCGGCGGAGATTCTGTTGAGTGGTGGAATTGGCTATTTCGTTTGGAATGAATGGAATAACTTGAAGATCACCAGCATCATTACTGCCATCTTGATTGTTGGGCTGGTAGGGCTGCTGATGGACTACCTATTTGGTGTATTGCAACATCGAGTTTCCTTTGGCCAAAGGTCTTAATCCATGCAAGTTCCTGCATCTAAAATGGCGCTCCCCTCCCTTGAACCGCCTGTAGCGCATCTGACACTGCACGGTATTTCCAAAGTATTCCCGGGACGCACGGGCAAGATGGACAAATTGCTGCGGCGCACCTCAAAATCTTTTGTGGCGATCGCGGATATTGATCTGGAAGTGGAGCCTAACACCTTCGTTTCGATCATTGGGCCATCGGGTTGCGGCAAGTCCACGTTGCTGAACATTATTGCGGGATTATCTCAGCCCACCACGGGACAAGTCAGCATCAATGGTCAGCCGGTTTCTGCACCTGGGCCCGATCGCGGCGTTGTGTTTCAAAACTATGCCCTGATGCCCTGGATGACGGTTGCCGAAAACATCGATTTTGCGGTGGAAACAGTCTACCCAACCATGGGAATTGCCCAGCGAAAATCGATCGTCCAAGACTACATTGGTTTGGTGGGGCTACGGGGAGCTGAGGCTAAACACCCCCATGAACTTTCAGGGGGAATGAAGCAACGGGTGGGCATTGCTAGGGCGCTGGCAATCAATCCACAAATTTTGTTGATGGATGAACCCTTTGGCGCTTTGGATGCGCTCACACGCGGTTTTCTCCAAGACGAAATTGAGCGAATTTGGGAACAAGAGCGCAAGACCGTGATCTTGATTACTCACAGCATTGAAGAAGCGCTGCTGTTGTCTGACAAGATTGTGATGATGACACGGGGCCCGGCTGCGGGTATTGCTCAGGTGCTGGATGTGCCATTTCCTCGGCCGCGCCGTCGGGAAGAACTGGATCAATATCCGGGCTACCACGAACTGAAAGCGGCCATGGAGCAGCATTTGTCCTACGAAACACGGGCTGTGGAAGAGTCTCGGGTGCGGAAATAACTACCGTTGGCCGCAGACAGAATCAACCCCGTCAAAATCAGCAACGCAACCCAAACATTGAAAGGAAAAGAAAGGAAAAAATATGTCTACCACTGAAATTCCCGCGATCACCGCAACCCTATTGGCAGCTAAAAAGGCAAAGGGGGTGACATTCACGGAGTTAGAACAGGCGATCGGTCGGGATGAAGTGTGGATTGCAGCGGTGATCTATCGCCAAGCTTCTGCCTCTGCTGATGAAGCTAGCAAGCTGCTCAGCGCTCTGGGACTCAGCGAAGATTTAGTGCCAGAACTGACAGAATCTTCGGTGAAAGGGCTGGGGCCTGTGGTTCCCACCGATCCGCTGATCTATCGGTTCTACGAAATCATGCAGGTCTATGGAATGCCGATGAAAGCTGTGATTCATGAGAAGTTTGGTGATGGGATCATGAGCGCGATCGACTTCACCTTGGACATTGAAAAAGAGGAAGATCCCAAGGGCGATCGCGTGAAAATCACCATGAATGGTAAATTCCTGCCCTACAAAAAATGGTAATCAGGAGCATCAACCATGAAACAGCGCCATGCTGCTGCTAGGTCAACAGCTAAAACTGACTGGCTAGCCTACATCACCAAAATCTTAGCCTTCATCGGACTTTGGCAAGTCATTTCTAACAGTGCCCAGTTGTTGACTCATTGGTTTTGATAGGTGCAAAATTTAGTGTGGAGGCGATGCGATGCATTACTTCCACACTAAAATCAATAATGAAATCGATATTCTTAAACAGGGCGATCGGCTTGTAGTTTCTTCAACGCTCTTCCTGATCCCTAGTTCCGTGCTATCTCGACCAGCCCGTAACCAGCTACATCAACAAAATGCTTTATCGCATCCCTTTTTTGTTCATATTAAACCCATAAACGTAAAGGTCAGCAAAGCGATATCGCTCATCCTTAGGTCGCCATTCCGCCAGCCCGATCGACTTCAAAAGCTGCACAAAACGCTCAAAATCTGGCTCAACCTCTCGGGCAGAATTTTCCCAGCATTGCTCCAACTCTTTCAGTTCCAGTAAGGCATCTTTTCCTGACAAGGAATCAAAGAACGCTGAGAGATTGCCATACTCTTCACGCATTTCTTGGCAACGTGCTCGTGAGGCTTCTTCGAGTGCGAGTGCCATAAAGCGGCTTCGGAAAAGACGATCCGCTTGGAATTTAGAATCATCTTTATGTTGCAATTCTAATTTTTTGGCTTCAGCGAGCAACACGACCAAGCTACGGGGATAGGTCGCACCACTGGTGTCGCTAAGGCGGTCATAGACCCAGCGATAGAGATATTTTCCACGCGATCCCAACCGGATGCGATCACCCCACAGAACCTTTAACGCTTCAACCAGCATCTCTTCTGTTGCGGAATTGGGATCTGGGATCGGAGTAACTCGACTAACCAGCTTTTTAAACTTCTCTGATTGCGTAACCTGGCGATAGGCAAAGCGTAGTAATTCAATACGCTTCCACTCTAATCTGATAGATCGTCCGCGAAGATGACTTCTGTTGTCGAAAATTAATCTTTCCCAAATATCTTCACGGAGAAAGATTTTAATCCGAAGATTGGTTAATTCTTTGGCATCAAACTCTTGAACCAATTTAAAGAGTCCGATCAATGCATCACTGCGCAAGTTATTGGCTTCCGCCAAGTCTTGATCTAGATTGTCATAAAGCAGCCAAATTTTTTGGCCTTGCCTCTTGAGATAGTTGTTAATATCTTTTAGAGCATCAAAAATCAATGGTCGTAGCTCTCGGCCTTGAGACCACTGAAGCAATAAATTTTGGTGTTCTGAGCCAAATTGAAGATTTTTTACATTACCAAAACTGTCTTTTAGTAGTTTATATTTTTCTTTTCTCAGACTAATCAATGACTGGCTATAATCAGTCAGTATTCTAAAGAGCGCATAAGAGGCCCAAAAGCCCAACCAACTGGTTTGAGAATCGCGTAAATCGGTACGAATAAAGTCAAATTCACTCTCTGTTGGGCGACCAGAGGACAACATACCATGCCCTGAAAGAATCGTAATGTTCTTCAAACGATCAGTAAGCTTTTGGGCAAAATCAAAATGCTTCAAAAATAGAAAATAAAGAGCCGTTTTACCAGTTCCTTTACGACCAGTAACTAGACAAACTCTGTCATCTAGGAAATCGTAAAAATTAGAGGTCTTCTGAAAAAGATCACTGAGATTTGCTTGCTCTTGCGTAGCATCAACATCAGAAAATCGCAGATTTTTAATGATTTCCCAACGATCATCTTTTAATTGAGTTGATACGGACAAGCTAGAAGTTGAGTCTTTTAGGATTAAATTTGCAATCGGCTGATACCAGTCCACGACAGTATGGACAGGGTAGTGAGGAGCTACTGCAATCGGGAGAAGATATTCAATACAAATCGCGTTATCAGTGCTAGCTGAATCATCACTCTCAGCATTGTCGATCTCTTCTTCACTGTCTTGCGGAATGAAGTGATTAAGAATTTCGCTTAAATCGCTCTGAATTAGTTGGGCTGTTTTCTTAGAATCCGAGTTGGGAATTGGTGAAAAGACAAAATT
Source organism: Limnothrix sp. FACHB-406 (assembly GCF_014698235.1). NCBI lineage: Bacteria > Bacillati > Cyanobacteriota > Cyanophyceae > Pseudanabaenales > Pseudanabaenaceae > Limnothrix > Limnothrix sp. FACHB-406. The sequence continues at coordinate 72,934 of NZ_JACJSP010000001.1, read as the reverse complement.
AATATTCTGCTTGCCCAATGAGCCGAGAGCTTGCACTAAAATTTTTGCTCCCTCTGCATTTTGAGCATTGGGGAACAACACCAAAATGGCAGAATCTGCTGCTTGAACCAAGGAAAAAGCACCCCATTGATTCAAGCCAGTTCGAGAATCTACTAAAATCAAATCTGGCTCAATCTGTTTTTTGATATCGCGGGTAAAGACATCCCACAAAGACTCATTACCATTAACCCAAGTACTGGCCTTTAAGTCGTCCACTTTTGCTAAGTAATCAAGATCGAGTTTTCCCGTGGGCACAACAAAGAAGCGACCACCACGGGTATCGCCTAATTGCTGATCTCGATATTCCGCTAAGATATCGCCGATTTGAATTTCATAATTTGCTCCGTCAGGCGCATAAGCCCGCTCATAGAAATAATCAACAATGCCGACTTCTGGCGAATCATCCAGATCCAAAGCTTTACTGAGTCCTGGAGCTTCGATATCCAGATCGACAACTACAACTTTCTTGCCCTGTTTTACCAATAGCCAAGCCACATGAATCAGGGCTGTTGTGCGGCCAACACCCCCTTTGAAGGAATAGAAAGCAACAGTACGGGGCGATCGGGGCGATCGTTCCTTCACCTCACCGTGATTCTGGGGATTTTGCGCCCAAATTGCTAAGTCATGCCAAGTTCTAACTGATTGAACACGATCGCTAGCAGGCCGCTCAATTTCCAACGTTTTTGCTTCATCTTGTGTATACAGCGATAGAAAGCCCGTCGGACTTTGAACAATTTCATTGACCTGAGCGCGGCGGTCGCTATGGCTAGTCCCACGAAATTGATCGCTGACCACCGTAATGTTCAATAATCCGGAGGGCGATCGATATAAATGAACCCAATTAGTTGATGCATTGGCAACAAAATGATCAACCAATCGTTGGTAAATGGTTTGAATATCCCAAGATTCAGATAACTTTTGGCTCATACAAATTGTTGGAACTATGAATTAAGAAGACTGCAATGATTGCCGATTCAACCAAGTCGTGAGGGCTTGATAGTTGACTTTCCATCGCTCGTAATCTGAAGCCTCTAAAGAACCGCCGTAATATCGAAGATTAATAAATGGGTATCCAGGCAAAGGATTCTGAATCGCAGTTAAAGCGTCTCGAATTTGACTACTGGGTGATGGGATAACTCCAATCTCTTCTAGTTTATTCAGTGCTTCCTCTAGGTTATGTCCAGGATTAGAAATGTTGCAATGTTGACTAGGTTGATGTTCAGATCTCGGGTGCGGCCTCCAGTACCGTTGGTTTTCAGGAAAATATCCGAGGATTAATGCTTTCAAACGACATTCAATGACAATACCGCCCATGTGCATAGCCGCAATTCGACGATCGGCTTTGGCGAGAACAGCTTGGTCTTGAGCGCGTTCCACAAAGGCGCTTGCATAGTCTTCAATCATCAGCTTATCGCATACAACAAAGGGTAGACAGGTTGCTGTCTACCCTCGAAGTTTAGTCTAGCCTAGACTCACAATAGAGTCTACAGCCGCCCTTACTCGATGCCTTCGATGCGGTCTTCCACTTCTTGGTAGAGATCCCGCAGGCGATCGAGGTTTTCATCGCTCGTATCCCAGTAGCCACGGCCGTTGGCTTCCAGCAGCGTGCCGAGCATCCGGCGGAAAGAGTGAGGATTCAGATCCATCAGTCGCTTGCACATTTCGGGGTCAGCGATGAAGGTGTCGTTTGTGTCCTCATAGACCCAGTTGTCCACTGCGTCCGCCGTGGCGCTCCAGCCCAGGGTGTTGTTTAGGCGCTTGGCCAGCTCGCGCACCCCTTCGTAGCCGTGGGACAGCATCCCTTCGTACCACTTGGGATTCAACATCTTGGTGCGGGCATCCAAGCGGACGGTTTCCGACAGGGTACGCACTTGGGCGTTGGCGGTGCTGGTGTCGGCCATGTAGGCGGCGGGCTTTTTGCCGTCACCACGCAGGCTGGCCACCACCTTGGTCGGGTCGGAGTCGTAGTAGTGCGACACGTCGGTCATGGAAATTTCCGACGAATCCAGGTTTTGGAAGGTCACGTCTACGGTCTTCAGGGCGCGTTCCAGCAACTCGCGGGACTGCTCCATTTCGCCGGGGTTGTCGGCGGAGAAGGCGAAGGACTTGCGCGACAGGTACATGTCTTGCAGGTCTTTTTCCTGTTCCCAGGTGCCGTTTTCCACCGCTAGACCGACGTTGGTGGAGTAGGAGCCGGAGGAGTTGGTGAACACGCGGGTGGCGGCTTGGCGCAGGTTGATGCCGAGTTCTGCCGCTTGGGCCATGGCGTGCTTGCGGACGAAGTTCATTTCCAACGGCTCGTCGGCTTCGGCGGCCATCTTGACGGCGCGATCGAGCAGGGCCATTTGGTTCACAAACAAGTCACGGAACACGCCGGAGCAGGTGATCACCGTGTCGATCCGGGGGCGACCCAGTTCCTCAAGGGAGACGAGTTCCAGCTTGTTGACGCGACCCAGGGCATCGGGCACGGGCTTCACGCCCACCAGCCAGAGGATCTGTGCCAGGGATTCGCCGTAGGTCTTGATGTTGTCGGTTCCCCAGAGGACGCAGGCGATCGTCTCGGGGTATGCGCCGCCGTTGTCTTGGCGTTGGCGATCGAGCAGCCGATCAACCACCACCTTGGCCGACTGCACCGCCGCCGTGGTCGGAATCGACTGGGGATCGAGGGCGTGCATGTTCTTGCCCGTGGGCAGCACTTCCGGGTTCCGAACCGGGTCGCCGCCGGGGCCGGGCAGGATGTATTCCCCTTCGAGGGCCCGCAGCAGGGAGGCCATTTCGTTGTCGGCCACGATTTGCTGGAGGCAGAATTCCAAGTACTCGAACAACGGTTTTAGGGAGTCGCGATCGACGTTGTTAAACCCAGCCTCGCCCAGGGCTTCAACCCAGGGCTGCTTTTGCGTGCCGAAGCCAAAGAAGTTGAACTTGGCTAGCTTCGAGAGGCGACCATCGGTGTCGATTTGGGCATCAACCATGGCCTTGACTGCCGTGCGGGTGGCCAGGGTGATTTGTTGCAACAGTTCCACATCGGCCAGCACGCCCTTATCGCTGTTGCGATAGATCTCTTCGATGTCGCGATAGATGCTGTTGGCGATGATCCGGGGCAGGGCGATGATCCCGTCTTCGGGACGATCGAGTGCAGCAATGTTGACCAGGGTGGCCACCGCTTCTTCGGCCGTCGGCGGCTTACCAATCACGTGCAGGCCGCAAGGCAACAGGCGCGACTCAATTTCCATCAACTTCCGGTAGACGGAGCCGACCACCGTATCGCGTTCGCTGTCGGTCAAGTCCTTGGCGGTCGTTTCCGGCAAGTTCACGTCTTTGTCGAGGTTGACAGCGCGGGCTTGCTCGATAATCGCATCGACGATCGAGGGGCCGCGGCCCGTGTCCTTCAGGGTTTGGTAGGAACCGATCAGATCGCTCAGTTCCTTCAGACCCTTATAGAGACCCGCGTTTTCGGCGGGCGGGGTCAGGTAGGAAATGGTTTCCGCGTAGCCCCGGCGCTTAGCGATCGTCGCTTCGCTGGGGTTGTTGGCCGCGTAGTAGTAGAGGTTGGGGATCGAACCAATCAGGCTATCGGGATAGCAGTCGTTGGACATGCCGATTTGCTTACCGGGCATGAACTCCAGCGAACCGTGGGTGCCGAAGTGCAGCACCGCATCTGCGCCCCAGACCTTTTCCAGGTAGGTGTAGTAGGCAGCAAAGCCGTGGTGGGGGCTAGCCGATCGCGAGAACAGCAGCAACATCGGGTCACCTTCGTAGCCGAAGGTGGGCTGCACACCGATGAACACGTTGCCGAAATGCTTCCCGAACACCAGCAGGTTTTGGCCGTCGCTGTTCAGGTTCCCCGGCGGTTTGCCCCAGTTTTCTTCCAGCTTCTTGGAATAGGGAGTGAGCTTTTCGTATTCCGCCACGCTCATCCGGTAGGCCACGTTCAGCTCGGGGCTGGCGTATTGGGCCTGGGCATCCTTGAGGACGGCTTCCATCAGTTCCTTGGGCGACTCGGGCACGTCGCGTAGGTCGTAGCCTTCCCGTTGCAGCCCCTTCAGCACCTCATGGATCGAGCCAAACACGTCCAGATAGGCCGCCGTGCCCACGTTGCCCTTGTCCGGCGGGAAGCTGAAGACGGTGATCGCCACTTTCTTGTGCAGCTTCGGCTTGCGACGCAGGTTGGCCCACTTGAGGGCGCGCTCGGCGATCGCCTGGACTCGGTCTTGCAGGGCGATCGCCTTGCCGGTGTTGCCGTCGCGACCGGAGACGATAATCGGCTCGATCGCCCCGTCCAACTCAGGAATCGCGATTTGCAGGGCCACCTGGATCGGGTGCAAGCCCAGCTCGCTTTCTTCCCACTCTTCGGTGGTTTGGAACACCAACGGCAGCGCCACCATGTAGGGACGGTTCAGGCGCTTCAGGGATTCGATCGCCTTCGGATGATCCTGCCGGGCCGGGCCGCCCACCAGGGCAAATCCCGTCAGCGACACCACCGCATCGACGATCGTGGTCGGTTCGCCGCCGTTCTTGCTCGGCAAGTAGAAATATTCATCCACCGGCTTCGAGAAGTCCAAGCCCCCGGCAAACACCGGGATCACCTTCGCGCCTTGGGCTTCAAACTCTTGCACCATGCCCACATAGTGCGCGTCATCACCCGTTACCAAGTGCGTCCGCTGCAACACCAAACCCACACAGGGCGCATCGGGATCACGCACCGCATCGGGCACGACGGACGAGCTGCGATACCAAGCCAAATACTCGTTCGTGTCCTCAAACATCTTGGGAGCCAGCGGGTGCCAAATCCCCATATCGGGATAGGTCACCGGCTCGGCATAGTCCAAATCAATTTTTTCGACTGACTGATCGCGCCCCGATTTGTCCGTCTTAAAGACATATTTATCGGCCAGCATCAGCAGGAAGTTTTCCAGGTTCTCCGGCGAACCACCCAGCCAATATTGGAAGCTGAGCATGAAACTGCGGGCATCCTGCGCCTTTTCCACGGGCAGGAATTTCAGCACGTTGGGCAGCGTCCGCAACAGCTTCAGCATCGCGTCTTCAAAGCCGCTGCCGTTTTGCTGTTTGCGCTTCTTCATGAACTCACCGATCACGCTCTTGGACTGGCCCAATTGCGCCATCGAGAAGGTGCCCAGCTTGTTCAGCCGCATCACGGGGGGCATGGAGGGGAAAACCACGGCCGCATCAAGGCGATCGCGGTGGGGCTGCACGGCGGCCACCACCTTTTCGGCCAGGTCTTCAATAAAGATCAATGAAGCAATGAAGATGTTGGCTCTGGCCACATCATCACAAAAAGCTTCGTAATTTTCGGGGCTACGCAGCTCTTCAATCAAATAGCCGCTGATTTCCACGGCCACATTCGGATTGTTGGCATTAATCGACTTGACTGCTGCCGTCAAGGCGCTCTGGTACTGCGCTTCCAGAACGACGTAGACCACCTTGACTAAAGACCGCCCCCGAAGATCTTCGGGTTGGACGTGGCGCACGGCGGGCTTGACGTAGGTGAACATCCGGTACTCTCTCCTGCGGCTGGGTTGGATGAGGATGGAAACTCGAAAACGCTTGCTCTCTAGGCACTTTTACCAGATCGCCGATTGGCGCTGATCTGCAATTCTAGGATCTGACACAATTCGATAAAAATAATCCTGCTAATTATTTCAGTTTGTTGCAAATTGGAAACTGTAAGCGATCGCCTGATCCGGCAGATTTGTCTTGAGTCGTTGATGGGCTGGATCTTTAATTGGGAGGGGTTTTTACAGGTTTCGGAATCGGCATAAACAAGAATCTTTTGCAATTAGGATTCAGCTAAAAATATGGACAAAACCAAAATAAATCTGCCGCTAACTGGCACAAGCTTCTCTGAAATGGGGTCGATTTGATCGGGCTGGCTTGGGTCAATCCTTAAGAATTAGCGATCGCCATGGGTTACAAAACGAGCTATCCCAAGCACTTTGGGCGATCGCCTGGGGCCTTTGGCATCCTGCTTGGGAAGATTGGGAACTGAGCACGGCGTGAGAAACCAATTGAACTGGCAAAAAATTGAGCAAAAGCCAGCAATTTTGGTGATCAATCGATCCTTTGATCTTGATTAATCCATGTTGATCTATTTTGGTTAATTTAAATTCGTTAAATTAGCCTGTTAGCCTTTGATCTTTAATTTTCTGATCAAATCAGCTTTGGGTTTGCCAATTTCTAATCAGTTAAAGCTGGCAACTAAATTACTTTATTGATTAACTGCGATAGTTTTTTCAGAAAATATTCAAATGGAGAAAAAGAGTCGATAGTGAGTTTAATTGGAAATTATTCAAAGGTTATCGAAATTGCTTGAATCATTTGAATTTATTTCAATATCAAACCAAAATCACTAATTTGGTGGTTATAGTCAAACTGCCAATCATGAAAAATTGATCAATACGAAATGAAAATTCGATCAAGCATTGATCGGTGAAATTGATTGATGATAGTTGGCCAATCAATCAATCGTTCCTGATTGATCATTGATCCTGGATTATTCTTCGCCTTTGGCAGCGTTGCTCAGAGGGCCAACGGCTGGCAGATTCAACGACCAGTGATATTCGATCGGGAGCTGTTTGTTTTGGCAACTGGCTTCCAACTGTTTTTGAACGGCGAGTGCCCGGCGGAGGGTGGCCACCAATTCTTGGAGCTGTCGGTGTTCCTCCGTGCCTCGTTTGAGAGTGCCACTGGTTTCTCGTTCCAGCAACTGAAGAAGTAGTTCGTAGTGAATGTGTGAAGGCAGCGGAATTGGAGTTTGGGACGGCCGATCCATAGGACATTCACGAAGTGATTCTGAAAAGATTCTAAAGTCAAGTTCAAGGTTAGTGGGATTTGGTTACCGTTTTAGTTGCAGCTTTTGCTCCAGTGATTTTGTGGGAATCAATTCTGTGGCAATATTTTGTGGCAATAGATAATATTGAACCATTTTACTGCTATTGTCGGGGCCTTCATCGGGAAAATTTCGATTTAGGCCTTTTAACTGTCCATGGGGAAGAGCACGAGGAAGGGGATATAGGTTCAGTATTTATCGAGTAGCGATCAGGCAAAGATCAAGCTAAATTTCAAGTAAGATTTTCCAAAAATTTTTGATGACTTGATGGCTGGCAGAAGCAGATTTATAGATGCGGATTTTTATAGACGGAGAGCATTGGGGGGCTAAAACGAGGGATTTCTTGAAATTCACCGATTTGGGGTTGAGGGAGGCTGGTTAGCGTGCAGGCGTTCTTGGAGTGGGTTTTATCGGAAATTATGCATCTGGGGCCCTGGAGCGGTGTCGCTTTCATGGTTGTGTATGTGGTTGCCACGGTGGCGCTGGTTCCCGGATCGCTGTTGACCTTGGGGGCCGGGGTGCTGTTTGGGGTGGGTTGGGGGTCGGTGATTGTTTTCTGGGCGGCCACGCTGGGGTCGCTGGCGGCGTTCCTGGTGGGGCGCTATGGCATTCGGGATTGGGTGGAACAGCGCTGGATTGCTGGAAATCGACAATTTCAGGCGATCGATCGCGCCATTGCAGAAGATGGCCTCAAGATTGTGTTGCTGATGCGCTTGTCGCCGCTGTTTCCCTTTAATGCCTTGAACTATATGTTGGGGCTAACGCAGGTTTCGATCCGAGACTACCTATTGGCTTCGATCGGGATGTTGCCGGGAACGGTTGCTTATGTCTATATCGGGGCTTCTTTTCGGGACTTGGCTAGCCTGTTTGCGGGGTATGGAGAACGAGCCAAAAGCCCGATCGAGTGGTTACTCTTTGTTTTGGGTTTGATCGCCACCCTAGTTGTAACCGGGATCGTGACGAAGGCGGCCCGCTCGGCGCTCGATCGAATTGCCGCTTCCACCCCTCCCGATTTACCGTAATTGGCAGCTCCCGCTGAAAAAAGCGATAGGCTGGAGAAATCAACACCCATTCAAGCTCAACTTAGCCTGAACGCAACCGACTGGCGACTTTTAGCCTGCGGCCTCATTTCTAACCCCACCCTTGATCCAGTAACGGTTGATCCAGCGACGGCATTTCTACGGTATTGGTATCGACAGAGGCAACCACTGCCAGCTCCATCACCCCCCACTGCCCTTGATGGGCGTTTGCATGTAGTTTGATTGCAACTGGCTTGCAGCTTGATTTTGATTGACGTTGATTGTAAAGAGTTTGCGCCTTTTTGGTTGGAATGCGGGTGGATGGTCACGGTGCAGGCCCGCCTCGATCCATAACTTATTGATCTTATGGTTCATCGCTTATGTCGGTTTCGCCCGATCCTTTCCCTGCCTCACGCGCGCCCTTGCAACTGCTTCTGTTTGTGGATCACCGCTCCAGTTCCTGGGAGCAAGCAAGCCTAATTCAGGGCCGATTACAGGCCCTAAAAGCCCGCTATCCCTTTGCTTTCGACATTGTGGACGTGGCCGAGCAACCCTACGTGGCTGAACATTTCCGGCTGATTGCCACGCCCGCGCTGGTGAAGGTGCATCCCCACCCTCGCCAAACCCTGACGGGAATGGACTTGGCCCAGCAACTGGATGCTTGGTGGGAGCGGTGGCAGGAGGCAATTCACGACAGCTTGGACTCGCCGGAGAAGAACCAGTCGATGGACATGATGCCGACGGATGGTTCGCCCTCGTCGTTGGCAACGGCGGCGGAGGTGATTCGTCTGTCAGATGAAGTCTTTCGGTTAGGGCGGGAAAAGGCGGAGTTAAGGGAACTGTTGCGGTTTAAGGATCGGGCGATCGAGATTGTGGCCCACGATTTGCGAAACCCTTTAGCGGCGGCTTCGATGGCGATCGAGACCCTGGAGGCCAGCTATCGACCCAACACCATTCAGGCGGCCCAGATGACCGATAGCCTGCGGGAGCGACTGTTGATGCAGGCGCGATCGCAAATTCGGGCGATCGATCGCTTGATTGCCAACCTGTTGGAAGTGTCCCAAGGGGAGGGGCAAGAGGCCGACATTCAACCCCAGTCCGTTGATCTCAAGGCCCTGTGTCACGCGGTGATCGACACCTTCAGCAGTCGAATTCACCTGAAGCACCAAACCCTAGAAACGGATATTCCCCAGGACTTGCCGGTGGTTTATGCCGACCCCGATCGAATTCGGCAAGTGATTTCCAACCTGCTGGACAATGCCGTGAAATACACGCCGGATGGGGGCACAATCCATGTGGCCGCCCTCCACCGCACCACCCAGAATGTGCAGGTCAGCATTTGCGACAGTGGCCCCGGCATTCCCGACAGTCAACGTAGCTCCATCTTTAAAGAGCGATTCCGACTGCAACGAGATCAACGCTCAGAAGGATATGGCATTGGGCTAGCTGCCTGTCAGCGGGCGATTCGGGCCCACTATGGACAAATTTGGGTTGATGAGCGGCCGGGCGGCGGGAGTTGTTTTCATTTCACCCTCCCGGTTTACCAAAAGCTGGGGTACAAGCCGTCTGCTTTATAGGGCAACCATTAACTGATCAAGAAGATGTCTGAGCAATAACTTGGGGTACTGGCAAAGCACCAGTAGTGGTGAAGACAAGGGGCTTAAGCCCCTTGTCTTTGGTTCCTTAGAATCGCTCAAAACGACTGATGAATTGGTTCCTATTCATCTGGCTCGATCGTGCTGGTTAGCCCTTTGTTTTTGAGGGTTTCGCAATAAAATTCCGCATGTTCTTGGGCACAGGTAATCACTAAAGCCAAGCCGTTAAAATGGGCTTCCATCATGATGTTAACGGCTTGGGGTTGGGTAAGGCTGCTAACGGTTTGTAACAGCGTTTCCACCACGTATTCCATGGAATTAAAGTCATCGTTATGCAGCAGCACTTTGTAGCGAGGTGCTGGTTTACGGATGGTGGCGGCTGACTTCTTTTCTATGATTTCAACGGACATGGCGTAGTTCCTCGGTAAACGGCATAAGTAACCATTGGGGCGATCGAGCCGTTGGCCTAATTGCTTAAACCCGATTAGCAAGAGGAGCGATCGCTCACTGCAATTCACTCTTTATTATTATCAACTTTTCTCGACAGTCAACTTGCGATCGCGGTTCTGAAAATGCCTAGGTCTGGGGGTTGGTTAAAGCGTTTACGCCTGTGACCCATTTAGGGTTTACGTGGGCGATCGGGCTGCTGATCACAGAAATAATGGCGACCGTAATCGATCAGCGTGGTGACAGTCAGCCCCAGGCAAAGGGACAGGCCAAAAACCGGCCAGCGGTTGAAAAAAATGGCATAGCGCACCGCAGCCCAGGTGAAATAGGTGCGCCAGAGATCAAATTCTTCGCGCATTGCCCAGAGACTAGCTAGGCCGATCGTGCCCCAACAGAGGACGAGCAGCAACCAGCGCGATCGACTGGGCAAGCGAGAGGAAGAAGGAGCAGGCACACTTGGGCAAGGGGCGAGGAAGAAAAGACAAACGGCCGATTGAGAAGTCTCTGGAGTTGAGCAAGAAACTGGCATTGGGGCAATCAGCAACAGCAAAGTTGCAGAAGCTCAGAAAACCCGTTCAGTAAACCTGTTCAGCCAACCGATTCAGTAAACCGACTCAGTAAATCAGTTCAGCAAAGAAGGGAATGGCTAAATAGAGTCTTGGAGCTTGGTTTCGGTTTCCGTGGCAGGTTTGGGGGGCACATAGCCTGGGCGCGATCGCCACCAGGCTAGCAGGGTACTGGCGATGAAAATACTGGAGTAAGCCCCAGAGATGAACCCAATGATCAGGGCTAGCGAAAAGTCCCGCAGGGTGGAACCCCCAAACAGGAAGATCGCCACAACCGAAAGCAAGGTGCTGGCGGTGGTGTTGAGCGATCGGGTCAGGGTTTGATTCACCGCATCGTTCACTACTGTATCGATCGGGGCGGTGGGATTTTGGGCAATGTTTTCCCGCACCCGATCGTAAATCACCACAGTGTCATTCACGGAAAAACCAATGATCGTCAGCAAGGCCACGATAAACAGCGTGTCAATTTCCGTGCCGCCAAACCAGCCCATGGCCGCAAATGCCCCGACCGTAATCAGCACATCGTGGATTAGGGCCACCACCGCAAAAATAGCGTAGTCCCACTGGAAGCGAAAACGCAGATAGATCACAATGCCCAGCAGGGACAGCAACACAGCCATCACCCCGGAGTTCAGCACCTGCTGCCCCAGTACGGGCCCCACCGTGTCAATCAGCGTTCCTTGGGCATCAAACTTGCCCAATTTGGCTTCCAGGGCGGTCACCAAGGCCGTGCGCTTCTCGGCCGCTAAATCCTGCGATCGAATGGCGATGATATGTCGGTCTTGGGCCTTGGAATCCACATCCAACAACTGAACAGCCGCGCCGCCCAAATCCTGTTCGTTCAGCACGGCCCGCACATCGGCCAGCTCCACAGGTTTTTGGCATTGGGGTTGGGCCCCGGTGGCTGGGCAGTCCAATTGCAGTTGCAGACGAGTTCCCCCCACAAAGTCTAGTCCCAACTTCAGGGGCGTGCCAAAGGTGACCATGCAACCAATCACGGCGATCGCCCCGGCAACGGTCAAGGCCAGGGACAGCGACCACCACAACCGACTTTTTTCAATAATCTTCAGGTTCATCACGCTTGCTGATTCAGGAGGGCAGGTGGAATGGGGCGAAGGGGGGCGCTAGTTGCCCGAGCCAGCCGTTTTCAGATTGGCTTTTAAACCGGGGCAATACCACTCAGGACGGCGCAGGGAAGGAATACTGAGGGCCACAAACAACAGAGTGCGGCTACAGGTGAGGGCGGTGAACATGCTCAACAACACCCCGATCGCCAGGGTGAGGGCAAACCCTTTAACCAAACCTGTGCCCAGCCAAAACAGCACCACACAGGCAATCAGGGTGGTGACGTTACCATCCAAAATGCTGGAAAACGCCCGATAGAAACCGGATTCAACCGATCGATAAAGACTCTTGCCCGCTTGCAGTTCCTCGCGGGTGCGCTCAAAGATCAGCACGTTGGCATCCACCGCCATCCCGATGCTGAGAATGAAGCCCGCAATCCCCGGTAACGAGAGGGTGACAGGCACCAGCGCGAATACTGCAAAGTTCAACAGGGCATAGATGATCAGGGCCAGGTCAGCCACCACGCCGGGCAGGCGATAGTAGATGGCCATAAAGATCAGCACCAACACCAAGCCACCCACACCGGCCCAAATGCTGCTTTCTACGCTGTCGCGACCCAAAGTTGCGCCTACGGTGCGGGTTTCCACCAACTTCACGGGCAGGGGCAAGGCTCCACCCTTCAGTTGAATTACCAACTCTTGGGAGGAGTCGGCGGTGAAGTTACCGCGAATTTCGGTGCTGCCGCCGGTAATTCCCAATTGGGCATATTCCGGCCCCACCACGGGTGCGGTTAACAAGTCCCGATCGAGAAAAATACCCAGGCCGCGACCCGTGCCCGCCAGTTTTTTGGTCAGTTCCGCATAGCGATCGGCGGCATCGGCTGAAAAGCGAATAATCACAACCCAAGAGTTACCCAAGCCACCATCCGGGGCGGCTCCCGCTTCCCGGAGATCTTGGCCCGTGAGCACCGCTTTTTCAAACAGTTGGCTAATGGCTTCCTGGCTCCGTTCGATCGCCCGCTGATTTTCGTCGATCGCGGCCTTGTCCCCTGCCTGAATCAGCGCGGCCCGTTTCGCCTTCAGCTCGTCGTAAACTTGCCGTTCCGCTTGGTATTGGGCCTCGGTTCCCGGTTTTTGCTCCCGAAACTCCAGCCGCGCCGTGTTGCCCAAAACTCGCTCCGCCTGTTCCGGGTCGCTGACCCCCGGCAGTTGCACCACCAGCTTGTCGTTGCCGGACGTTTGCACCAGGGCTTCGGAAACCCCCAGCTCATTAATCCGGTTATCAATAACTTTGCGGACGGCCGAGAGATCTTCGGGCGTGACCTGGGGAATTTCCGGCGTGGTCATGACCTGGAGTGTCAGTTGGGAACCACCGCGTAGGTCAAGCCCCAACTGCACGGGCAGGTTAACAATCACGGCGATCGCCGCGATCGTCAGCACCACAATGAAACCAAGGGTAAATTTTTGGCGTTGCATAGGCCTCAGGATTGCGCGTCGCCGATCGGCTGAACCAACGACCCCCGAAACGGGCCGGATGTCGCAACGAACATACTACACCGCAACCCCGACCGCCGAAGCGAGTGATCGCGGCTGTAACCCTTGAACTGTTTATGAACCTTCGGCGCTGGATTGGTACTGAACTGAATTGGTACTGAGTTGGCGCTGCATTGATTCTGAACGGCGTTGCCATCAACCCGTGATCCCAACGGTTGATTGACCCCAGCAGTTCAGGCAACGGCCCACAGGGTTCATCAACAGGGGTTCATCAACACACTGAGCGCCAGGAAATAGAAACCAGAAAATCAGGCAAAATAACCCACAGACAAACGCCGATCGCCCCCGATGGTTGCAAAATTTTGCATAACTGGAGCGATCGCCCGGGGTTGAGCAACGCAGGAGAATGCATGGCTGAGTTATCCACCTGCCTGGACTGTGGCGGAGCAGTGCCCTTGGGGGCGGCGGCCTGTCCCCATTGCGGGGCGATCGACTATTTGGGATTGCCCTGTGCGGTTTGTCAGCAGCCGATCGCCCCCTCGGCGGTGGTTTATTTACCCCAGTTGCAGCGCTTCTTTCATGAAGATTGCTTGGCTCAGGTGCAATTAGCCCCGCGCCCCTGTGGCAGTTGTGGAGCCTTGGCCCTGGATGCGTCCTTGGAACATTGCCCCAACTGTGGTGCGCCTCTGGATCACCAGGCCTGTAAATTTTGTGGCCATGCCTTTGCACCAGAGCTGACCGGCTGTGAGGATTGGATCCACAACGTTGAACGAGATGGCCTGCTGATCTACGAAGATATTGCCCGCCGAGGCGAAGCCCATCGGATTTGTGCGGAAGCAAGGGGCGGGTTTGCCCGCCAAGATTTGTATCAGGATTTGTTTGAAGCATTGAAAGTGGGAGATTGGCGATCGGCCGATCGGGAAACCGATCGGCTAGTGCGTTACTTTGCCGCCCAATGCTCCTTTCTGGAATTACCCACGGCGGAACTGCAACAGATTGATGAGCTGTGGGTGACCTACAGTCGCGGGCAATTTGGCTGGAGCATTCAAGCGGCCCTGTGGACAGAATTGGGCGGGCAGCCGGGAGACTGGGATCCAGAGGTTTATGAGCAGTTGGCGGACTATGTGGGCTGGCAAGTGACCCTGTTTGATCCCGATGCGGTGGCCCAGGATGACTGGCAACGGCTGGCCCTCTGGTGGCAACGGTTTCGGGGCACTGCGCCCGATCGGGTGGTGGAACTGATTCCTTACGATTCCCTCATTTTTGACCTGTCGGCCCCGGTGGGTCATTTGCCCTACCCCGGTGCGGAGACGGGGCGCAACTTTGCAGCGGGGCGATCGCGCCAAGACTCTTGGGATGTACCCTATTTGGCGCTTCACTGGCCCCCGGCCGATTGGTCGGCCGTCGAGGAGGATCGATTCATGAATGATGACCAGGAGCATGGGTTGAGATTGCCAGCGGATGATGTTCCCGATGATGATCTCCCTGAGGATTTCGATGATTTGCCGGATGCCGCCGCTGAGATTGCCCGCGATCGGGATGTGAACCCATGAGCAGCTCCCCGAAGCGATCGAGCCGATTTGGGAATTTAGGCGGTTTTTGGCCCGGCGGATCTGGGCCGGGCCGATCGGGTTGGGTGCTTGGGTTCGTTCTGGTGGTGGCGGTGCTGTTGCGGTTTTCGGCCCTCGATCGCGCGGTTTACTGGTACGACGAAACCATCACCTCCGTGCGCATTGCGGGTTATACCAAGGAGCAAGTGGAGGACTTTTTCCAGCCCCAAGGGCGGCCCGTTTTCCCCGCTGATTTAGTTCCCTTGCAGCGATCGGGCGATCATCCTTGGCTGGCGACGCTCCACAGCCTGGCCACCGAAACCCCCGACCAAGTGCCGCTCTATTACCTGTTGCTGCGGGGCTGGACGCATTTGGCAGGGGACTCGGTAGCGGCGATTCGGGCCTTTTCTGCCCTGGTGAGTCTGCTGGTGTTTCCGGCTTTAGTTCTGTTTGGGCAGGCTTGGTTAGCCGATTGGCCCAGGGCCCGATCGGTGATTGGTTTGGCGATCGGTCTGGTGGCCGTTTCCCCGATCCAAGTGGTCTATGCCCGCGAAGCCCGGGGCTACAGTTTGGCGGTGGTGTTGTTTTTGTTGGCCAGTTGGGCCCTGTTGCGTGCTCTGCGGCTCGATCGCTTGGGCAAACCCACCCGATCGGCCTGGATGACCTACGGAGTCTTGGTGGCCTGCAATTTCTATGGTCATTTGCCCTTGGCCCTTGGGATTGCTGCCCAAGGAGCCTACGTGGCCCTGCGGGGATGGCTGGAGCGATCGCACCGGGGTTGGAATGCCTTGCGCCATAACCTTCTAGCCTGGGGTGGTTCCCTGCTGGGGGCGCTGGTGCTGTTCAGTCCCTGGCTGGTTTGTTGGCTGACCTATCGAAAACCCATGGGTTGGATCGATCGGGAGCTGACTTGGGGAACCTTGGTGCAGCGTTGGGGCCTGAATTTCAGCGCGATCGCCCTGGATTGGCAAGCCTGTTTCGATCGGCCCCTGTTTGACATCACCCAGGAAACCGACCCGATCACCCTGTCCTGGCACTGGCTCCCGATCGGGTTGTTGCTGGCGATGGTTGCACTCAGCATCCGGCGCTTGCTGCGGGTCACGCCGCCGGATATTTGGCTGTTTCCCCTGTTGACTGGCGCGATCGCCCTGCCCTTTGCCCTGTTGGATGCGGTGGATGGCGGCCAGCGATCGACCATTGCCCGCTACTTCCTTCCGGCCTACTTGGCCCTCACCTGGGTGCTGGCCTTTGGCCTCAGCGAAGCTTGGGCTAACCAACGGCGGCGGCCTTGGGCTGCGGGGGCGATCGCCCTGTTGTGGGTGGTGGGGCTGTGGTCCAGTAGCCAAGGCGTGATGGCTCCCACTTGGTGGAACAAATACAGCAGTTACGACGATCCGGCGATCGCCCAGCGGGTGAGTGAGCTGCAGCCACCCGTGGTGATCAGCGGCAATGCTCTGCGGTTGCTCACCCTGGCCCGTCGCCTGCCGTCCCAAGCCCAACTGATTTACCTAGAGGAACCCGATCTGCCCCTTCCTGAAACCATTCAGCGGGCGATCGCCTATCGGCCCAAAACAGAATGGCTCGATCGGCTCAAAACCAATCCCCGCTACCAAATCCAGGCGATCGAACCCTTTAACAACACTTGGGTCATTCAAGCGCTCGATCAATCACCCCCCAAAGCGCCCTAGCACCGATCGATCGGCCGATCGTCAACACTGGAACATGACCCATTGTGAAACTTGGGCAATGAGCAACCGAAGAACTTCATTTTTTCGATCAGACCATGATCCTCAATTCTCTAGATTCTTCAGCAATCGCCGGTATTACGGTTCATGTGCAAATCATGAATAAACCCAACAAAGGCTACCGCTGATCTCGGAAGTTTCCTAGGCTAGAAATTGGAATTTAGGAGGCGATCGAGCATGAGTTCTGAATTTAAAACCAGTCTCAGCCACGCTCTCGGTCTGGGGCAATCGGCTTGGAAAATGACCGTTGAGATCGCCCTCTTGTTGTGGGTTGGGGCCACCTTGGCGATCGACCTGGCGGCCATGCCGGCCCTCTACATGGGCGGCATGATGGAGCGGCCCGACTTTGCGCCCGTGGGTTGGTTACTGTTCAATGGGTTCAACCACGTGGGGCTGTTGGTGGCCGGGGTTGTGATGGCCGGTGCGCTGGCCTTGGGATATCGTCACGAAGTGAGCCGCCTCAGCGAGCGGTGGGTGGTGGCGATCGCGGCGGTGCTGATGGCCATTATGTTGATGCAAACCTATTGGCTCGCGCCGACCATGGCGGGGCTAGGGGCTTCCCTGTCTTGGGCTAGCACTGCTCCCTCGGTTCCGGCGGCCATGACCCTTTGGCATGGGGGCTACTTTGGGCTGGAAACCCTAAAGCTGCTGTTGAGTGGCAGCCTGTTGGGGTTATGTGTGCGAGGGGCGGTGGTGCGCCAATCCTAATGGCTTGTTATGTGTCAGCTTGGGGCTAATTCCCTGGCGTGATCGGGGCGCTGGGGGTGGGTACGCCAATCAGTCCAAATTTTTGGAAGGCAATCACCACCCCTACGGAGATGACCGCCCCGATCGCCAGACCCGCCAGAAGCAAGATCAAGAAAGTGCGCTGCATCAATTTTTTGGTGCGCGCATCCACGCTTTGGGGAGCCACTAGCCCAGTGCCGTAGCGATCGCCCCCGGGTTCTCCGGTGGGAGATCCAGGCAGTGAACCGGGCAGCGAACCGGGCAGCGACGACCCAGAACCCCCCAAGGGATTGGGATTGGATGAGTTAGGAAACATCGATCGAACCGCGCTTAAACGCTGGCAAAAAGGGCTGACCAAGGCTGCACGGGGGCATCATCCCGCGCCACGATTTCCACAATTTTGTTGCGGGCCGCCGGTTCCCACAAGGCTTCGACACAAACCTTGGCCACCTGCGATCGGGGAATCGATCCCTCAAAGAGCGTATCGACAGTGCTCATCACCACAGGGGTGTCCCGATCTTCGTTTTTCAGACCGCCGGGCCGCACGATCGTGTAGGTCAGGCCGCTGTTTTGCAAGTAGCGCTCACCCTGTTGTTTCCAAAACAGAATCAACCAAAACAAATTCAGCGGGTGGAGCAGTTTGGACACACAAAGGGAAGAGACCAGCACCAACTGCTCAATGCCCGCCGCCTTGGCTGCATCGGTTAAGTTCTTGGTTCCCAGATAATCCACCTGCAAGGGGCCCGTTGGATCCAAGCTGGGCCTGGCTCCGGCAGCGCTCAACACCACCGTGCAACCGGCTAAGGCAGAGTCGATCGAGCGGCGATCGAGTAAATTGCCCTGCACCACTTCCACCGAATCCGGCAAAATCGCGCGAGCGGTGGCCAAATCGCGCACCACGGCCCGCACAGGTACTTGGCGATCGACCAAGGCTTGCACAATTCGCCGGCCCGTTTCGCCGGTTGCACCAAACACCACGGCTTTCATCGTTGTTTCCGTCTCCCTTATCCAGTTGGTTATGGTCTCAAATTCCGGGGCCACACTGATCGCCCGTCAGCGGGTGATTAACCCTCGAATCGGCCCTAAAGCGGTCGCGAATAGCCCAAAGCATCCTTCACCCGAAGCAGGGTGGCATTGGCCACGGCGGCCGCCTTTTCGCGGCCATCCCGCAACACAGATTCCAGATAGCCCCGATCGCCCATCACCTCGTTATATTTTTGCTGAATTGGCTCCAGCGCCGCGATCGTCGTTTCCGTCAGCAGGGGCTTGAACTGTCCCCAACCCATGTCGGCACATTCCGTCGCCACTTCCTCGCGGGATTTGCCGGACAAAATTTGATAGAGACCCAACAGGTTGTGGCATTCGGGGCGATCGGGGTTATTAAACTCCAAACCGCGCTGGGGGTCAGTTTTGCAGCGCTTAATTTTCCTGGCGATCGTGTCGGGGCTGTCCAACAGCTCAATCCGGCTCATCTCCGTCGGATCCGACTTCGACATCTTCTTCGTCCCGTCCGTCAGGCTCATCACGCGGGCCCCTTCCTTGCGGATGGCGGGTTCAGGCACTTTCAGAATCGGCCGCTCCTCGCTGCCGTATTGATGATTCACCCGAATCGCCACATCGCGGGTTAACTCCAAGTGCTGCTTCTGGTCTTCGCCCACCGGCACCAAATCCGCGTCATAAAGCAAAATATCCGCCGCCATCAACACCGGATAGTCCAGCAGACCCACACTGACGTTTTCGCCTTGCTTCAGGGCTTTTTCCTTAAACTGAATCATCCGCTCCAGCCAATTCAGGGGCGTGACGCAATTCAGCAACCAAGCCAATTCGCTGTGGGCGCTCACGTGGGATTGGATAAAGATTGTGGAGCAACTGAGGTCAATTCCACAGGCCAAGTAGAGGGCGGCAATCTTGAAGCTGTCTGCGGCCAACACCGCCGGATTGTGGGGAACGGTGATGGCGTGCAAATCCACCACACAGAAGAAATTGTCGTACTGGTGCTGATCGACGACCCAATTACGGATTGCGCCCAAATAGTTGCCGAGGTGGATGCTGCCGGTGGGTTGTACGCCGGAGAGAACTCGTTTTTTGCTGGTTTGGCTCATGGGTTGCAAAGGGGGCCGATCGGGTGGAGCAGTTTTTTAGGTTGTCTGGGCGGCGACGAGGGAAACGATCGATGGCTCTTGTTCGTCTAGCAATTCCAACGGGGGAACTGCTGGCGTTTCTTGCCACCGCTTAGGAATCCTAGCGCGGCAGTTCGCCGGATTCAATCTGGATGACGATCGGGTTGGATAGCGATCTGGGTGCAGGCTGGGGCAATAACTTGGCTACAATCCGAGAAATTTTGCCTGAACTGTTGAGCTTGATTAGTGAAGAGGGCGATCGCGATGGGGCGGGTTATGGTCTGGGGATGGCGTTTGAGCGGCGGGGCGATCGGAGTCTTGTTGGGCGTGGGGTTAGGAACAATGGGGGCGATCGCCCAACCGGCAGCCCCCAGTGGCTCTTCGGGCAGCAGTCCCAAGCCCTCTTTTTTTGAAGAGTCCCGGAGGCCGGCCCGCACCGGCTTTTCCGAAACCTTTGTGATTGATGCACTGGATGGGATGGCGGATCCTCTGGGTGGGCGCGGCGCAACCGGTAGCGGCACACCCAGCACCGTGAGCGAAGGAGCCAATCGCCCCCGCAGCAACACCCCTAGCGCCACACCGAACAATCCCAGCTCTCCAGTACCGCCCGGGCTGCCCCCTGGGTTCGATCGCACCACCGTGATTATCATTCGGCCAACCGTCAATAATCAGCGCTAGGGCGACAACCGCGCCTTACCCAACCGATTGGTTTCATACCAATCGGCCAAGGCCGGCATCCAATTTTTGAAATGCACCATCAACAAGTCGCACAGCTTTTGAATTTCCAACTGTGCGTCAGCTTTGGCTCGCAAATCGAGAATATGCATGAGCGATCGGGCATTGCAACTCATCACGAAATGCTGGCGCACATCGAAGGGAATCAACCCGCGAGCGTGCTCTTCGGACAGGCCTTCCTCAATCCGTTGCTTATAGCGCTTGCAAGCTTCTAAGCACCAATCCAAATCCGCTTGCCGTTGCTCAGGCGAATAAAAATACTTTTTCCCTTGGCGATCGGCGTAGTAACCAACCGGCCGCAGGTAGAAAATTTCTTCCAGTGCCCGTTTTCCTTCGATTACGTCCAGAATTCGCATTCCTGAATATCTTCCGGACTGAACATCGAAGGAAATTCCTACTCGATGAGTCCGCAATTGTTGCATGGTTGAATGGGGAAAAAAGCCCACATTAAACACAATTTGCGGATGCTCGATCGGCCCAAAATGTCCCCGATTTCCCTGTAAGAGGTGCTTGATAATTAACTCACCCGCTCGGGCCTCGTCGGGGAATTGATCGCGCTCATCAACCACAAAGTTTTCTGAATAATCCTGGTGCATGGCTGCCCACACCAACTGCTGAGGATTGGGCATGGCGGAAAGCACTTCAACACGAAACAGATCCATGACGTTCGAGGGAAAGCGACAATGAGGGGCAGGAAAAGGGAGATGGATAACCGGCAAACTGGGTGCGAATTAGACTCGGGCAATCACGATCGACTCGGGTTGGTCTTGATATTTCCCCCGGCGGGTTTCATAGCTGACTTCGCAAGGATCGCCTTCCATAAAGAGCAATTGCACAATGCCTTCATTGGCATAGATCCGGCAATCGGCGCTCGATGCGTTGGAAATTTCCAGGGTCAAATGGCCGCGCCAGCCCGCCTCTGCTGGGGTCAAGTTGGCAATCAAGCCGACACGGGCGTAGGTGCTTTTGCCGATGCAAAGGACGGTGATGGTGTCGGGAATTTGCAAATGCTCTAGGGCGACTCCGAGGCCGTAGGAGTGGGCCGGCAGGATGAAAAATTCACCGTTCTCATCGCGGTGTAGCTCGGCGGGATCCAGGTTGGCGGGGTTGAAGTTTTTGGGATCAACGACTGTGCCAGGAATGTGGCGAAAAATTTTGAATTCCTTGGGCGACAGGCGGATGTCATAGCCAAAACTGCTGCACCCATAGGAGATGACGGGATGCTGTTCGATGCGCCGTACAAGTTTTGGCTCGAAGGGGGAAATCATCCCTTGGCGGGCCATCTCGGTAATCCAGGCATCGTTCTTGAGCATGATCGTCAGCGAGTGAGGTAGGGCAGCAAGCCACCTTAGCATAAAGCAGCCTTGGGCTTGCTACCCCTGGCTGTGATGGCTTTCGGGGGCGGCGCAATCTAGGGCGCAGTCCCGATCGAGCAGACCAGCCCAAACCAGCCAGAGTTAACGATCAAGAACGACGACTGCGACGCACTTCGGTGATTTGGTCAGCCGCATCCAACAGCGATTGGGGTACGTCGGGCCCAGTCAAAATCACGTCCAGGTGTTGCGGGCAGCGATCGAGCAAATCCAGCACTTCCTTGCAGTCGATCGCCCCCAGCCGAATTGCCAAGCTTAATTCATCCAACACGATTAGCTCGTATTGTCCCGATTGCACCCGATCGACCACCTGTTGCCAAAGATCGCGAATGGCGGCGATTTCTTCCGGCGTGGGCTGGGTTTCATCCAAATTGCGCGAGAGGTCACAACGCAGCCAATCCAGTCGTTGCACCAAGGAGATCGGATGGTCGCTGCCCTGACGAATACCGCCCTTGAGGAATTGGGCCACTAACACCGACTGTCCCTGGCCGGCCACGCGCAGGGCCTGGGCCATTACATCTGTCAGAAACGTTCGCCGGGGTGCGGTAAACACCTGCACCAAACCATGAGCGAGGGAGTTGGACGATCGCGATAGGGTGGAAACCTCAAGTTGCGAGACCATAGCTGATGGGACACCCACAATATCTAGCGTGAAACAGAAAACCTTTTTCAGTCAAACACTAGATATGCGACCCGTCAATGTTGAAGCAAATCAAAATTTTTGCTGTTCAGCAGGCTACGAATTGCAGTGGCGAGCAGCCTAGCCGATCGCGATGTCGTCCAAAATCAGCTTGTCTGCTTGGCTGCCGAAGGTGACCGATCGGGCAATGCCACTGAAGTTCACCACGAAGGGATCGCGGGTCAGGGCATAGGCTCCCACGGGTAAGTTGCTGTCGGCGGTCAGGGGCAGATCGATGATGGCCAAAATGTTTCCGGTGCCGTTGGGCCCATCGTAGAGCGTCACTTCGTGGAGGCCATCCCCATCGGGATCCCGGCGCGGATCAAGGGCAAAGGGGGCTGCATAACGGAAACTAAGTCGATCGCGAAACCCGTTGGCCACGGTCATCACAATCGATCGCCCTTCTCCGTAGGTCATCACTTGGGCGGCAGCTCCGGCATTCAGTAGCGGATCGGTGAAGTTGCCGCTGCCACCCGCGTTGTAATCCAAAATGCCTAGGGCATTGCTGGAAAATTGAACGCCCGTAATCGGATCCGTGCCGATCGGCTGGAGATCGCGCACTTGCCCAAAGTTGACCTGGGCCGTGAATCGATCGTTATCGGCAATCTCCAACACGGCCGTATTTTGCCGCCCCAGCAAGGCCCCGCCCGTCGGGTTGACCAGGGCCAGATTCACCACTTCGGTGGTTTCCAACAGGGCATCATCCCCGATCGAGAATTGAATGGTTTTGGGCGTGGTGTCCCCGTCGGCAAAACTCACCAGAGTGCTGGCAGGAATGCCAAAATCAGCACCGGGAACCGCCGTGCCGCTGGTGGTGGAAATGAGGGCGGTGACGGGGCCGCTGCTGCCGTTGCTGCGGGTAACCGTCACCGAGGCGATCGCCTGGCCTTCCACCACGCTAAAAACCGGCTGGCTGAAGGATAAAGTTCCGGCGGGGCCGTCGTTGTCGATGATTTCCAAGCGGGCGGCGGGGCGTTCTCCGGTGCTGGCTCCGTTGGTCAGGTTCACCAGCCGCAAAATGGCGCTGCGGGTTCCATCCTCCACAAAGTTGTCAATCAGCGGAACTCGGACAAATTGGGTGGTGCTGTCTCCGTCGGCAAACCGCACCACAGTGGGTTCCGGTGCGCCCAGGTCGCGGAAGACGATCGCGCTGTCATTGACAATATCGATCGTGGCGGTAATTTCGCCGTTGGTGCCTCCCGTGCGCGTGATGGCAATCAGGGCGGAACCATCGCTTTCTTCAACGCTGTAGACGGAGCCGCTGAAATCTAATCGTCCCGGTGAAGCCGCTGAAGGCTGGTCATTGTCCTCAATCAAGAGGGTCGCCTGCGTGCGATCGCCCAGTTTGCTGCCCCCGGTTGGATCCGCCAAGGTGAGGCGCAGGGTTTCCGTTCCCTCCACCAGCAGGTCATCCACCAACGGCAACACCACCGAGACCGATCGCTCATCGGCCCCAAACTCCGCCACGATCGGCCCATCCAAGCGCAAATCTTGGCCCAAGATCGCCGTGCCATTGCTCACACCCACCGTGACCGTTTTGGTGGTGATTGGCGATTTCAGAAAGGGAAAACTGCGCTCAATGCGAATACTGGTGAACGGTGTGCCATCTTCCCGAATCTGAAAAGTGCTGTCGCTAAATTGCAGCACCTCCGCTTCCACGAATCGATCGCGCCCCAAGTCTGCCAACCGCACATTGGCCACCCGGGCCAGCAGATTGGTCGTGCCCTTCAGAAAAATCAGCACTTCGCCAGGGCTGTCGGTGGTGCTGGTGGCGATGGTGTCATTGGCGCGATCGCTAACCCGCACAATCTCCAAATCCTCGAACCGCAGCCCCGGAGCCAGCCCAATTCGATCGCTCGTTGGATCAAAATCCTCAATCCGTTGCAGGGCCGCTGCTGTGCCGGTTCCGGCCTCAATCACAAAAATATCGCTGCCCGCCCCACCCCGCAGGCGATTATCTCCCTCGTTGCCGCCCAGGATGTCGGCTCCAGCACCGCCGATCAGGGTGTCGTTGCCCAGGCCGCCGTAGAGGATGTCATCGCCACTGGTTCCGGTTAGGGAGTCATTGCCCCCCTGCCCCAAAACCGCCTGGGCTTCCGTCAAATTCAGCCGATCATCCCCATCGGTCAGCACTAGCAACGCCATACCCAAACCTCTCTCAACATTCCCTATAAATCGCTTGACGACCAATCCCCGATCGCGTTCCCCAAGGGCAACCTGAGCCGGGCCAACGGTTCCCGTACCGTTCGACGTTTGGCCCACAGGCAACCTGAGCCGGGCCAACGGTTCCCGTGCCGTTTTGCGCTAGGATCGAACACTTGCAATGCCCCTTGCACGGCCCACGTCCGAAGGAGAAATCAAATGGCTCGGTTGTACTACGACAACGACGCAAACCTAGACCTGCTGAACGGCAAAACCGTCGCGATCGTCGGCTATGGCTCCCAAGGCCATGCCCACGCCCTTAACCTCAAAGATAGCGGCGTAAACGTCATTGTCGGCCTTTACGAAGGCAGCAAATCCACCGCCAAAGCGCGGGAAGCCGGTCTAGAAGTCGTGTCCGTGGCCGAAGCCGCCAAGCGTGCCGACTTCATCATGATTCTGCTGCCCGATGAAGTGCAAAAGACCGTTTACAGCAACGAAATTCTGCCGAACCTGAGCGCGGGCAAATTGTTGGCCTTCGCCCACGGCTTCAACATTCACTTTGGCCAAGTGGTTCCCCCCGCCGATGTGGACGTGGTGATGGTGGCTCCTAAGGGCCCCGGCCACCTGGTGCGCCGCACCTATGAGCAAGGCCAAGGCGTGCCTGCTCTGTTTGCGGTTTATCAAGACGCAACCGGCAAGGCCCGTGACCTGGCCATGGCCTACGCCAAGGGCATCGGCGGCACGCGCGGCGGCATCTTGGAAACCACCTTCCGCGAAGAAACGGAAACCGACCTGTTTGGTGAGCAAGCGGTGCTTTGCGGTGGCTTGAGCGCCCTGATCAAGGCAGGTTTTGAAACCTTGGTGGAAGCGGGTTATCAGCCCGAGTTGGCTTACTTCGAGTGCTTGCACGAAGTGAAGCTGATTGTGGACTTGGTGGTGGAAGGCGGTTTGGCCAAGATGCGCGACAGCATCTCCAACACGGCGGAATACGGTGATTACGTGACGGGCCCCCGCATCATCACTGACGAAACCAAGGATGAAATGCGTCGGGTGCTGAAGGATATCCAAGATGGAACCTTCGCCCGCAATTTCGTGTTGGAAAATCAGTCCGGTAAGGCTGGCTTCACGGCCATGCGTCGTCGGGAAGCAGAACACCCGATCGAGGAAGTCGGCAAGGATCTGCGGGCCATGTTTAGCTGGATGCAGAAATAGGATTCCCAGGAATTTCCTAGGGTGTCTTTAGCAAATTAATCATGACTAATCCAGGCTTATGAGTCTGGATGCGGCTTGAAAAGATAGCTTTCAAGGGAGTCGATCGGCTCCCTTTTTTGATCTGTATTTTTTCGATCTGTAATTTTTTAGGGCTGTATTTTTGCGGATCTGGTAACTGAATCGGGGGCGATCGACCATCCTCTTGAGATAGCGATCGCCCCCGATCGAAGTCTATTCAGTTAACTCAGTTAACCAATGAATTGACCGAGCGGCGAAACCGGGCATTTTCCAACCCGGTTCCACTGCCCTATTCCGCCAGCGTCGGAGCCTGAGCCACCTTCTGGGCGATCGACCGTTGGAACAGACCCTGGGCAAAGAACTCAGGATTGGCCTTCGCGATCGTGTAAGACTCCCGCACCTGCGAGTTCACGGCCACCGTCTTCACGTCATAGACCTTCGTGGCCAGTTGCGGATACACCCCGATCGCCACGATCGGAATCAGGAACGCCATCGAAATGGCCACCTCACGCTTCCGGGCATCCCGGAACACGGCCTGATCCGGCAACACGCAATCGGTACCGAAACAAACTGCGCCTTCCACATCCTGGTTTTGCAGGCCCGCATTGCCCACCTCGCAAGCCAGATCCGCACTCGTGCCGTAAAACACCTGACGCAGCATCGACAGCAGATAAATCGGCGTGAGAATCACACCCACCGCAGCCAAGAACACCGTCACCGTGCAGAACGTGGAGCTATAGATATCGCTGCTGGTGAACCCAACAAACACCGCCAGCTCACTGGCAAAACCGCTCATCCCCGGCAGCGCCAAGGAAGCCAGCGCCCCCGCCGTGAACAGCGCAAACACCTTCGGCATCAGTTGACCCATGCCGCGCATTTGATCCATCGCCAGGGTGTGGGTGCGGTCATAGGTCACACCCGCCAAGAAGAACAGCAGTGCTGCAATCAGACCATGGGACAGCATTTGCAGCATTGCGCCGCTGACCCCCAAGTCGGTGAACGAAGCGATGCCCAGCAACACAAAGCCCATGTGCGACACGGACGAATAGGCCAAGCGGCGCTTCATATTCGTTTGGGCAAAGGAAGCGAAAGCACCATAAATGATGTTCACCACCCCCAGAATGGCCAGTACCGGTGCGAAGTAGATGTGGGCATCGGACAGCAATTCCAGATTCAGGCGAATCAACCCATAGCCGCCCATTTTCAACAGCACACCCGCCAGAATCATGGACACGGGTGCAGAAGCTTCCCCGTGGGCATCCGGCAACCAAGTGTGCATGGGGAAAATGGCTAGCTTGACCCCAAATGCAATCAACAAACCCGCATAGAGCAACAGTTCCAAGCCCAAGGAATAGTTCTTGAGGGCCAAGTCTGCGATGTCAAAGGTGACGGGGCCGTCGCCGGACAGGGCCAAGGCCAAACCAGCAACCAAGATAAAGATCGAAGCGGCAGCGGTGTAAATCAGAAACTTGGTGGCGGCGTAGCGGCGCTTTTGACCGCCCCAAATGGAAACCAGTAGATACACCGGAACCAGTTCCAATTCCCACTGAATGAAGAGCAGCAGCAGGTCTTGGGCCACGAACACCCCGACTTGGGCTGCATAGAGCACCAACATCAGGAAATAGAACAACCGGGGCTTGCGATCGACCTGCCAGGAGGCCCACATGGCCAACGTGGTGACGAATCCAGCCAACAGAACAAGGGGCATCGAGATGCCGTCAACGGAGACGGCCCAGCTAAAGCCGATTTGCGGCAGCCAGGGATATTTTTCAACCAGTTGGAAGCTGGAGTTGCTGGAGTCGTAGTGCGTCCAGAACGTATAGACCATCAATAGAAAGTCCAATACGCCGACGCTGAGTGCGAACCAGCGGACGGTTTTGCCGTTGCGATCGGGGAGGAGGGGAATCAGGAAGGCCGCGATCAGCGGAAACAGAATGATCGCGGTCAGCCAGGGAAAATGATCCGCCATGATGGTGGTGAGCAAGAATACTTACTGCCTTATGGATGTTGCTATTCTACTGACTTCGTAAAGCGTTATTCATAAATCTTTTTTGCTGTAAGTAAAGAATTAAAAATGGGAATTTTAGGCAATTTTTGCCAGAAATCCTGCTATGGAGCCATTTGGGTGTTCAAGATTGCTGACAAGATCATGATCAGGAATGTCAGTGATTGGTCATGAATTGATAAAGAAATCTAAACTTTCAGTTCAGCAGACCTGAAGACTGGCGCGATCGCGTTACATTTAGCAATTTTTTGATCACCGGCCGCTGTCTTCAGGGAGGTGATTCTGCTCGCGGTGATCGTGCTTTGGGCCTTGGTCGCCACCAGCCATTAAAAACAAGCCATAAAAAAAGGGGAGCGATCGCCCCCCATCATGCTCATGCCAGTGATTTCAGTAATTTCACTGCTTGCGGCTGAATGCCGATCGCCTAGCGCTTGTTCCAGAACCAACGGAGGAACAGCTTTTCGCCCTCAATCCAAACCACAATCAGGGCGCTGAAGCCAAGACAAACCAGCAGTTCCGTGAAATCCAACGCCGAAGTGCCAAAGAAAGATTGCAGCGGCGGCAGGTAAACCAACGCCAGTTGCAACAGCGTGGTGAGCGTCACCGACCAGAGCACATAGGGATTGGAGAACATATTCATTTCCACAATCAGCTTCGTGTCCGATCGCACGGCCAAAGCGTGGCCCATCTGGGCAATGCAAAGGCTCGTGAAGACCATGGTTTTCCAGCTTTCGGGGTGGTCAGTGCCTTGGGCATAGTTATAGGACCAAACCATGAGAACGATGGTGACCACCGCAAACACAATCCCGATCCGCACCATGTAGGCCCCCAATCCACGCGCGAAGATGCCTTCGTGGGGGGCATGGGGTGGCCGCTGCATCACGTCCGGGGAAGCGGGTTCCATTGCCAGAGCCAAGGCCGGCAACCCATCGGTGACCAAGTTCATCCACAGAATTTGCAGGGGCGTGAGGGGCACCAAATCGCCACCCACCTGGGAAATGGGGATGATCAGAGGAGCGCTGGCGATCGTCAGCACTTCACCGATATTGGAGCCGAGGATGTATTTCACGAAGCGGCGGATGTTGTCATAAACAACGCGGCCTTCTTCGGTGGCGGCAACGATCGTGGCGAAGTTGTCATCCAGCAGCACCATGTCACTGGCTTCTTTGCTGGCATCGGTGCCGGTGATGCCCATGGCGATGCCGATGTTAGCCTGTTTGAGGGCGGGCGCGTCGTTCACGCCGTCGCCGGTCATGGCGGCGATTTTGCCTTGGTGTTGCAGGGCTTTCACAATCCGCAGCTTGTGTTCTGGGGAAACGCGGGCATAGACAGAAACGCGGCCCACGGCTTCTTCCAGTTCCCCTTGGGTCATCCTTTCCAGTTCCGTGCCGGTCAAGACCCGATCGCCCTCGGCGGAAATGCCCAACTCTTGGGCGATCGCTTTGGCGGTCAGTTGGTGGTCACCGGTAATCATCATTGGGCGAATGCCAGCCATGCGACAGCGGGCCACGGCTTCATTCACTTCGGGGCGCGGCGCGTCCATCATGCCCACCAATCCGAGCCAAATTAGGTTCTGTTCGGGGTCGGTGGCGGAGCCGTTCGGTTCCGGTGAATGATTGTTGGCTTCGGGGGGCAGTTGATCCAAGGGTTTGTAGGCCAAGCCCAAGACCCGTAGCCCTTTGCTGGCCAGTTCGTTATTGCGCTCCAAGATGTCGGCTCGATCGGCTGGGGTCAGGGGACGGGCCTCAACACCGCTTTGAAGGCGATCGCACCGTTCCAGCAACAATTCTGGCGATCCCTTGCTGGCCATCAAAACCTTGGCGGGGCCGGTGATGGCTGTCAACGACAGGGGCCCGGCCTGATCGGTGCGCACAAACACGCTCATCCGTTTGCGATCGGACGAAAACGGAATTTCAGCGGCACGGGGATAGCGCTTCGTCCACTCTTCTTGGCTCAGGTTGCCTTTGCCGGCCAGGGCCAACAGCCCTCCTTCGGTGGGGTCACCAATGATCATCCAAGGCGACTTGCCCCGATCGGTTACGGTTTTGTCGCACTGCAAAATGGCATCGTTACAGAGCACGCAGGCCGACAGCAGCAAATATACGTCCGGCGCTTCCTGGGCCAAGGTTTCGGCGGCGATCGGCTCACCCACTGGGCCCGTCGCATCCACCGGTTGCAGAGAGCCGAAGGGTTCGTACCCTTGGCCCGTGACCCGCACGGAGCGATCGCACAGTTCTAGGGCCTGCACAATCATCTTGTTTTGGGTCAGCGTCCCGGTTTTGTCGGAACAAATGGTGGTGACCGAGCCAAGGGTTTCCACGGCCGGTAGCTTGCGAATCAGGGCATGGCGGCGCACCATCCGCTGCGTTCCCAAGGCCAACGTCACGGTAATTACGGCGGGCAATCCTTCCGGAACCACGGCCACCGCCATACTGAGGGACACTTCCAACAGCTTGCGGAAGTTTTCCCAGCCCAGGGCAAAGGTTCCACCCACCACCACCAGCACCACCAACACCATGGAGCCAGTGACCAGGGCCTTGCCCAACTGCTCCATCCGTTGTTGCAGGGGGGTTTCTTCCGCTTCCACGGACTGGATCATGGTGGCAATTTTGCCCAGTTCCGTCCGCATTCCGGTTTCCGTGACCAGCACCTTGCCGCGGCCCTGAATCACTTCCGTGCCTTGAAACACCAGGTTGAGGCGATCGCCCAGGGATGTTTCCGGATCCAGGGTCAAATTCACCTGCTTATCCACCGCATGGGCTTCCCCGGTCAAGGCGGCTTCTTGAATTTGCAGATTGGCCAGTTCCAAAATTCGGCCATCGGCGGCCACCTGGTTTCCGGCTTCAATCAACATCACATCGCCGGGAACCAGTTCCTTGGCATCCACTTCCAAGATTTGCTGATCTCGCTGCACCCGAACTCGGGGGGATGACAATTTTTTGAGGGCGGATAGGGCTTTTTCGGCCCGACTCTCCTGCAAATAGCCCAACGTGCCGTTCAAAATCACGATCACAAAGATGGCCAAGGCATCCTTGGGAAAGGGAAATTTGCCCTGTTGGAAGCCTTCCGCCAAGCTGAGGTTGGCCTGTTGGGTGCTTTGCCAACCTTCAAACAAATCCAGGCCGGCGGACACAAAGGCAACCCCGATCAGCATCAGCAACATGATGTCGCCAAACTGACCCAACAGAATTTCCCAAACGCTGCGGCCACCGCCGTCATCAAGTTCGTTGGGCCCGTATTGGGCCAGCCGATCGCGCACTTCGGCGGAACTGAGGCCGGTTTCGGGTCGGGCTTGCAACTGCTCGATCGCGGCTTGTGGATCCAGGGAATGCCAGGCCACGGGCTTGGCTGCCGCCGCGTTGGGGGTGGCCGTGCGGGCAGGAGAGTCAATAGTCATAGATCTGGAGGGGGTGGGTGACCAAACCCGATCGCTCTAGTGGGATGGTGGGCGATCGCGGGGTTTGGGATCAGAAAATTTGCAAATGGGCTTTGGTCGCGTTGGTCGCTAAAAATTGCGATCCCCTAAGGCGAGATGAGTCAGCGGGATCGGCTGGCACTATTATATAGTGCTATCAGGATCGCAATCGATCTTGATTGAAGTCCGTCACTGGTTTGGCTGAGGTTGTGAAAATGGTCATCCTTTCGCCCGTGGCGGCTGCGAATGCATTTCCCGATCGCCCCCCGCTGAATCCCTTTATTCCGCCCTATTTGGTGGGCCGCGTGAGCGATCGGGAGCAGTTGTGTCAAATTCTGCAAGCGGATGGCGACGTGCTGTTGGCCGGAGTGCCGGGCATTGGTCGGCGCACCCTTTTGACCTATGCGGCCGCCAGCTTGGGGGCCCAAGTCATGGAAATTGATTGCTTGCGGGCCGTGAGTCCGGAGCGATTGGTGGACTGCTTGGCCACGGGTATTTTGCAAGCCTGCCGCCAAGAACGGGAGCGCCAAACCCTGCAACGCTGGGCCGAAACCATGGGGGCCGCCATCCGCTGGGGTCATCGGCCGGAACTGCGGTTGCCGCCCACGGCCGATCGATGGGCGAGTTTTCAATCTTTGCTGGCCTTGCCCCAACAGTTAGCCGATGGGCTGAACTATCGAGTGGTGATGGTTTTGGCAAACTTACCCCACCTTAGGTCATGGGATCGTGACGGGCGCTGGGAGCAATATTTGCGGGCCGAAATTCAGCGACAAACCCGAGTGAGCTATGCCCTGATTGCGACAACGGCCGATGAGTGGGTCACCGATCACAATTTGGCAATTTTGTTGCTGCCTCCCCTGTCGGCGGCGGAGTTGGAACCCTGGTTGCGGGAACGGAGCGATCGGCTGGGGTTGCATTGGACTCCAGAGGCGATTCGACGGTTTGCCCTGAATGCGGGGGGCCATTTTGGCGAGTCGATCGCCCTGGCCCGGCGGATTTGGCTTGATGTGTTGGCGGGGCAACGGGGCCGATCAACGGCGACCCCGGTGGCGATTACGGCAGAGCAGGTCGATCGCGCGGCGATCGGGTTAGTGGAGGACTTGTCGGCCACGTTTGAATCCTTGCTGTTGTTGCTGCCCGATTCCCAAGTGCGGCTGCTGGAAAGTTTGGCGTTGGATCCGACCGATCGCCCCCATGCGCGGGAATATGTCCAAAAACACCGCCTTTCGCGGGGGGGCGGCCTGCAAGGGGCCCTGGCCAGCTTGCAACAAAAGGGCTTGGTTTACGGGCCCGATTTGGGATATCGGGTGGCTTTGCCGCTCATGGCCCTTTGGTTGCGCCATCGATTGGGCTAAATCACGGCCCATGGTTCCGCAAAGCATTGGTGGAAATCATTAGGATCAATACAGTTCACAGGATCAATCAGTCCACTGCATCGAGTCTTTTCCTAAATCGTTTCCAATTGTTTCCTAAATCGTTGATTCACCCCACGCAAACCAATGGCAACTTGGGCATTTGATCGATTCGTCAGCACCCTGCGCTATTTTGGGGTGTTTCCCGTGATTGGTGATTTTGGTTGGGTACAAAAACTGATGGGGACACAGGCCAAGGTGGATTGGATGGAACCGTCTTTAGCCCAGACTGCGCGCCCGATCGCCCTGGTGTGGGGGGCTTGTGGGGATGTGGGCCGGCGGGTGGTGCGCTTGCTCTTGCAACGGAACTATCAGGTTTGGGCCTTGGGAGTTGATCGGGCCCGGCTCCCGGCCGATCCCCAACTCCATTGGCTGACCCTTGAGCAATGGGCTGAAGCGCCGATCGAACAGGCGGCGGCAATTTTGATTTTTGGAGCGGCGGCCCCCGAAGCCTGGGTCGATCGCGCGGCTCAAGCGACCCGAGCGCCCCAACGAGCGCCGCAAATGGTTTGTGATTTTCGGCAACCCAGCCCCGAACTGGCCCAAGTTTGGGGGGCGATCGACGATGTGGTGATGGGCGGAGTCAGCAGCAGCGATCTGCGTCTGTTTAGTGGGTATGGCCTGTTTGCGGGCAATGTTTCCACCGACAATTCCGGGGGGTTTGCCTCCATTCGCACCCGCAATTTTCAGGAACCGATTAATCTGTCGGCCTTTGAGGGGTTGGAATTGCGCATTAAGGGCGATGGCCAACGCTACAAGCTGATTTTGCGTGCGGAATCTCGCTGGGACGGCATTGGCTACTGCGCCTCTTTTGATACGGTCTACAACATTTGGCAAACGGTGCGCATTCCTTTCCGAACCTTGCGACCGGTGTTTCGGGCCCGTACCTTGACCGATGCGCCCGGGTTTGATGCCCGAGCCTTGCGGGCCGTGCAGTTGATGTTGAGCAAGTTTGAATATGACGGGGATTTGAACCCCAAATTCAAGGCCGGTGGGTTTTCCCTGGCGATCGAAACCATCACCGCCTATGGCCAAGCAACGCCCTCGTGCTGGATCCTCTGCGGTGCTGCGCCAGAGTTTGTGGACTATTGGCAAGGGAGCGGCCTGAACGGCCAGGTCTTGGCAACGCCTGAGTCGATCGACCCGGCCCAAGCGGAGCAGCTCGCCCAAACTTGTCTTCAGGCTGTTGATTAACCCCTAAAATAGCCAACGTCCTCGTAGGCACTCCCGATCGACTACGATCGGGCCATGCTCACTTTTCCTAGCGCCATCCATGCAGCCCACCGACCCCAATCAATTCACCGAAAAAGCCTGGGAAGCGATCGTTAATTCCCAAGAAGTGGCCCGCCGGATGCGCCAGCAGAACCTGGAGGTGGAGCATGTGATCTTGGCTCTGCTGGAAATTAACGACACGGCGGCGGTGGTGTTGGAGCGGGCCCAACTGGATCCGGCCCAGGTGGCGCGGCAGTTGGAAAATTTTGGCCAGCGGCAACCCCGGGGCGGCGCGGGTGACCAGCTCTATCTGGGGCGGGGGTTAGATGCCCTGCTCGATCGGGCTGATGTGGCTCGGGAATCCTGGGGCGATCGGGAAATTGGCATTGATCACCTGCTGTTGGCCTTTGCCGATGACGATCGGGTGGGGCGCAAAATTCTGCGATCGCTACGGGTCGATCCCCAGGATGTGGAAGCGGCCATTCGAGAAATTCGCAGCGCCATCAAGGCCCAGGAGCGATCGAGCGAAGCCACTGGCCCCGCCCGCGACAGCGTGAGCAAAGAAGAAGATCCCCTGGAAGCCCTGGAGCGCTTTGGACGCGACCTGACCGAACAAGCCCGGGCCGGCAAATTAGATCCGGTAATTGGACGCGACGAGGAAATTCGCCGCGTGATTCAGGTGCTCTCACGCCGCAGCAAAAATAACCCGGTGTTGATTGGGGAGCCGGGCGTGGGCAAAACCGCCGTGGTGGAAGGCTTGGCCCAACGGATTGTGAATGGGGATGTGCCGGAATCCCTCAAAAATCGGCGGTTAATTGTGCTGGACATGGGCAGCCTGATCGCCGGAGCCAAATTTCGGGGGGAATTTGAGGAACGACTGCGATCGGTCTTGCGGGCCGTGACCCACTCGGGCGGCTCCGTGGTGCTGTTCATCGATGAGCTGCACACCATCATCGGCACGGGATCGGGCCAAAGCAGCGCCATGGACGCGGGCAGCCTACTGAAACCCATGTTGGCGCGGGGGGAACTGCGGTGCATTGGAGCCACCACCCTCGATGAATATCGCACCCATGTGGAAAAGGATCCGGCCCTGGAACGGCGATTCCAACAGGTTTTGGTGGAAGAACCGACGATCGACGTGACGGTTTCGATCCTGCGTGGCCTGAAGGAGCGCTACGAAGTTCACCATGGGGTGAAGATTTCCGATGCGGCGTTGGTGGCGGCCACCCAACTGTCTAATCGCTATATTCCCGATCGATTCTTGCCCGATAAGGCGATCGATGTGGTGGACGAAGCGGCCGCCAAATTAAAAATGGAAATCACCTCCAAGCCGGTGGAGCTGGAGACGATCGAACGGCGGCTACGGCAATTGGAAATGGAGCGGTTGTCCTTGCAGGGCGAAACAGCCTCGCGCGATCGACTGCTGCGCATTGAAGCTGAAATTAGCACCCTTCAGAGTCAACAAACGGAGCTGGATCAACAGTGGCGGGGTGAGAAAGAATTGCTCGATGAAATTGGCAATTTGAAAGAGCAAGAAAGCACCCTGCAAAAACAAGTTGAACAAGCGGAACGGGACTATGATCTCAATTTGGCAGCCCAGCTTAAGTATGGTGACCTAGAGCGTATTCAAGAGGAACGAGCCGCTAAAGAATCCCAATTGTTGGCCATCCAAACGCAAATGGCCGTGCCCATGTTGCGAGAGCAGGTCACGGAAGCGGATATTGCGGAAGTGGTGGCGAAATGGACTGGCATTCCGGTTAATCGGTTGATGGAATCGGAGCGCCAAAAACTTTTGCAACTGGAGCGCTATTTACACGATCGCGTGATTGGCCAACAGGAGGCGATCACCGCCGTGGCCGCCGCCATTCGCCGGGCCCGCGCTGGCATGAAAGACCCGGGCCGCCCGATCGGTTCCTTCCTGTTTTTGGGGCCCACGGGGGTCGGCAAAACAGAATTAGCCCGCGCCTTGGCGGAGCTGCTATTTGATAGCGAAGATGCCATGATTCGGATTGATATGTCCGAATATATGGAGAAGCAAAATGTGTTGCGGTTGGTGGGTGCGCCGCCGGGATATGTGGGCTATGAAGCGGGTGGCCAGCTCACTGATGCAGTGCGGCGGCATCCCTATTCCGTGATTTTGTTTGATGAAGTGGAGAAGGCGCACCCGGATATTTTTAATATCTTGCTGCAAGTGCTGGATGATGGGCGCTTAACGGATGGCCAAGGGCGTGTGGCGGATTTCCGGAACACCATTTTGATCATGACCAGTAATCTGGGCAGCGAGCATATTTTGAAATCTAGCCTGGAAGAGGAAGGCTATGACGAAATGCGCGATCGGGTGTTGAAGGCTTTGCGATCGCACTTCCGCCCCGAGTTTTTGAATCGGGTGGATGAAACGATTATTTTTGAAGCCCTCTCGAAGGGGAATTTGCGCCAAATCGTGTCCATTCAAATGAAGCGAATTGAGCGATTGTTGGCCGATCAAAAAATTGCGATCGCCCTGTCTGAATCGGCCAAAACCTACATTGCCGATGTGGGCTACGACCCGGTGTATGGGGCCCGCCCCCTGAAGCGAGCCATCCAAAAGGAATTGGAAAACCCGATCGCCGATCAAATCCTGGCCGGCGCATTCACCGAAGGCGACACGATCGAGGTGGAAGCGATCGAGGTGAATGGTCAAACCAACTTGGTGTTTCGACGGGCCAGCGATCGGCCCACGGCGCATCCCGACGAAGCGACCGAAGCGACCGATTCGGAGCCAAACCCACCACAGCCGTCAACCCTCCCCGAGGTGCTCAATCCCCCAGCAATTGACCCGCTTGATCAAGAACCGCTCGATCGAGATGAAGCGGGCGATCGGGATAACTTTGCCGTTACGGTAGCCGATCGGGACTTGGATGCCCCGGCGGACATGGCAAAGGACGCAACCACCGACCCCCCGATCATTCCCACGGTGGTTGATTTGCCCGCCCTCGACTCCCTCGACCCAGAACAGCCGCCCCTGATTCCCACGAGCAAGATGTCTGAACCTGTTTTTTCCACCCGGTTCTATGACGAAGATGATGAGGTTTAGGGGTTGATGCAGCGGCTAAGTTGCTCCCGGTTGCGCCAAGCGCCCGCAGTTCTCGCACCCTAATTTTTCCTAATCTCTCCCAATTTCTTGTCATTTCTCGCCGATTTGGCCAACTGTTGCGATCGCACCAGGAGTTCTCAGCGTGCCCCAAGTCACTCTCTCAGCCCTAATCACCGGCTTGCGGACAGGAACCGCCCTCGCCAGTTTCCCTACGGATACGGTTCCGGCCCTGGCGG
This sequence comes from Limnothrix sp. FACHB-406, assembly GCF_014698235.1. NCBI lineage: Bacteria > Bacillati > Cyanobacteriota > Cyanophyceae > Pseudanabaenales > Pseudanabaenaceae > Limnothrix > Limnothrix sp. FACHB-406. The sequence goes on along the minus strand of NZ_JACJSP010000001.1, from coordinate 36,210 downwards.
CTCGGCCCGATCGGGCCCCGGCGGTCTATGCCACCAAGCAGCGCGATTTCCAAAAGCCTCTGATTTTGATGGGGGCCCAGCCAGCGGATTTGTGGCCCTATGTGGACGATCGGGCCGGCGATCTGGGCCAATGGCAGGCGATCGCCCAAGACTATTGGCCAGGAGCCTTAACGATCGTGTTGCCTGCCCAGAGCGATCGCCTGCCGCCCATGAACGACATCTTGGGCCCCACACGCTCGATCGGGCTGCGAGTTCCCGCCTGTGAAGTAGCCAAGGCGATTTTGGCGCAAACGGGGCCGCTACTCACCACCAGTGTGAATCGATCGGGGCAGCCTCCCCTACGGATGATCGCAGACATTAACCGAGAATTTCCCGAACTGCTGACCCTCAGCCCCGATGAAGTGGCCGCCATGGGCGATTCGGAAGTGGGTTCCGGCGAACCATCCACCGTGGTGCGCTGGGGGCCGACGGGCTGGGAAGTATTGCGCCAAGGGGCCATCCAATTTCTTGGCTAAGATGCTGGATCGCATTAACTATCCATTGGGGCGAAACGATTCATGGGGGCGATCGATGAGCCATGCATTCGATGCGCAATTGATTACAGGTTAATTGGGACGCTCGATCGGCAAGCCAATCACAAATTCTGTCCCTTGACCGACCGTTGATTTCGCCTCCAAGCTGCCCCCATGGATATCCACCACAATTTGGCGGGCGATCGCCAATCCTAGCCCCGTTCCGCGACCCACTGCTTTAGTCGTAAACGCTTGGTCAAAAATCTTGCCGATAATTTCCTCAGGGATTCCCACCCCGTTATCAGCGATCGTGACTTGAACCGTTGCTTGGTCGGACGTGACGCGAATGGAAATTGCCTGAGCAGCGGCGGTTAATGCTTCAAAACTATGTCCTTGACTGGCCTCATCCAACGCATCGATCGCATTGGCTAACAAATTCATAAACACTTGGTTCAGTTGCCCCGGAAAGCAATAAATTTCGGGCACTGGATCGTAATTGGTGGCCACATGAATCGCTGGTCGGTGATCATTGCCCTTCAGGCGATGGCGCAAGATCAAAACCGTGCTGTCAATGCCTTCACGCACATCAAACAATTGCTTGCTTTCCGTATCCGCTCGGGAGAAGGTTCTCAAACTCTTGCTGATGGCACGGATTCGATCGCTACTTTCCTTCATGGCCCGAATCAGTTGCATGGCATCATCGCGCACATAGTCCAAATCCACTGCTTCCAATTCCGCTTGAATTTGGGCGCTGGGATTCGGCAACTCTTGAGCATAGAGATCTAGCAAGCTCAGAAGGTCTTCAATATAGATTTGGGTTGCGTCAATGTTGCCAATAATGCAGCCGATCGGGTTATTAATTTCGTGGGCTACCCCTGCCACTAAACTTCCCAAAGCCGACATTTTTTCACTTTGAACTAGCTTTAATTGTGCTTGCTGTAAGTCCGTAAAAGACTGTTGTACCTGCTGATAAAGCTTGGCATTGTTGAGAGAAATGGCTGCTTGCGTGCAAAGGAAGTTGAGAATAATCACTCGATCGTTGGTGAAAACTCCAGCGGTTAGCCGATTTTCCAAATACAAGCAACCCAATAATTGCCCCTGATTCAAGATAGGCAAACAGAGGACGCTCTTCGGTTGATGTTGATTTAAATAACTTCCGATTACTGGTAAATCCGTAACCAAATCATCAATAACAATCAGTTCTTGGGTATTTTTTACATACCGAATGAGCTTGGCCGGCACTTGACTGTGATCGGTTAAAGGATCATTTCCCAGTTGGGTCGATTTCAGTGTGGCCGTAGCACGCACTTGCCAGCTTCCACGATCATCAGCCAACACCAAAACGCAGCGTTCTGCTCCGGAATTTTGCAAAATAATTTGCGTGAGTTGACCCAACAATTCTTCTAATTGAATAGTGCTAGAAAGGGCCTGTGACGCTCGCAAAATGCTAGCAAAGTCCAAGGTTTGATTAAGCCGAGCGCTGCTAGCACTTTTGCGCGTGCTGCTGTGGATGGTCGGGTTAACCGAAGTAAGGGTCATCAACGTGTTGAGAAAGTCAACCGAGGTGGAACTCGCCTGAAGAATTGGTCGCAACAATTTGGGATAGCGAATTTCCAGATCTCGAATTTTGGCTTTGGCTCCCCAGCGGGCATAGCAATAGTAGGCTTCCTGGAGATAAACGGCGGCAATTTTCTCTTTACCCCAACTCATATAAAACTTCGCAGCCAGTTCATTGGCCAGGGCCTCTTCCTGGAGATAGCCCATGCCTTTGGCGTTGGCGATCGCCCAATCATAGGACTCGATCGCCTCAGGATATTGATTGGTGAGGCGATCGGTTTCCGCCTTGACCAAAAAGTAAAGGTGCAAGAAGTTTTCGGGACAATTATCGGCCCAAATTTTGAGCTGATCACGATAGCGAATGATGGTTGTCCAATCCCTGGCTTTTTGTTCTTCAGGGGTTTGCTCATATCGAGCCGCTAAGAGCAGTGCATAAACAAAACAGTGATGAACATAGGGCAATAGTCCTTGAGGAGCCACATTAATAATTTCTGATTCCGCCTGCTGACCGTAATAATAGGCTTCTTCCAGTTGATCAAAAATCAAAAGAACTTGGGTGCGCAGAATATTAAAAATGCAAATAACTTGCCAGTTTTTGTGAATCCGGCATTGCTCTAAGTAGGCTAGCTCTGACTGAATTTTGCCCCAGCCGATCGATAAATCCGTTGGGTCATATTCCGGGTCTAGGAGATTGGCAACCACCGACAGACCCCCTAACATCAGATCGATCGCCCACTGATTTTTATGCTTGCGACTGAAGTTTAAATATTCTGTAATTTCATCAAATAGTTGATCTAGGGGCAGGCTTTGATAAAACCGGCAATACATGTTGTGACCAAAAGCATAGGCCGCGTATTGCAAATTACTTGATTCCAGCCCCACTCGATAGGAAGATAGATAATCTTCCGTGGCAATTTTGAGGGGATCTGACCAATGGCGTAAGGAACTGCCAATCATCAAATAAGCCACACTTTCAGCGGACTTATTATTAAAAGCCTGAATTAGCTGAAGGGTAATATCCAGTAATTGATCAGTGCCTTGATAGTTATTCAAGGCATAGCCCCGCAGCCCACCAAAAGCCGGGTAGATATAGCCAATTTCCGGTGTATTGCCATATTGCAAACAAAGATTCACTGCCTTGGCACAAATGACCGACCACAGCCGTTGATGGGAGCGATAAGTGGGTGGCCCCATGCTAATTAACAGCTTGATCGCCATTTTTTGCTCCGGCTCAGTCATGATCGGCAACTGAGTCAGCACCTCAAAGGAATTATGATTGGCCAATGTTTTTGCTTGGCCTAATTCCTGGGCTAGGGCCGCTTCCAATTGATCAACAGGCAGATCAATATCCAGGAGGGCTAAGCCTTGACGGCCCGCTTGAATCGCTTCGGGATATTTGGCTTGCAAGGTATATTGCAAGATCGACATGTTGTAAACATCGGCTTTTTCTAAGGAAGTTTTCGCCTTGCTCAAGGCTCTTTGAATCCAGATTTCTGCTGCTTCCAGGTTGCCATTCAAATATTCAATTTCTGCCCGTTCTTTATCGAGCCTAAAACTGAGGTCATAGTCCTTTTGGGCGATCGCCTCCGGTAACAACTCGATCGCCGTGCGAATATAGGTCAATGCGGCGGCATAGGCGGTGGCGGCTTTGGCCTTGCAACCGGCTAAGAAATTTAATTGGGCTAATTCTCGCTGTTGGTTGGGTGCTGCAATGAGCGCTTGACCCACGTTGAGGTGGTTAACAATTTCAAAGATCCGCTCTTCCCGATCGCGCTCTGAAAGTTGCTCCAACAGTAACCGACCCACACAAAGATGGGTTGCCTGTTTTTGGTCGTCATCAATCAAGGCATAGGCTGCCTGTTGAACACGATCGTGCAAAAAGCGATAAACAGCCCGATCGCTCACTGTGGTTTCTGTTTCTGTCGCCTCTGGTGTTTCTTGACCTAAATAGAATTTATAAACCTCGCTTTGGGGCAAAATTAATCCCTCTTGCAGCGCTTTCCAGAGGGCTGCGGCGGTCTCCGTTTCTGACTGTTCAGAAACAATGGCCAAGGTGCTCAAATCAAACTGGTTGCCAATACAAGCGGCTAGCTTCAAAACTCCTTGGGTAACCGCAGGCAACTTCTGAAGCTGCAAGGCCATAAATTCCACCACATTGTCCGTTAAAGACAGGGTGCTGATGGGTGCTAAATCGCATTCCCAAACGCCTTGCTCTCGGTCAAACAAAATATAGCCATCTTCTTTGAGAGCCTTCAAAAATTGGGCCGTAAAGAAAGGATTTCCTTGAGTACGAAGATAAATTAGCTCCGTCAGCAAGCGCGATCGATCCAAGCCGCAATGCAAAGTTTCCGCCACCAACTGGTTAGTATCGCGAAACCCTAGGGGAGCAAGGGTGATTGTTTGCAGCGTGACCTCTGCTTTTTTCAGTTCCTCAATGGTCAGCATTAACGGATGGGCAGACGAGACTTCATTATCTCGATAGGTTCCCAATAGCAAAAGATAGGGATGACCATCCATCAAAATCTTAATCAGTTGCAAAGAGGCTGAATCAGCCCACTGCAAATCATCCAAAAATAAAACCAGGGGATGGGTCGCTTGGGTAAAGATTTGGAGGAAATTCTGAAAGAGCAAATTAAATCGATTTTGAGCCGCCGCACCGGATAACTCCGGAGCCGGTGGTTGCGAACCAATAATCCGCTCTAGCTCAGGAATCACGTCAATCAGTACCTGCCCGTTGGTTCCCAGGGCCGTCAAAATTTTCGTGCGCCATTGGGCAAGTTGTTGGTCAGATTCTGAGAGAAGCTGCCCCATCAAATCTCGAAACGCTTGAACAAAGGCCGAAAAAGGAATATTGCGGTTAAATTGATCAAACTTTCCCTTAATGAAGTAGCCCCGTTGCCGCACGATCGGCTTATGGACTTCACTAACCACGGCAGTTTTGCCAATGCCGGAAAATCCCGCCACTAACATTAATTCCGAGGCTCCCTGGGCCACGCGATCGAACGCATCTAAAAGGGCTTGAACTTCTGTGTGGCGACCATAAAGTTTTTCAGGAATCAGGAATCGATCGTTTAAGTCCCGATCGCCCAAAGAAAAAACCGCCACCCGTCCTTGAAGGGCATATTGGTTGAGGCAATGCTCCAGGTCATGCTTCAACCCCAAGGCACTTTGGTAGCGATCCTCCGCATTTTTGGCCATCAACTTGTTGACAATTGCTGCCACCATGCCAGGAACCTGAGGGTTCAACACATCCACCGCTGGCGGAATTTGCGTCATATGGCAATGAATTAGCTCCAGCGGATCTTGACCCTTAAACGGTAATTCCCCCGTCAACATTTGATAGAGCGTGACTCCTAGGGCGTAAAAATCAGCTCGATAATCGATCGCCCGATTCATGCGCCCCGTTTGTTCTGGAGCCAAATAGGCGAGGGTTCCCTCCAGACTTTTAGGACTTTGGAGGGATTGCGTTTCCTTCGGCAGCAGAGAAGCAATTCCAAAGTCAATTAATTTGACTTGCTTGGAAGTGGGGTCAATGAGAATATTGGTTGGTTTAATATCTTTATGAATAACTCGATATTGATGCAATTCATGGAGAATTTCAACTAAACGAACTGCAATTCCTAGAATTTCAACGAGAGTGACTGTATTATCTTGAAGATATTGAGCAAGGGAAATTGCTCCAAAATCTTCCATCACCAACCCATATCCATTGCCGTAGGGAATGAGGCTAAGGGGGTGAACAATACCATCAATGGGTAAGTTTTTGGTGACCGTATATTGATTGCGAAATTGGACTAATTCTGCAAAACTTGGATATTCCTGAGACAGAACTTTAATGATGACCGATCGCTGGGTTGCCTTTTCCACTGCGCGATAGACCAGTGTTCTTGTGCCTTCATACATCAGCTCAAGAATCTGGTATGCCGGAAGATGGGCGATCGCTGGGTTGGTGGAACCGGGCGCACTCGTCATGGGTTCAAACTCAGGGGAAGTAGTGTCACGGGAATTTCATCAGAAGCCCGAAACTTGAGTTTAGGTCACTGTCCTAGTTACTGCTTTAGTATAAAGAAAAATTTTGATTTGCCATCCCTCACTCCTGACCAAACTGGCTTTTAAAATGAGGGTTGACTAAACCAATTCTCATTTAGCTTGATCAGATTTTTGCCATTTTGAGAGACCGAGACTGTAAACAAAAACCTTCATTGTCTCGTTTCAGATTTTGATCAAGAAAGTGAGATGACTGTCATTATTGAACGAAATGATTCTGAATGAATTTCAGATGCTTTCTCAGATAATTGTAATATTTCTTCAATATTTTCTAAAGATTTTGCCCTGACGAGATCAACAGATTAACCATGAATTGAGACCAGTCTGTAACTTTTTTGACATTGAAAATTTAAATTTTGAATCAATTTTCAGGAATTATGAGTTTCCGCCCCAGCAACCTTGCTAAAAAAGCTACATTGCACCTGCGGAGATAGCACGAATTGGCTTGGCAAACACAAGCTGCAATTGGGCGATCGACAATAGCTCACTAGTTAGCAAAATTCAGTGACTTACTGAAAAACCTACTGAAACGATTTCGTGGCAGTTTGCACAAGGCACGCTGGATTTTTGATCCGATGACTGGATCTCATGAATTAGTCTAATAAGTTAAGTTAATTAGTCAATTGGATTGGGCGATCGAGCGGCAATGGCCATGAACCCATGACCACCCCCGCAGGGTCTGAGGCTCGAAGGCGCTCCAAACCAGAGGAAGCGATCGGGGAGTGGGTTCCTGGCCCATGGCAACGTTACTTCCAACCAGCGCGATCGAGCAGTTTGAGCGCCACCTCGTTGTTGCGGCCAAAGGTGGTGGCGCTCACGGTGGATTCCTTGAAAGTGCCCAGCTTGGCCAGATCTGGATCCAGCGCCACACCCTTCAGCACGGGATATTCGTGGTTGCCCTTGGCAAAGAGTTCCTGGGCTTCGGGACTCAGCAAATATTCCATGAACTGAATCGCCCCTTCGGGGTTACGAGCATTTTTCACCAGGCCCACGCCGCTGATGTTGATGTGGGTTCCCCGATCGCCCTGGTTTGGGAAACAGACTCCAATTCGTTGGAAGGCGGTGCGCTCTTCCGGTTTGGTGGACTTGGCCAAACGCACCAAATAGTAAGTGTTGGAAATGGCGATCGAACCAATGCCCGCTGCACAGGACATGATTTGCGCCGTGTCATTGCCTTCCGGTGGCCGCGCAAAATTCGCCACCATGCTGCGGGCCCATTGTTCCGTCTTGGCCTCGCCATGGACAGCAATCATTTCCCCCACCCAGGACAGGTTGTAGATGTTGCTGGAGGTGCGCACCAGAATTTGGCTGCGCCACCGGGCATCGGCCAGCGCTTCATAGGTGTTGAGTTCCGAGGGTTGCACCTTTTCCTTGTTGTACATAATCACGCGGGCCCGCTTCGACAGGGCAAACCACTGGCCTTCCGGGTGGCGCAAATTTTCTGGGACCGCGCTGTAAAGGTTGGGGGCCTGGGTGGGGGTCACCGGCTGAAACAACCCTTCTGCCGAAGCCCGCCATAATCGCCCCGCGTCCACTGTTAGCAACAAATCTGCTGTGCTGTTGCTGCCCTCTGCTTGGATCCGCTCAATGAGCTTGTCGGCATCATCGGAGATGTATTCGATTTTGATGCCGGTTTTGCGTTCAAATCCTTCATAAACAGCCTTGTCGCTGTCGTAGTGACGGCCGGAATAGAGCCGCAACACTGTTTGGCTGGATCCATTGCTGGAACTGCCGTTGGCGTTGTTGGAAGTGGATGAAGATGGGGTGCAACCCTGGGCGATCGCAACGGCGGCGGTGGCCATTGAGCTGGTCGCCAAAAAGGCGCGGCGGGTCAAACGTCTCATGGAAGCTGGCAATGTCGGGTTGATGAAAATCCGGTTCGGGGTGGTTGTCAGTCTGGGCAGGGAGATCGGCTGTTGTCGTGACCCAATTCCAGGGTCTACCCCGAGGGCGCTGAGCGCCTGGGATGGTGGGTCGATCGAGGATTGCTGATGACTGCTGGCGATCGCACCTCGGCCGGATAATCGGCGTTTTAATTGAAGTATGAGCCTAGCATTATTGCAATTAATTCTCAGTCTAGCTTAACAAAAGATTGTCTGAAGCTAGGACTGGGTAATGGATGATCATGGAATTATGAAATCAATCACTAGACCTTTTGTATCAATCAAGACCCTCACTCTAAATCCCTCTTCCAAGTTCGGAGAGGGACTTGATCGCCAGTCCCGAGATCTCTGTAACGCAATGGTTCTGGCTCCCCTTCGCCCTCCCTGGGAGAAGGGGTTGGGGGATGAGGGCTGCTAGCCGATTCGTGTAAGAAGTCTACTGATCAGGCTGCGGAGCCGTTCTTATTTCTATTCATAACTTTTTTCAAAAAGCGATTAATGATGATCAACCATGGGCGATCGCGCCGGTTTTGGCTGAGGGGTTTGGGTGCTCTGGCCCTAGCTACGCAAATCGACGGCCGATCGCTGGCCAGGGCGGCAGATTCTCCCTTGTCGCCATTGCCAACGGCTAACCCGGTGCGGCCTCTGCTGCGGCCGCGATCGCTCCGACCCGGCGACACGATCGCGATTGTGGCTCCGGCGGGGCGCGTTGCGGCAGCCGACCTACAGCAGGGCTGGCAGTGGTTGACTCAGCAAGGATTTCGGCTGATTCCGGGGCGACATTTATTCGATCGAGATGGTTACTTGGCCGGGCGCGATCGGGATCGGGCGGCGGATTTAAACCGGGCCTTTGCCGATCCGCAAGTGGCGGCAGTTATTTGTGCGCGCGGTGGGTGGGGCTGTGCGCGGATTTTGCCCTTGCTGGATTGGGAGTTGGCGCGATCGCACCCCAAAATTCTCCTGGGCTTCAGCGACATCAGCGCCCTGTTGTTGGCCTATTACGAGCGATCGGGCTTGGTCACGTTCCATGGCCCCGTGATCGCTTCTCGCTGGAATGCATTTTCCACGGCCGCTTGGCAACAGGTTTTGATGGCAGGGACAGCGGCCACCCTCCAAAATCCGCCCCAGCAAACCCACCGAGTGATTCACCCCGGCCAAGCCCAGGGCCCCTTGGTGGTGTCGAATCTGTCGGTGTTGGCGGCCATGGTGGGATCCACCTATCTTCCCCAGTGGGCGGGCAAAATTTTGGTGGTGGAAGAGGTGGGCGAGCCGGTCTATCGGGTCGATCGCCTGTTGTCGCAACTGAAGCTGGCGGGTTTGCTGGATCAGTTGGCGGGGTTCGTGTTTGCCCAATGCACGCGCTGCGAGAGTCCGGGCGATCGGGAGCCGGCCCTTTCCCTCAACCGCGTGCTGGATGATTGGATTCGCCCCTTGGGAATTCCCAGTTGGCAGGGGTTGGCCCTGGGCCATGTGCCCGACAAGCTCACCCTCCCGATCGGGATTCCGGTCGCGATCGATGCCGAGCGGGCCACGCTGCAATTACTGGAAGCCCCTGTGGAATTGCGGGAACCTCTCGATCGTCGCTCATCCAAGTCTCCCTAAGCCAAGGAAACCTTGCAGAGCAGTTCCATGCCGTTTTCGCTTGAAGTAGCCGTTAATTGCCCATCCATCGACTCGATCGCCAACTGAGCCACCCACAGGCCCATCATCGGTGATAGCTGACTGTGGGCCGCCATCGCCCGCAGATCGGCCACACTGTGGGCAACGGACATTCCCAGATCCATCAAGTCGATCGGGTCGCTCCAGGTTTCCAGCGCACAGGTGGTTTGGATTTGAATCTGAACCGTCTGCTCAATCACGGAGGTGCGCAGGGTAATTGGCCCCTTGTCGCCAATCTGGGCAAGCTGTGTGATCAAACCATCCACCACCAATGCCAAGGCCTGGCGCATTCGTTTGGAATCCACCCACACATCCACCTCGGGCGGTTCCTCAAAATCCAAGCCAATGTTGCGGTTTGCCGCCTGTAAATAGGTCAACCCTTCCACATCATCCAAAATGAGGGACAGGGCAACAACCTGAAAATCTGGCTCAATGGCTCCGCTATTAAATTTGGACACTTCAATCAGGCGATCGAGCAAATTCACCATCCGTTGAGCCGCTTGGTTGGCATCGGCCACGCACTGGCGTTCCTCCTCCAAGTCATCACACAGATCGTTCAAAATCATTTGGTGCAGCCCGATCGCGCTGCTCATGGGCGATCGCAACTCATGGGCTGTCCGGGCCAAAAATCCCGCCTGAAACGCACCCCACTGTTTCGCCAAATGATAGGCAGCAGCTAAGGCTGAAGTGTCCGCATTTGGCGGGCTGGTGTTTTGGACTTGATCGATGTTGGATGGCTCGACGTTGGATGGATCAGCATCCTGGGCATTGGCATCGGCACTGGCATCGGCACTTTCAGCATCTTTTTCGGCATCCAGTGAGTTGGCTGCAACCTCAGCCATTTCCGCATGGAGCCCAGGATAGGTTCCCGCCGCGATCGGCGGCATGGGCGCGACTGGCAAGATTTGCGATGCGGTTGCTTCAGGTGTTTTGGGTGATGATGCCGGACTGGTTGAGCGTCGCAGCGCCCCATAAAACCCAATGCCGATCCCTACGATCAAACTCGTCCAGTCTGGCCAACTCATGACTGCGCTTTCATTCCGCTAGTTGAACTAGGGCCGATGCAAATGCTCAAATCCAGTGTTTCGGCCTAGGGTTGCAAGTTGGTGTTCCAAATTCCAGGGTTCACCAAAAATTCACCGGCAGTTCACTAGAGATGCAAATCTAGACCGGCCCTCGCTGGGGCTTTGTGGAGGGGCCACATGGGCGATCGCCCCATCCGCCCGCCTTGGTTTTGGAGACTCCGCCACAGCGTTGATGCCTAGCATTGCACAGGGATCTTGCAGATTCATAGGATTTTCGCCCATAACTCACTGCCAGTCCCCAGGGGCGATCGAGCCTTCAATCGAACTTTAAAGGGAATTGAAATGCTCCATGAACGACTCCTGGTCGGGATAGATTTCAAATACCCGATCCATACTTGTCAGGTCAAACAGCATCTTCACTTGGTCATTGATTGAGCAAAGATAAAGCTTGGCTCCGGCCGATCGAGCCGTTTTCAAGGCTAAAACCAGGGCCCCCAGTCCCGAACTATCCATGAAAGACACATCTTGAAAGTCAACCAGGATATGTTGCATTCCTGATTGAACCTGATCGCTCACTTCTTGACGGAAGGGGCCAGCTTGTTTGCCGTCCAAAATACCGAAAGGCTGCACGATGCTTAGGCGATCCATTGCTGCTATTTAGGAATTGACACGCTAGGGACTTCAAACGATCGATCTGGGCCAGGGGAGCAAACACCGGCTCGATCGAACCAGAACCTGCACCCGCTGCCAGAATTCTCAGAACAACCTGACTAAGACAGACTAACTGACCCGGACAGATTGATCAGTATGAACTGGTCGGCATGAACTAATCAGCACAGGCTAATTAGCACAGACTAATCCAAACAGATTGATCGAGGTGACTGATCAGGGCGGCTGATTGATCACGGTTGATCACTAACCCATCATGCCTAGCCCATTTCAGGCTTCCACGCAACTCTGCACACCATGCCACTCTGCACAACTTCCATGCAACTGAAAATAATTCAACGAAACTGAGGGCCGCGAAAGGTGATTGCAGCCCACGCAAGTCCACCGCGATCGCGCCCACAGGACTTCAGCGGGAACTGCCTGCCCAACATCCCAACATACCGATTGCGGTACTTTTTCCTGATACTGGTTAGTGAACCTCTTGAACGAATCCACCAGCAGCTTTCAACCCCCATCATGCTTTCTTCGTTGCCCGACGCTCAGCAATCCGATGTTCCATGCTCCAAGCGCCCAGAGGATGTGGTGACGGCTTCGCGGCCCTTGGGGCTGCCGGAGTTGTTGGCTCCGGCGGGCAATTGGGACTGTGCGAAGGCGGCGGTGGAAAACGGGGCCGATGCGATTTATTTCGGCCTCGATCGCTTCAATGCGCGAATGCGGGCCGAAAACTTCACGGAGGCAGATTTGCCGGAGCTGATGGCCTGGCTGCATCGGCGCGGGGTGAAGGGCTATGTGACGATCAACACGCTGATTTTCACCGATGAGCTGGCGGAGGCGGAGCGCTACCTGAAGTCGGTGATTGCGGCGGGGGTGGATGCGGCGATCGTGCAGGATGTGGGGTTGGTGCGGTTGATTCGGCATCTGTCGCCGGATTTTCCGATCCATGCTTCAACGCAAATGACGATCACCAGTGCGGCGGGGGTGACGTTTGCGCGGAATTTGGGTTGCCAGTTGGTGGTGTTGGCGCGGGAATGTTCGATTCGGGAAATTGAGAAAATTCAAACCCAGTTGGGCGATCGGGGCTTGTCTTTGCCGCTGGAGGTGTTTGTGCATGGGGCCCTTTGTGTGGCCTATTCGGGCCAATGCCTGACTAGTGAGGCGCTGGGTGGGCGATCGGCTAATCGGGGGGAATGTGCCCAGGCTTGTCGGATGCCCTATGAGTTGGTGGCCGATGGACAGGTGGTGGATTTGGGCGATCGGGACTATCTGCTCAGTCCCCAAGATTTGTCTGGGTTGCCGGTGCTGTCGGAGTTGGTGGCGGCGGGGGTCAGTTGCCTGAAAATTGAAGGCCGGTTGAAAGCGCCGGAATATGTGGCCAGCACCACAAGAATTTATCGCCAAGCGCTCGATCGGGCGGTGGCCGCCGTGGCCGGTTGGGTAGACCCGGCGATTCAGCCCCTTGCTCCATCGCGATCGCAGCGACAAGCGCAGCCCATAACTGACTCAGCCGATCGCTACGAATTGGAAATGTCCTTTTCTCGTGGTCTATTCACGGGCTGGTTTGAGGGCATCAACAATCAAGCGCTGGTGCATGGGGAATATGCCAAAAAGCGCGGGGCCTATTTGGGGGAAGTGGTGCGGGTGGAGGGCGATTGGTTGTGGGTGCGATCGACTGGTTTGCACCTCAGCCCTGGCGATGGCATTGGCCTGGACGGGCCCGGCGGCGAACAGGGCGGCCGCATCTGTGAGGTGCGGGAACCGGGACGATCGGGCGAGCTGTGGGGTTTGCGGGTCGATCGCTTCAGTAGGTTGGATTTGCGACGTGTGCGATCGGGCGATCGGCTGTGGAAAACTTCCGATCCGGAACTGGAAAAGCGGGTGCGCCAAACCTACGCGGGCGAGCAACCCAAATTTCAGCGCCCGATCGCCATTGAATTCCATGGGGTGCTGGGTCAGCCCGCCACCGCGATCGCCCGGGACGAGTTGGGCCACATTGCCCAAGTGGTGTCCACCATGCCCCTGGCGGCGGCCGAGCGCCAACCCCTCACGGCCGAGCGGCTGCAAGACCAGTTTGGCCGGCTGGGCAATACGGCTTTTCGGCTCGATCGCTTTGAGCAACAACTCAGTGGCGAGGTGATTTTGCCCGCCAGCGAGCTAAACCGGATGCGGCGAGACTTGGTGGCTCAACTGGAACAGCAGCGGGCCCAACCGCCCCGTTGGACGTTGCACGCCACGGCGCGATCGCGAGACCTTTGGCCCGCCATGGGCGATCGACCGGCTCCGAAGCCTGCCCAACTGTCGGTTTTGGTGCGCAACCGGGCCCAACTGGCCAGCGCCATGGCCGCCGGAATCGATCGGCTCTATTGCGAATTAGAAGATCCGCGCCAATATCGATCGCTAGTGGAATGGTTTCGCACCCAAAAACAATCGGATCAACAAACCCTTTGGGTTGCGCCCCCTCGGATTTACAAAACCGGTGAAACCTGGATTTTGCAGCAAGTTCGCAACAGCAATGCGGATGGCTATTTGGTGCGAAATTATGACCATCTCAGCTTCTTTGCCCAGGATCGCTGCATGGGAGATTTTTCGCTGAATGTGGCTAACCCAATCGCCGCTAGCTATTTTCAGCAAGAATTTCAACTGGCCGGACTCACAGCCTCCTACGATTTAAATGCCGATCAATTGGTCGATTTGCTGAAAGCCTGTCCTCCCGACTGGTTGGAAATTACGATTCATCAGCATATGCCCATGTTCCATATGGAGCATTGCGTTTTTTGTGCTTTTTTGTCCACCGGAACTGATCACACAAACTGCGGTCGTCCCTGCGAAAAACAAACGGTTACCCTGCGCGATCGAGCCGGGGTGGAGCATCGGTTACAGGCGGATGCGGGCTGCCGAAACACGGTGTTTAATGGGGTGGCACAGACGGGCGCAGAGGTGGTGCAACGGTTAATCGCATCCGGGGCCCGGCAATTCCGGTTGGAGTTTCTAAATGAATCGCCTGATCGGGTCAGTCACTCGATCGCCCGCTATCAACAACTCCTGCGGGGCGAAATTTCTGGCACTGAACTTTGGCAAGATTTGCAACTGTCCAGCCAACTAGGAGTCACGCGCGGCACGATCGGGAAACGAGAGCGATCGCAATCTGGCCGCTAGTATTTTTCGCCAATCGGCCAAAGATCTTCATCCTTCAACCCCTTTTTCCCCCTTTTTTAGTCACTGGTATGACCCATCTCAAGCAAGCTCGTTGGATTAATTTTTGGCAATCGATCGCCCTTGCGGCCGCCGGTCTTTGCATTGCCATGGCGATCGCCCATTTGCAACCAGCCAATGCCACAGAGCCGATCACCCCTCAAAACACCGTGAATTTGATCAGCGAAAATCCTGGCGATCGGCTTGCGCAAACCACGCCGGCCTTGCCTGAACAGCCCATGACAAAACGGCAACTAATCACCGCTGTTTTGCAAGAATTGGGAGTTGCTGAACGCTACGATCAATATTTGGGAAATGCTGTAGATTTAGCCGTTTCGCCCAACCAGTCCCTGAAATTCATTAACTGGTTGAATGATGTGCTCAAGGAGCGGGCCGGCTGGAAAACCGTCGCCCTCACTTACAGCCGTCGTCTCGATAGCCAGTTTTCTGAAACCGAGCTTCAGGAACTGCTGAGTCTGGCGCAAAATCCCACACTTCGCAAACTGTTTCGATCGGAACTAGAAAATTATGGCAACACTGCCCGCGATCGGCGAATGTTCCTGTTCCGAGTTTGGGAAGACTACAACAATGGCAACATTCCCGTTCCTGAAGGCATGTTTTAGAGGGAATTGATTGATCAGGAATTACTAATTGATCAGAGTCTTATCGATCAGCCCGTGGGGTGGGCACTGCCCACCAAACCACTGCTTCATGGCATCCGTGATATGGCGTGCCAATTATTTTTAGGTAAAGGCTGTATCGATCAGGAACCAATTGGTCAAAGTCTCATTTGATCAAAGTTTCATTAGACCTCTTGCACGAATCAGCTCGTTGCCCTCATCCCCCAACCCCTTCTCCCAAGGTGGGCGAAGGGGAGCCAGAACTGCTGGGTTACGGCGATCTCGTGGCGGGTGATCAAGTCCCTCTCCCGACTTGGGAGAGGGATTTAGGGTGAGGGTCTTGATTAATGCAAGAGGTCTATTGATCAACGCCTTAACGAGAACTGGAGCGCTGGGGGCGTAGCGTTTCCAGCAGCGCCCGCCAAGCAAACTTCGGCAAAGCCAGCATTCGCCGCCAGCGCCAAGGTTCTTGATAGAGCCGATAGAGCCATTCCAGATTGTTTTCGCAAAACCAGGCGGGCGCGCGCTCCTTCGTGCCCGACCAAATATCAAAACTGCCCCCAACACCAATCCAAATGGCATTGGGACAAAGGTGGCGGTGTTCCGCAATCCAATATTCCTGGCGAGGAACACCCAGCGCCACCAAAATCAGACCCGGTTGAGCTTCTCGCATGGCCTGCACCATGGTCGATCGCTCGTCTTCGCTCAAAAAGCCGTGATAAATCCCTGAAAATTGAATGCCGGGGGCCCGTTTTTCCCAGGCTTGGGCCGCCGCCTGAGCAACACCCGGTTGACCGCCATAGCACCAAACGGTTCCGTAGGCATTGGGCGATCGACCAAAGGCCGTCAGCACCGATTCTGCTAACTCAATGCCCGGAACCCGGCGTACTTGGCGATAGCCCCGCAGCTTCAGGTATAGGGCCACGCCGGCCCCATCGGGAATGCACAAATCGGCTTGGCGAATCGTTTCCCCCAACCGGGCGTTTCGTTCCCCCTCGATCGCCATTTCCGCATTGAGGGTCACCACCTGCGCGCCTCCCTCCTGTCGCCGATCCAACAACCACTGGGTGTAGTCATCCAGCAGATGAACCGGCAACTGAAGCACCGTAGCCTTCAACGGGCGCGGGGCGATCGGGGAAGCATCCATGGAAGCGTGCATGGCAAATTTGCAAAATGATGGGTCGGGCAGTCGGGATTTAGTCTACAACCGATGCTTTTCCGTTGATTCATCCCGCCAGGGCGATTAATCCCAAACCGTCACTAATTCACTTGCAACTCACGGGCCTGGTTCGATCGGCCCACTCGATCGGCTCAAGGGCAGCTCGCTGCTTTGCCATGCAGATTGTTGAGCGCTGGTAAAACAAATTCCATGACCGACCCTCAAACACCAGTCGGCCATGGCAACCACAGAGACCTGAAAGGGCGCTTAGGGGACTGCCTAAGGCGCAACCTTTTCCTTGAACAACTTACCGGCAGAAAAGGCGGGAACACAGGTGGCCGGAATTTCCATCTTTTGGCCGGTTTTGGGGTTGCGGCCTTCGCGGGACTTCCGCTCACGGCGCTCAAACGAGCCAAACCCCACCAGAGTCACCTTTTCGCCTGACGAAACCGCTTCCACGATCGAGTCGAGCGCTGCGGTCAGCACTTGATCGGCCTGCTTTTTGGTGACATTCGCCTTTTCGGCCACCTTATCAATCAGCTCGCCTTTATTCATAATTCGAAATCTCCTGAATGCAAAGGGGAGCCAACCCAGTTTCCGGGTCGGCAATCAGTAGAATGAGTGGCTGAAACCCCTACCGAATAGCGGTTTCAATCGCATATTCTATCCATAAACTCTCGGGATGTGACCATAGGAACTGACAATTTGTAGCTATCTGAAGTTTTTTTTCAGTTTCTAACAGCTTGTCATCGAGCAAAAACCGGCTTCGATCTCGGGTCAATGCTGAGATCAATCTCCTCAATTTCTGCCCTGTTGCAATGGTTCTGAGTCCGAGGGGCACGGGCTGAAATGAAGACGGCGCGGCAAAATCCTGGAAATTCAGTCTGAGCAATTCAACCCAATCAGCACCACTGATTCAGGCTCGCCAACTGCGATGAGCTGCCTCAACTGAGCTGAACTTGAGCTGACTAGGGGGGAGATCAGATCTTTGCTAGTTTTTGGGGCCCGGGCAAGGGCAGGTGCTTCAAACTAACGGTGAGCCTGTGCAAAATCAACCCAATCAACGTTGATTGAAATCCGTTAACCCTGTAGGGGCGTACGGCCGTACGCCCCTACCCGGATTTTCTCGGTCTTCAGTTGAAGCCAATAGGGCAAGGGTTCATCGACCGAACCGACCAATCTGGCTGATGGGCTGGACTGATCGGCTGATCGATCAGCTTGAACGATCAATGACGATCAATTCGGACGTTTGAAACATCTTCTAAGATAGGGTGTCGGCACAAGAACCGGGAGGAAGCCGTTATGGAAGCTGGGCGTGGGCTGGTTGGGCTGGGCTGGGCATTGGGACTGACGGTGCTGGCCAGTCCTGCGAGCTATGGGGCCAATCCAGAGCATGTCCAAACACTGTTGCTCACGCGGCAATGTGTGCAATGCGATTTGACGGGGGCCAGCCTGGTTTATGCCAACTTGAGCGGCGCAAACCTGATGGGGTCTGACCTGCGGGGTGCAAATCTGAGCCGTGCCAACCTCAGCCAGGCCAACTTGAGCGGCGCAAATTTGCAGAGCGCCACCCTGTTTGGAGCCACGTTGATCAATGCTCAGTTGACCAATGCCAATTTGGTGAGCACGGATTTGCGGGAGGCGGTTTTCTTTGGGGCCGATCTCAGCGGGGCCACCATGACCCAAGCCCTGGTGATTGGGGCTGTGGGGTTGCCGATCGAGGTGGCCACGCCGCGCGATCGTTTCAACTGGGGCGTGTATGAGGCTGATCGACGCAACTTCGCCGGGGCCATTAATCACTACAATCAGGCGATCGCCCAGGATCCGCAATTTGCCGAGGCTTACCTAAACCGAGCCGTGGCGCGATCGCACATGGCGGACTATGGCGGGGCGATCGGGGATGGGCGAGTGGCGGCCCAGCTCTTTGCCCAGGCCAACAATCCCGAGCAGCAGGCATTGGCGGAAAAGTTTTCCGATGAATTGGAGCGCTATGTCAAAAAGGGCGGCCGTGAGCAGTCGGAAGGCAACGGAGTGGGAATTTCGGTGCTGAACTTTGTGCGCGGTGTTGGTTCTTTTCTAATTCCGTTATTATTTTGATTTCTGGGCTTTGCCTGTTTCGGGTTCTGCTGGCCTTAGATTTTCAATTTTGCAAATTCTCAACTCTGCCCTTTAGCGACGATCGCCACGATGGAATTTTCCCAAGCTCGACAGGCTTTTTTGCAAGAGGTTCGACGACCGATCGAGCAAATTGACCTAGCCCGAGCAGCCCTCTATCTTGCCCAGGAAGACTATCCGGGGCTGGTGGTGGAATCCTATTTAAACCAACTAGATCAGATGGCGGCGGTGGTGGGCGATCGACTGGCGGGCGATCGGGTTCCCATGCGGGTGATTCGGGCGATTAATCAATACCTCTTCACGGAATTAGAATTTAGCGGCAATCAATCGGATTATTACGATCCTCGAAATAGCTTTTTTAATGAAGTGTTGGATCGCCGTTTGGGCATTCCCATCACCCTTTCATTAGTCTATTTAGAAATTGCTAAGCGACTGAATTTCCCCATGGTGGGCATTGGAATGCCAGGCCACTTTATCATCCGCCCCGACTTTGAAGAGGCGGGGATTTTTGTCGATGCCTTTGCCCAGGGCGAAATTCTGTTTCCACAAGATTGTGCTGATCGCCTCAGTAGCATCTATGGGCAACCGGTCGCCCTCAAGCCGCAATTTTTGGAACCGGTGGATCCGCATCGTTTCCTGGTGAGAATGCTGACCAACCTCAAGGCAATCTACATCAGTCGGCAGGATCCGATCCGTGCAGCCCGAGTGATTGAGCAAATTCTGTTGATTTTTCCCGATGCGATTCAGGAGCGGCGCGATCGGGGACTGTTGTATTACCAATTGGAGCGATTTACCGAAGCCCGAGCTGATTTGCAAGCCTATTTGGAAGCAAAACCACAAGCGTTCGATCGGGCCCCGATCGCTGCCTTATTGGATCGTCTTTCGGACTTTTAATTCAATTTTGCCTTTAATTGGCTTCAATTGGTTTCGATAATTGGTTTTAATTAGTTTTCAAAGGTATCTCTAGAATTTCATTTTTTAACTTCATCGCTCAATTGCATCTGGAACCAATCGCATTTGGAATGCTTGAACTTCCTGAACGCCTTAACTACGCTTTAACGAAATCGCATCTCTAAAATCGCATCTCTAAAAATCACCATGACCGCCGTTGCCCCTCGCCCAATCCATCTCGCCATCATTGGCGATGTCCATGACCAGTGGACGGTTGACGATGCCCATGCGCTTCAAGGCCTAGGTGTGGATGCGGCGTTGTTTGTGGGTGACTTTGGCAACGAAGCGGTGGAAATTACCCGGGCGATCGCGGCGTTGCCTTTGCCCAAAGCGGTGATTCTGGGCAACCATGATTCCTGGTATAGCGCCACTCCTTGGGGCCGCAAAAAATGTCCCTACGATCGCAGCCGCGAAGATCGGGTGCAAGCGCAACTGGATCTGTTGGGGGCGGCCCATGTGGGCTACGGTTGCCTGGATTGGCCGGAGTTGGGGTTGAGTGTGATTGGGGGGCGGCCCTTTAGCTGGGGCGGCCCAAACTGGAGCTATGGGGAGTTTTACCGCGATCGCTTTGCCGTGACGGGCATGATGGATTCGGCCGATCGAATTGCCCAAGCGGCGGCCCGCGCCACTCAACCCACCCTCATTTTTCTGGGACATAACGGCCCCTATGGGCTGGGGGATCAACCGGAGTCGATTTGCGGGCGCGACTGGCAACCGCTCGGTGGCGATTTTGGCGATCCTGACCTGCGCCAAGCGATCCGCATTGCCCAACAGCGCCATCAACAGGTGGCTTTGGTCACCTTTGGCCACATGCACCACCACCTGCGCCACCGCAAAGATCGCTTGCGGCAGGCCACAGCCAACGATGCCCAAGGAACGGTGTATGTGAATGCGGCGGTGGTTCCCCGAATTCGAGAACACGATCGGGGACGGCTCCACCATTTTGTGTGGGTGGAATTGCTGGGCGGGCAGGTGACCCGGGCCGCTTCCGTTTGGGTCAATCGCACCGGGGCGATCGATGCTGCTGAGGCTTGGCTGGGGCAGCCCCCCGCACTTCAGCATCCATCAACACCGCTCATTCCGGTTCCTTGAGGTTGATTGATCAATGTTGATCGTTCCTTAAGGTTGATTGATCAATATTGATCAATGTTGACTGATCAAGGTTGATTAATCGCCCTTGATGGCTACTGGCCCGCTTCGGTTAATTCCAAGGTGCGACCCGACCAATCCTTGACCAAGAAATTGAGCGGTAACTCCTGGCGAATTTTGTGCCGAATTCCCCGCACCTGAATTCGCAACAGAATTTGCTCTAGACAGTCGCGATCGAAACAAACGTGGCGTTGGTGGTTACGATCGCCCAAACTGGCTCCAGCAATTACATGGAGCTGCACATTTTTCTTGAGTTGGTACCACAAACCATCGGGCACAGGAGCCGGATTGGCAACGCGCGCAAAGGTGCTGGGGGCCATATAAAGCGGGTCGATCGTGGTGGCCCCAAGGGTTTGTTCGTAGTTGTAGTAATACTGCAAGGGCACATCAGCCACCGCCAATTCCAAATCTCCCTCATAGAACTGTCGGGCAATTTCCAAATCCGACACCATGATGGTGTGAACTTTGGGCGCGCTGGACAGAAACATCCACATGGCTCCCCCATAGGCCATCAACAGCAGCACCATGATGCCTTGGGTAGAGAAAATCGTATCCAACGACAGGCCAAAAATGGCAAACATCAGGGGATGGAGGGTCATGGAGTTAGGAATGGGAATGGGTGAGTTGCCTAATCAATTAACAAAGACAAGGGGCGTATAACGAAGACAAGGGGCTTAAGCCCCTTGCCCCAAAATGACCAAAAGGCAATGGCTTCAAGGTGTTTTTTAGGCTTCATCTAAGAAGCAATTAAGAAGCAATCGCGACTTCCAACAGTTGTTGCAGCTCGCCGCTGTTGAACAGTTCAACGGCAATATCAGCACCACCGATGAAGTTGCCATCGATGTAAAGTTGCGGGATAGTCTGCCAGTTGGAAAACTCCTTGATGCCTTCCCGAATGTCTGGCTCATCCAGAACATTCAAAGACTCGAAGGGCACACCCACCGCATTCAAAATTTGCACCACAGTGTTCGAAAAGCCGCACATGGGCATCAATTTTGTGCCCTTCATAAACAGCATCACTTTGTTGTTCTGCACCAAGCTTTCGATGCGTTGTTTCGTTTCAGGGGTCATGGTGGCTATCTGCGATCGTAATAGTGGACGTGGTTAGAACAAAGTTAGAACAAAACAAGGAACTGCGGCTCCTTGCCTTGGTGATTAGGGTGAAACAGCTAAGGATTCATCCTGGCCAATTTTGGCTAATTTTTGCCTTTTTTTGACGCTTTCTGCATCTTCACTTGGCCAGTTTCCAGAAACTTTGGGTTTCTAGAGGTTCCTCATTCTCAGGAACTGCTGATGTTTTGCCCCGGCTGAGACCCCCTAAACGGTGGCTTGTTGTGCGGCCCAGCTTTCGGGGGTAAAGGTCTTGAGGGCGAGGGCATGAAGCGCCCCGCTGCGGAGATCTTCATTCAGCGCGCCATAGACCAGTTGGTGTTGCTGGACACGGCTTTTGCCCGCGAAGGCCGCAGAGACAACGATCGCCTCGTAGTGGTCGCCGTCACCCGCAAGCTGAATTTCTGCGTCGGGCAGGTTGGCCTTGATGGCAGTTGTGATGCGATCGGGCGTGACCATGGTTGCTGTTCAAAGGGATAAAGATTGAATCCGTTTTTCGTTAGAAAATTACGGGATCTGATAACCCCGCCCCAAAAGGACGGCATTCTTGATTGTAGTCGGCATTGTAGTCGGCCACTGGACAAGCGGTGCTGGAACCGGGCGATCGGGCTGGAGATTCCCCCTACACAAACCCTACATAAAGCCCAGACCCATGGGTTCTTGCAGGCCTTTGAGGGGAGAATCGATCGCCCCCGGTGGGAGGTTCTTGGCCTGAATCAGAACTCCAAAGTTGCCGAGACCCGTGGGATCGATGAGGCGGTGCAACACATCTCGACGGTGCAAGATTTGCTGAAAATTGATCGCTTGGGCGATCGCCCCGCCCTGACTGAGGGCCATTAGTCGATCGCCCAAGCCAAGGGCCATTAAAAACAAACTTTGGCGTGTGAATCCTAGGGTTTGCAGGCCCTGTTGTTCGCCCCAATGTTGCAGGGCGCTGAAGTCCACGTGGGCCGTCAAGTCCTGCTGGCCCGGCAACCAGTAGGGATCGTTGTGGTGGGCGTGGCGGGTGTAGCACTGTAGCGTGCCGCCCGATCGGCTGGGGTGGTAAAACCGCTGCGCATCGTAGCCATAGTCAATGGTGAGCAGGTAGCCCGATCGCAGTCGATCGGCCAAGGTTGCCAACCAGTCCAATGCGGCCAAGTTCACCTCTGTGCAATAGCCCTCGGGATAAGCACCCTGAGCAAAGTCAATGTTGAGGGTCTGGAAATAGGTGGCTAGCCGCTCCGTGGACAGGGGCCCCACGCAATCGCTCAGGTGTCCTTCGGAGGCGGTGACGTAACATTCTTGGAGCTGCCCCCCTTGCCAAATCACCCGATGAACAGGGAACGCATCCACCAATTCATTGGACACAAAACAGCCGGTGATCGAGTTGGGGGCGATCGCCTCCCAGGTGACCCAAACGACCCGATCGCCCGCCGCTGGACAGGCCGCCAAGCGCGATCGCTGCACAGCCCTGAGGGCCGGCGAAATTTCCACAATTCGATAGGTGGTGGCGGCCCAACAGTCTGGATGGGCCGTTCGCAAATGGGTGAGCAAATCCGCCGCCATCACCCCTTGGCCGGCTCCCATTTCCACCAGGTCAAAGGCAGACGGACAACCCAGCCTTGCCCAACATTCGGCCACCTGATCGGCCAACAGTTCCGCAAAATCGGGGCAGAGGTGGGGCGAGGTGACAAAATCGCCCTGGGGGCCAATGCCAACCCGATCGCCCGATCCCGCGTAGTAGCCCACCTGGGGGTCATACAACACCAGGGCCATGTAGTCGGCAAAGGTGATTTGTCCCCCGGCGGCAGCCAGGCGATCGTGCAAGGTCTGGGCCATGGCCGGGGCGATCGGGGGCGGATCTCCGGCCGCGGTTCCGGCTGGGCCTGGGGCCCCGTGGCGCGACCAACCTAGCAAATGGTTCGCTCCAAAGCGTTCAAACTGGGGATTCGCAGCACATCCCCATCCCGTTCAATCAAGCTCTTTTTTTCCAACTTGGTCAGCACCCGGGTCACGGTTTCGCGGGCCAGGCCACTAAGGCTGCTCAGTTCGCGATGGGGCAAGTTGGGAATCTCCACGCCCCGATCGCTGCTGCGGCCCTGACCCTCCGCCAAAAACATCAAAATATCGGCCACCCGCGATACGCTGTCGGATTCCCGCAATCGCAACCGCCGGTTCACCTGGCGCAACCGCCGCCCCATCAGTTGGGCCAACTTGATGCCCGCCTGGGGTTCCGTTTCCACAAGGGTAATAAAGTCTTGGGCGGGAATGCTGCCAATGGTGGTGGGGGCCAAGGTAATGGCATCGGTCGATCGGGGCACTTCATCGAGGGCCGCCATTTCGCCAAAAATTTCACCGCGACCCAGAATATTCAGGGTCACTTCCTTGCCTTCCAGGTTGTAGGTGCGGATTTTGACCCAGCCTTCCAAGATGAAGTACACCGAACCGCCCCAGTCATTTTCCAGCAGAATGACTTGGTTCGATGGGTGGGTGCGGGTGACAACGTGGGCAGTGGCTAACTCAACGGCATCACGCGGCAGCGCCCGGAAAAACGGAGCCGATTCGATGAGCCGCTCAATGTCCGCATGGGTGTCACGGGAGGTGGGACGGTCTTCCATGGGGTGATCGCGAGAGTCATTCACAGAATACTCGATTGTGCCGAGTTTGGTGGCGACTGAATGCTACGGAATGCTACCGGTTTCTGGGTGGAATCCCAATTCCAGTGATTTGTTTGTATTAATTGTTACTTGGGTTGTGGCAGGGGCTGCGGAGGGCTGGCCGCGGCCAAGGTCTGAATCAAGATTTCAGCCAAGATCCAGCTATCAGGGTGAGTATTATTGACTACGACCTAATTCACGACCTAATTCACGACTCCCTAGCCAAGGCAACATCTAGCCTCAAAGCGATGATTACCCTTTCTTCAGATGAAATGCGCTAGGTCAAAATGCGTTAGGCCAAAACGCGGTTTTCAAACTCCACAATTTCTTCAATTCCCCGATCGCGTGCAATGAATTCCTGCACCAATTGGCGATAGTCCCGCAGGGTCAGCTCCACCCATTCTCGACTGGGGCTATCAGCAATTAAATGCACCAGGGGTTCACTGGCATCGGGCAGCACCAGGATCCAACTGTCCCGCGCGCGATCGTGGACTTTGATCCCATCAATCATTTCCAAGGTGCTGGGCGAGTGGGATTCAACCAAGTGGCGCATCAAGGCTCCCTTCACCGTCCAGGGACAGCGCACCGTGAAGTATTTGTGATAGATGCGGGGCAAACTATCGGCTCGCAAATCCGCTAAGGTGCGCTCTTGAATTGCCAATAATTCGATGAGTTTGGCAACACAGAACATGGCATCAAAACCCGGGTGCAATTCTGGAAAAATGAAACCCATATCCCCACTGCCGCCCAGCACAACGTTGGGATAAGCACGGCAGGTTTCCATCAGGGCGGTGGGATTACATTTGGTGCGAATGACGCGGCCATCGTGGCGGCGGGCAATTTGTTCGATCACGCCCGAAGCCCGCACGGGAACCGCCACGGACGATCGGGGATGGGCCGCCAACACGGCCTCCACCATCAATGCCGTCAGCGCCTCCCCCCGAATCAGGCCACCGGCTTCATCGGCCAAAATTAACTGTTCCCCATTGGCCAAAATTTGGGCCCCAAAGGTGGCGGAAATCGCTTCCACCACGCGGCCGAGTTGCACCAACAGGGCTTCTCGGCCATCGGCATCGGCCACCATTTGGGTCAAGCTGGCATTTAGCACCACCGCTTCGCAACCAAACTTACTCAGCAGTTGGGGCAAAATAGCACCGGATACGGAATAGGCATAGTCCACCACCACCTTGGCGTTGCTATAGCGAATGGCCTCTAGGTTGAGGTGTTTTTCAAAGCAACTGCGGTAGATTTCAAGGGTTTGGCTGGGGTAAAAAACATCGCCAATTTCGTCAATTTGCACCCGGCGCAAATCTTCTTTGAAATAGGCTCCTTCGATTTTTTTCTCTTTGCCTTTGGAGAGGTTAATGCCCTTGTCGTCAAAAAATTCAATGGCGGCGCGATCGGGTCGATCGGGATCAATGCGCACATGCACACCGCCCACCACTCCCAAGGTGGGCACAACACTGCGAGCTACGGGAATCGGTGTGGCCTCCAGGTTTTGGACATTGACTCCCACGGACATCAGGCCGGAAATGAACGATCGCGTCACCATCCGCGAGATGCTGCGTTGGTCGCGCGAAACGGTCACCTGTGCGCCCGGTTGCAGGGTGGAACCATAGGCGGCTCCCAGTTTGACGGCAAATTCTGGCGTGATGTCAATGTTGGCTAAGCCAGCTACGCCGCGCTGACCAAACAGGTTGCGGTGGGCGGTTTGGCCCCAAATTAAATCCAAATTGAGGATGGCTCCCGATTCAATGTGTTTGCTGGGCCAAACACGCACCAGGCTGTTGATTTGGGACTCTTCGCCCACCATGGACAGGGAACCGATCGCCACGCCTTCAAACACCCGGGCCCGGCGATCGATTCGCACCCCTCGGGCGATCGTGCAGGCGTAGAGGTGGGCTTCTTCGCCAATAATTGCCCCGTTCCAAATGATGGGGCGCTTGAGATCCGCTTCGGTGCCGATCGTGACGTTATCGCCAATGACCGTGCCGGACTCGATCGTGGCACGGGGGCCAATTCGGCAGTTGTGACCAATCAAAACGGGGGGCACAATTTTGGCGCGATCGTCGATCGCGGTATTTTCGCCCACCCACAAACCCGGCGAAATCATTTGATAGGCGAAATCCAGTTTGACCTTGCCGTGGAGGGCTGCATAGTGGGCTTCGCGATAGGTGTCCAAATGCCCCACATCGCACCAATAGCCCTCGGCGATATAGCCATAAATGGGTTCTCCTTCGGCCAGCAGCAGGGGAAATAAATCTGTGGAAAAGTCCGCTTCCTGATTACGTTCTAGATGGCGCAAAACTTCCGGTTCTAGAATATAAATTCCCGTGTTAATTGTGTCTGAAAAAATTTCGCTGGCCGATGGTTTTTCCAAAAAACGAACGATTCGCTGATCCGAGTCCACAATCACGGCCCCAAACTCAATGGGGTTGGGAACCCTTGTCAACACTAGGGTCGCTTTCGATTGCTTTTGGCGATGGAAGTCGATCGCTGCTTGTAAATTAAAATCCGTGATGCTGTCGCCGCTAATGACCAAAAACGTGCCGCTCAGCCACTCTTCCACGTTCTTCACTGAACCGGCCGTGCCAAGGGGTTGATCTTCCTCAACGGCATAGCTTAAACGCACACCAAAATCTGACCCATCTTGAAAATAGTCCCGAAAAATATCGGGTAAATAGTGCAGGGTGGCGATAATTTCAAAAATGCCGTGGCGCTTGAGCAGGTTAATAATATGCTCAGCGATCGGGCGGTTCAAAATGGGAACCATTGGCTTGGGTAAGTCACAGGTCAATGGGCGCAGGCGCGTTCCAGAACCACCAGCCATTAACACTGCGCGCATAGCCACCTCCCGATCGGTGATTGCAAAATCCAGATCAATCGCGATTTATGCCGAAATAGGGGCCCGCAGCAAGAAGTTTTGGGCTTAATTGCACGAAGTGCGGCTACTGCCCGATCGGCTGAGACTTAAACCGGTTCAGTTTCATTATGGCCCGGTTCTTCGATCCCTGAGCCGCTCGATCGTGCTTCGCAATGGTGGGGTTAATCTTCGATCCAGATCGCTCTCGATCCAGATCACCCTTAACCCACTGAACCCCGATTTTCCCATTGCCCAACTGCCCATGGCCCGAGCGGCCACCATCAGCGGCCACAATCAACAGCACCCACCAGTTTCCTAAAAAGAATTCTTGAACCAGCCTCTTCGCCAAAAATACAGCACCAATCCACAGGCAGTGACAATCATCACCAACCAACAGACAAGATAGCCATAGCGCCAATTCAATTCTGGCATATTCCAAGGCGAAGTTTCGGTATTGAAATTCATGCCATAGATCCCCGCCAAAAAGGTGAGGGGAATAAAAATTGCCGAAACAATTGTTAACACCTTCATGATTTCATTCATGCGGTTGCTGACAGCGGACATGTATAAATTCATCAGGTTCACAGTCAATTCTTGATAGAGCGTGACCACATCCAAAATATCCGTGGCATGTTCATAACACTCTTGCAAATAAGCCCGCACGTCTGGGCTGATTAGGGGATGTTGTTCGCGCATCAACAGGGCGATCGCGTGGGTTTGGGGAGCCATCCACCGCCGTAGGGTTAACAAATCGCGCTCAATCATATAAATTTCGCGCATTAATTTGCGATCGGGTTCAAACAAAATGGCGCATTCCAATCGTTCAATTTCCTGGGCGTAATAATCCATGGCGGGATAGCACCCATCCACGATCGCATCCAAAAGGGCACATAGCAAATAATCCGATCCCATCCGCCGAATAATTCCGCGATCGGTTCGCAAGCGTTCTCGCACGGGTTCTAGGGCATCGTGCTCCGATTCTTCTTGCACGGTCACAACATAATTGCTGCCCAACAAAAGGCTGACTTGTTCTGTGAAATAACCGCCACCTTTGCCCCTGGGCGACAACATATGCACCAACACCAAGATGCGATCGTCCTCAAATTCCACCTTGGGCCGTTGGGGCACATTGGCAATATCTTCCAAGGTGAGGGCATGGAGGCGAAACACTTGCCCCAACTGGCGCAACACCTCCTCGGAACCCAGCCCTTGCACATCCAACCAAGTGACCGATCCGGAATCGAGCAGGGGTTCACAGTCAGTGGGGGCAGCCAAAAGTTGCCGCTCCCAGTGAGTGCGACTGTAATCAATGGCGATTAGCTCCGACGGGGCGGCATCGGGGTCAATCCGCAATGTCCCCGGGGTACTGCCGGGTTCTTCGGCAAAAAAGTCTTCGGATCCGTCCTGGGTCCAGGGAAAAACGGCGGGCTGCACGATTTGCGCAGGAATGCCAAACAGCTTGGAGCGCCGCTGACCACGCCAGAGTTTGAGGCGACGAGGAATGGCTTGGAAAGGCATGGGGGATTTTGATCGGGTTTGCACCCCCATGTTGCCAAAATCACCCCAATTGCCAAGGGGGGATTAATGGCAATCTTGGGGCGATCTTGGGGCAATTTTGGGGCGATCTTGGGGCAATCTTGGGTTGAAATCCTGAAGACAAGAGGCTAAATTTTCTTGCCTGCGATGGTTTGGACGAAATCATTAGCGATCGCCCTAAACAAGCGCCCTCGATCACCGTCCTTGATCGTCTGATGGGATCTCAAGTGGGCAGGGGAGCCGGTTGGCTGATCATGTCGGAGTTCAGGGGTTTGAGCCGGCCGCTGGCGACCAGGGCTTGGTAAAGCATGACGACAACTTCCGCCCGGGTTGCGGTGCGATCGGGATCGAGCCGCTGGGGATCGGGATAGTTCACCAACAACCGGCGACGCAGGGCGGTGGCCACCTTGGGTTGGGCCCAAGCGGGAATCGCCGCACGATCGCTCAAGCTATTGAGCACCGCCACGGCTTCATCGGCCCACCGCAACCCGCTCACCAAGGCCACGGCCACTTGCAGCCGCTTGAGGGGGCCATCGGGCTGAAATTGATCGGCTCCCATGCCCGAAAGAAACTCGGCCGCATAGGCCTGCTCAATGGCGCGATCGGCCCAGTGACCTCGGGGCACATCCCGAAACGCCTTGGCAGGTCGCCGGGCTAGGGGTTTGATGGCGGCAGTTACCAGCACGGCAAATTGGGCCCGCGTCATGGGGTCATTGGGGCGAAAAGTGCCGTCTTTGTAGCCGCTGATCCAACCCTCGATCGCGAAGGCTTCCACAAAATGCCGGGCCCAATGTCCCTCCAAATCGGCAAACAGGGGCAAGGTGCTGGGGTCGATCGGCTGCACAATATGCTCGGAATTTAGCGGCGGAACGGTTCCCCGCGCCGCCAGGGCCTGGTGAATCAGGGTCGCCAACTCTCCCCGAGTGAGGGGATCTTGGGATCGAATCTGGCGTTTTTGGGGATAGTTCACCACCATGCGCCGCTCTGTGGCCGTGGCGATCGCCCCCGTTGCATAGGGAGGAATGGTGGCCCGGTCTTGGTACAGCCCCAGCAGTTTCAGATCGCCCGCCGGTAACCCCAAACCATTCACCAGAGCGGTCATGGCATCGCCGCGCCGAATTTCCGCATTGGGCAAGAAGCGATCGCCCTGATAGCCCGTTAAGAATCCCATCCGCCAGGCCTTTTGCACCGCCCCATGGGCCCAATGGTTGCTGGGCACATCCACAAACGATCGCTCCGCCCTCCGCAGGGGTAAATCAAATGCCCGACCCAATACCGCCGAAAACTCCGCCCGGCTGATGGTGTTGTTGGGGCGAAAAGAGCCGTCTTCATAGCCCCCCATGACTTTGCGATCGCGCAGGATCTGAATGAAGTCTTTCGCCCAGTGCTCGGACACATCATCGATCGGGTCGGGTCGCGGGATCGGCAACGGATTAGGAAACATGTCCTTTTCAAAGTCCGCAAACTTTTGGGAGAGGGCCTGCCCAATCCCGTAGATGGTTGGCAACTGACCCCGCGTTTTCAGAATTTGATTGACCTCCACGTTGGTCACATCGGCCAAGTTGCGCCCCCCTTGAATGGCGATCGCCGCCGCAATCCCCAAACCTTGGCCCACGCCCGCATTCAACTCCACAATCCGCCCGGCCGCCGGAGCAATGCCGAAATAACCAGAAGCCGGACTCACCACCGCCACATTGGGCACGGATTTAGAAATGGCGTGGCGAATGCCGTAGTTAAACACCGGCACTGGCTCCGCCAAAAATTGCAAACTCTTGTGATTTTTAGCCAGCGCTTTTTTGCCCAGGCCAGGAATGCCGCCCCGCACATCGAATTTGTAGCAGAACGTGCCTAGGGCCTCACGGGTGGGCAAACCGCCCGCCAGCATTTGGGCCCCAGAAAAGGGGTGAATGGGATCGACCATGCTGCCGGCATAGCGAATGTACAGCTCATGGGCCGGGGTCACGGCGATTTGTTGCCCAAAGCTCTTGAGCCACCGACTCACATGCTCCACCTCCTGCTGCATCCGGGCGGTGGGCAGTCCGGCATTTTGGGCCAAGGCTTCCGCTTCGTTGGCGGTCACAAAACAAAGCAGTGCGTTCCAGGACATGCGCCCGCCTGGCAGCACGGCAATGTTCGGTGAGTCGAGAATGAATTTGGTTTGCTCCAAATTCCAGGCGGTTCCGCGATAGGCGTGATAGAGCACCGAGAGGACATGGCAGCGCACATCGATGTAGTCGGGGCCAACCACCATGGTCATCGGTCGGCCGGCACTATCTTGCATTCGGGAGATGAACCACTGCACGCGCTTGGGATCGCCGCCGGCCGCGATCGAGAGATATTTTTGAGCTTCGGTATCCTTGGGATTACAGAATCGTTGGATCCAACCTGCCTCGGCCCGGCGCAGGAAGTCTACGGTGAGGCCCTGGGTCTCGAAAACCAGCGAAACGGGCAGGGCCGAATCGGGTAGCCCCAACGTGCCAAAGCCTCGGACGGTCAGGCCCTGGGCCCTTTGCAGGAGGCCCGCATTCACGGTGGAATCGATGAATTGCTTGGCTTGGAAGGTGTCGCCATCGTCGGTGGTGATGGACAGGAGCTGATCGCCCGTTTTTTGAACGCGGCTGATTTTTGCCTGGTCAACAATATCCACGCCCGCTTCCAACAGCATTTCCCGCAGGGCCCGATCGCCCTTGCGCCAATCGAGGCCCACTTCCACCACGCCCGATCGCTGCAAGAACTCCTGATATAGGCTGGCGGGATCGCCATAAAGACCCATGCCGTATTGTTCCCGAAGCTTAGGGGAGAGGTGGGTGCGGTCTAGGTAACACAGTTGTCCTCGGATTAGGTGGCCGCCCACGCCATAGCTGGTGTCGCCGGCCGTGAGCAGCAGGGTTTTGAGTGGTTGACCGCCCGATCGGGCCCGATATTCCCGGGCCGCCGCCACCAGGGCCAGAACCCCTGGCACTTCATCACCGTAACCAATCAGGTCATAGTCCCGAGTCATGGCAGGATTCACCGACGTTGCTTTGCTGGATTGCTGGACTGGATTGCTGGACTGGATTGCTGGACTGGATTGCTGAACTAGATTGCTGTTCCGCAGGGTGCTGCGGCGTGGTGGGGGGATCTGGGATGCTTGGTTGAGGGTGGGTTGCGGCCGATTGCCCTTGCTGATCACGCCTCAAATCACGTTGGGCGATCACGTTGGGCGATCGCGCACAACTCCCCATCCAGCCCCGATCGGCTCCCGATCGATCCCCGATCCCCCCCGATCGGCCTAAGCCGAAAGAACGTAGGGAGAATTAATGGCCGTTAACGATCCATCCCGATCGCGCAGGGCCTGGTACAACATGGCCGCCACCTCCGCCCGCGTTGCAAACCGCTCGGGAGCAAAGGTGTTGGCACTGGGGTAACTGACCAACGCCTTGCGCTTCAAAACAGCCGCCACCTTGGGCCGGGCCCACTTGGCCACCGCTTCTCGATCGCTCAAGGCCGCCAAATCCGCCTCCGTGCCGTCCGGCCAATCCAAGCCACTGGCCAGGGCCACGGCAATTTGCACCTTTTGCAACGTGGCATCGGGGCTGAAGGTGGTTTCCGACGTGCCAGACATAAAGCCCGCCCGGTAGGCCTGCTGGATCGCCGCATTGCCCCAGAAGTTGGAATTCACGTCCGTAAAAGTTTTGCCCGGTCGCTCGGCCGGTGGATTAAAGACCTTGGCGATCGCGCTGGCAAACTGGGCGCGGGTCATGGTGGCATCGGGACGGAAGGATCCATCGGGGAAGCCCCCGATTAGTCCCCGATTCGCCAAGGCCTCGATGAACGGCTCTGCCCAGTGGTTGCGCGTGTCCGTAAAGGCCGGCAGCTTGGTATCGGGCTGTACGATGTAGGGCGATGTGAGGGCCGACGCTTGGTTCAGCAACACCCGTGCTTGATAAATCAAAGCGGCCACTTCAGCGCGGGTAATGTCTTCTAGGGGACGCAGGGCGTTCAGTTGGGGATAATTCACCACCAGGCGATTGGCCGTGGCCGTCGCGATCGGGTTGGTGGCGTAGCTGGGGATTTGCGCACGATCGGCAAAATTCCCCAACAGATTCAGCGATCCACCCGACAGGCCCAAACCATTGGTAATGGACAACAGGGCTTGGGTGCGGGTCAAGTTCTGGCCCGGGCGGAAGCTGTTATCTGGGAAACCGGAAATGAAGCCCATTTGACTGGCCTTAGCAATCGCCCCGATCGCCCAAAAACCCGCTGGCACATCACTAAAACCAATGGGAGGTTTGACCAGCGGGCGATCGAACGCCTTCACCACCAGCGCCGCATATTCCGCCCGCGTCAACTTGTTATTGGGCCGGAAAGAGCCATCCTCAAACCCCTTCACCACCCCCTGGCTGATCAAAGCCCGAATGAAGGCCTCTGCCCAATGGCCCTTCAGATCGTCGATCGGGGTGGGCACAGGAACCGGCGTGGGTACGGGAACCGGCGTGGGAGTTGGGGTCGGTGAGGGGCCCGGCGACGGAATTGGCACGGGCGTAGGCGAAGGCGACACCGAACCGGACGAGGACACGGATCCCAACACCGTGCCAATCTGGTTGCCAACGGCCACGATCGTGTTCGTGGTGGCGTTTTGGATGTCGTACTTACCGTTCGCCCGAAACACATTGTTGCCCGGTTGGCCAGTGCTGCCCAAGTCCGGCAGGGCCTGATTAATGACCGTCAGACCGTCATCTCGGTTGTTCTCGATCGTGTTGTTGCGCAAAATGGGGCGGGCCGTTTGGGAAGCCACCACACCGCTACGGTTCCCTGTAATCACATTGCCGCTGATCGTGGGGCTGGCGTTGCCCCCCACCGCAATCCCAAATCCCGTATTTCGGAAGGTGTTGCCGCGAATTGTGCCGCTAGAGTTCCGGTCGATCGACAAGCCATTACCGGAGTTGGTTTCAAACAAGTTCCCTTCCACCAGGGGCACACTGGAACCGCTGACGAACACCCCTTCCCGGTTGGAGTTCACAAAGGTATTGTTGGCGATCGTGGGGCGAGCCGACTCTACCCAAGCCGCCGTTCCCCGAGTTTCCGGATTAGTCGCCGTCACCCCCCGCAGGTGGGCATCATCCGTCAATAGAAAAAGGACATTTTGACCCGCAAAGGTGGGGCTAACATAGCGGCCACTGCCCCGCACCAAAATGCCGCCGCCCTTCGTTCCTTCGTTGCCCACCACGGTCACCCCCGAAGGAACCGTCAGCGGAAATTCTTCGCCGCTGGTGCTGCTGTAAGTTCCCGCAGCCAGTTGCACCCGATCGCCCGCTTGGGTTTTGCGCAGGGCCGCCGCAATGGTCTTCAGCGGCGCACCCTGGGATCCATCAGCGCTGTCATTACCGCTGGTCGGGTTCACATAAAACGTCTGTGGCATGGTTGATATCGATGCTGTATTAACAACGGATGAAGGTGCTGCGGCCCCGGGCGAGGCGATCGCCCTTAAACGCCCTTCAACGCAGGTGGCGCAAGTTTGGGCCCAATTTGGCCATGGTAACGTTGCGATCGCCCGTACGGGCAGGGGGGAGCCGGCCTCCAAATTGGTGGCCACCCGGTCTCGATCGGCCCCGAAGCAGGGGCCCAAAAAAAACCGGCGCGATCGCACC
This sequence comes from Limnothrix sp. FACHB-406, assembly GCF_014698235.1. Lineage (NCBI taxonomy): Bacteria > Bacillati > Cyanobacteriota > Cyanophyceae > Pseudanabaenales > Pseudanabaenaceae > Limnothrix > Limnothrix sp. FACHB-406. Next base: position 1,897 of record NZ_JACJSP010000001.1, on the reverse strand, counting down.
GGCCGCCTACACAGGATCCATCAGGCTTTGGGTCAGCAACCTGCGCCTAGAAATTCTGCAAAATGCGCTGGAAAATATCCATTCCCGAAACCGCCTGCCAGCCAAACAGTCCCACAATGGCCACATTCAAACCAATGTGGGCATAGCGGGCCCAATCTTGCCCCTTTTGCATCAACGGTGAAAGGGCCGCCGACACCGCAATCAGCCCCGTCATCCCCAAGCCCGCCAACAGGTGCGGCCCCACAAACAGCTTGTTGTTATTGATATAGGTCGCTGCCATCCCCCCGATCGTCCCCAACACCATCAGCGCCAAAATCAACGAACCGATTTGGTAGTGGCGATTGGCAAACTTCCCCTTAATCAACTCCTTGCGCACCTCCGCCTCCGCTGTCCGAGTCCGACGGGCCTGGACTCCCAAATACAGTGCATAAACCGTCAGACCCAGCAACACCCACATCAAAATCGGGTGAAACAAATTCAAATAGGGCTTAATGTCTTCGGGAATCAGATTCACGGTGTTTCTCCTAGTCGTCGCAGTTGCGGGCAATGTTACTAAACTTAACGCAGGGTGAGGAGAAATTTTCGTCGGTTTCGTTCCCCGGTTTGATTTCCCCACCCTGAGCTTGAACCAAAGTCGCTAGGAGGCGGCCCATGGCCTTGGCGACCCGCAGTTTTCCCTTAAATTGAGTCGATTCACCCTATTCAGGACAGCTCATGGATACCCTGACCGCTATTCAGCAACGTCGCGCCGTCAAGCATTACGACCCCAATCATCAAATGTCTGAATCGGAAATTCAGACCCTAATGGAACATGTGTTGCTGTCGCCCACATCGTTCAATATTCAAAATTGGCGATTTGTGATTGTGGACGATCCCGAATTGCGCCAACAAATTCGGGCCGCCTCTTGGAATCAAGCCCAAGTGACCGATGCGTCCCTGTTGGTGTTGTTGTGTGGAAATTTGAACGCTTGGCAACAGCAACCGGAACGCTATTGGCAAAATGCCCCCGAAGCGGTTCGCCAACAACTGGTGCCGATGATTATTCAGTTCTATGAGGGAAGCGAGGCCCTGCAACGGGATGAAGCCATGCGTTCCTGTGGGATTGCGGCCCAAACCTTGATGTTGGCTGCCAAAGCCATGGGCTACGATACCTGTCCGATGATTGGTTTTGATCCCCAGGCGGTTGCTGACATTATTCAGCTACCGGCCGACCATCTAATTGGCATGATGATTACGGTAGGCAAGGCCGTGCAACCGGCGCGGGGACGGGGTGGCCAATTGCCCCTTTCAGAGGTGGTGATTCGCAACCAATTTCCCAGTGCTTAACGTTGAAGATTTGATCCTTAGAGCTAATTCATAAAGAGAAGCTAAAGCCGACTTGGCAGCTCTAAATTCGGTTTTAGGCTAGACCTACCCGAAGTATCACCCAGCTCATGAGTCGTCTCCCGGTCATTGCCAATCCTACCCGCAAAGCCTATCCCAGTGATTTGAGCGATGATGAGTGGGTGCTCCTCCAGCCGCTGCTGCCCGCTCCTAAAGGCTTTGGACATCCGATAGAAGTTGATTTCCGAGAAATCCTCAATGGCATCTTTTACGTCCAGCGCACTGGCTGCCAGTGGGAAATGCTGCCTCACGATTTACCCCCTTACAGCACGGTCTACCATTACTTCCAGAAATGGCAACGGAAAGGAATTTGGCAGCAAATGCATGACCAGATGCGAGAGCAACTGCGGAGCAAATTAGGTCGTTCAGAGCAATCTAGTGTCAGTATCGGTGACTCTCAGTCGGTGAAAACGACGGAAAAAAGGGGGTGGTCTACGGCTTCGATGGTGGCAAAAAGGTTAAGGGACGTAAACGCCACATTATCGTTGACTCGCAAGGGTTCCTAATGGGGGTG